>JBBQSE010000052.1:0-26361 GCA_038214195.1 Planctomycetales bacterium
TCCGCACTTTTCCAGCAGTGTGTATTTTTCGTCACGGCCTTCCGCCAGTTCATCCAGCAACGCTTCGAGAATGGCCTCCAGCTTCGGCTCAGATCCGACACAGACAGCCATCAGCTTTTGCCGCAGTCGAATCTTCGTTTCGTCTGCTGAGATCAACTTCTGCAGCGACTGCCGACGTTTGGCGATCTTAAAGAACTCCGCATGTTGCGCCACGACATCGCTGAAATCGAACGACAGTCCGACTTCATGGCTCCAAAGAGACACCTGGTGTACTCGCACCTGATCATGAGCCAGCAGGACATCCAGCAGCCAGTTGTTCAGATCCTGCGGCTGAGGCCCTTCGTGATACAGCAGGAACTGCTGATTGGGTTCTTCGCGCAGCACACGGTATTTCAGCAGGAACTCATTGTTGGCGATTTCGACCTTGGTGACTGCATCGACTTCCGCCGCTTCAAAATCTTTCCGCAGCGACTTGTCATCGTCGTACCAAA
The DNA here is from genome assembly GCA_038214195.1 of Planctomycetales bacterium. Taxonomy (GTDB): domain Bacteria; phylum Planctomycetota; class Planctomycetia; order Planctomycetales; family Planctomycetaceae; genus SXXK01. The sequence goes on from JBBQSE010000052.1 coordinate 492, forward strand.
AGAGAACACGATGCTTCTGGAACATCTTGCAAAGGAGATCACTGATGGGGCTTTTCATATTTCTTGTAGCTTATGTAGCTTGGACATCCCTGTCCGAGCGTTTTTCGTTTGCTTTTTTTCGTTTGCAATAGCGTAAGACAAAGACGGACGGACAGGGATGTCCATCCTACGAATTAATCATCTTCCTTCGCATCCAGCCCCACGATCTTCTTCAACGCTTCGCCGAACAGCGGGTAATTGTGTTTCACCCCGTTGTCGAGGTCGATTTCCAGACGCTGTGAAGCCAGAGGATAGATCACTTTGCGTTCGTAGTCTTCCAGTTCCTTCAGGTCTTTCTTGAGCTGAGTGACTTCCTTCAGAGCCCGCGTCTTGTCGGCTGGTTTGGCATCGGCACTGTCGGCGATGGATTGCTGATGATCCTGGTGAGCCCGGAGTTTGGTCTGGAAGTCTCGCAGATACTTCAGCACCGTGCTGACGGTGTCAGGGCGGTAGCGGTGCATGTAGATCAGGGCGTTGAAGGTGCCTTTGGGGCTGGTGAACAGCCAGTAGATCGGACGTTTCTTGTACATCTTGACATGATGCGTGTAGAAGTCCTTCAGAAAGTAATCACGCACGGTCTTCCGCTTGCGAGCCGACGTGTTGTCGGGATAGATGGCATCTTCCAGGAACCGCAGATTCTCCTCGAAGTGTTCGTCGCCAAACGTCACCTTCAGGAACGCCTTAAATCGTTCGCTGATATCATCCGTAAACCAGTCACCATCCAGAATAGGAATCACGTTATCTTCGTCGGGCATAAACGTAGGATGGACATCCCTGTCCGTCCTGCAGCCCTCCGTCACTGCTCCCTCTTCCCCACTCCCCTCGTTCGCCCCTTTGTCCATCACTCCTTGCAGTCCGTCGCCCACCGAGTCTGCTCGGACAGGGATGTCCAAGCTACGATGTCCAAGCTACGATGTCCAAGCTGCGATGTCACACTTGAATTCGATTGCCTTTTTCGAGTTCTGCAATGATCGCCGCCTTGAGGGCTGCGATGTATTCGTCTGCTTCATATTCCGTGGTGACCATTGGCTTGTTGAATTTCACTGTGAGCGTTTTGGCTCCGATAATCTTTCCGGCTGGCGGGATGGGATCACCGCTACCTGCTTTCGGGTCTTCGATAACAACCGGTGGCTGCGTCAGCTTTTCCAGGATCGCCGGGTAGGTTTTCTCCACAAATCGCCGTCGAACATCACGGATCACTGCAATGAGTGGCTCCTCGCCGATCCTCGTGATGACGGTTTCGAATGGCTTCGGCCAGGGGCTTGTCCTGCAGATGCTCACCGTCCTTGCGAGCTTCCAACTTGCCACGGGCGCAAACGCGGGCCAGCAGACACTGGATCGCCAGCAGCGGCCAGCCATTGGGACCCTTCTCAAAGTTGTCCGTGATGGATTTGACTGTCGTGCGAATCCCTTTCTGAAACTCCCGCTGCACAAAGCTCAGCAGTTCCAGCTCGGCTTCCAGCATCGTGTCCACGCCATGTTCAAACAGACTGTCCTGACTTGAACTGAGGATGGCGGAAATCTGCCCTTCGCTGAAGTTGATGCCCTGCAGCATTCTCAGATTGATGTAGACGGATTCCACCAGCGAATCAAATCCCGCCGTAATACCTGTGACAGGATCGGCACTGTTGGATTCCACTTCCGCCGCCCCGACATACATGCGAGCTTTTTCCACAAGTTCTTTCACCCGAGTTTCAAGTTCGGCGGCTCGCCTTGAATTTGTGTTTTGCTTTTCTCCCAGGATCTTCTTGACGGAATCCTTTTGCGTAGTCGCCAGGTTCTGCCGGATGTACTTGTCTGTTCGCTTTAGCAGCAGCAGATCACGAATCAAGCGGACTTCAGGCGGCAGGACGACCAGCAACTCTCGACGGACTCCAGATTCCAATTTGAGATTTTCGAGTTTTTCAGCATGGGGATGAAACGGACTAATGAACTCGTTTACAAACACTCAGCCACAACAGCGCTCGCTGCTCAGCCAATGACCCGAAGACAATCAATTTCAGCTGATCGAGTGTCATGGTCGCCAGCCTTGGCGTGATTTCCCGGAGCTTCCGTCGAGCCGTGCTATCCATTCTGGTCTGAAACAGATTCTGCTCCAGCACGATGGTTTTGTTCGATTTCCAGTCCAACTGCTGCAAATAAACGGCCGCGAGGGCCGTCGATTCCCCCAGCATCAGCCCGCCAGCCGTGAAAGAAAGGTTGTATTTTCGCTCCGCCGCCACAAATCTCACCACTGCTTTTCCATACCTCGATCGTGGCCGGGCAGTCTACACGGTCGTGATGCAGCGTCACAGGATTCGGAGTTCGAATTTGATTGTTCGTTCCGATGCCGCCTTAAGGCGAATCCTTAGTAGGAAGACGCTTGCTCAAAAGAACAAAATTGGTGGATCTGTCGCTGACAAGCTGACCGGTCCTGCACTAATATTCGCGAACCTCGGTACGGCCAGGAAATCAGGTCGATGGCGAATGAGCGGAATTTGTAAAAGGTGGTTTTGATGAACGGCGCATGGCCCGGGGGGCCTTGTCCTCAATGTGGCGATATCATGCCACCAAGAGTTATCCACTGTCAGACCTGTCGCGCGTTGTTGAATTCGGAGTTGTCGGAAGACAGCATCGAGATTCCTTCGTTCGTGCCACTGCCGGAGATTGCCGTGATTGCTGCCGCGTCACCAAAGGGGCATTATGTCAGCTGTCCCGGCTGTGGTGAAGAACTGCGAATTCACTCAAAATACCGCAACATGAAAGTTCAGTGCAAACACTGCAGCCAGCCATTCAAGTATGGAGACTCAGTCGTCATCACGGCATTTTACACGCAATGCCCCCACTGCCGCAGTGAATTGCGAGCGGGTACGAAGTACGTCAACAGCAAGGTCGTTTGCAAACACTGCAACGGGCATATTCAGCTGATGCCGGAAGTCCACCTTCCATGAACGATGAAACCTCTTTTGCTGCGCGTCTTCTTTCTCTGTCAGTCGTCGTCCCGGTCTTCAACGAACAGGAGAGTCTGGTTCAGCTGATTGATGAACTGAACGCGGGGATTGGACAATCGGTTTCGCAGTTTGAAATCATTCTTGTGGACGATGGCTCAACTGACGAATCCTGGTCCGTGATCAAGGAACTGTCGCAGCCCGCTCAAATCAGCGGCATTCGGCTGCGGCGAAATTTTGGCAAAGCGGCCGCTCTCACAGCTGGAATGAAAGTCGCTTCCGGAGAACTCATCCTGATGCTGGACGCGGATTTGCAGGATGATCCGGCGGAATTCCCTGCGCTGCTCAAACAGATCAGCGCCGGGTTCGATGTCGTCAACGGATGGAAGGAACGTCGTCTGGATCCCTGGCACAAAGTCTATCCCAGCAAAGTCTTCAACTGGATGATCGGCTCACTGACAGGACTTAAGCTGCACGATCACAATTGCGGGCTCAAGCTCTTTCGTTCCGAGGTCGCGCGCGAGATTCGCATCTATGGCGAGTTGCACCGTTTTATTCCCGTGCTGGCTCATGCCCGCGGATTTCGAATCAGTGAAGTGGCGGTCAACCATCGGCCTCGTCAGCACGGATATTCCAAGTATGGCGTGCGACGTTTTCTGCGTGGTCTGCTGGACCTGCTGACGGTAACGTTCCTGACGGGTTACGGTCGCCGTCCATTGCACGCCCTGGGCAGCGTCGGACTCGCATTTCTTGCGATCGGATTCCTGGGCCTCGGGTATCTGAGTGTGCTCTGGATGGCCATGCAGACAGGGCTGGTAACACCTGTCGCTCCCATTGGCAATCGTCCTCTGCTGGCGTATTCGATTGCCGCGTCCCTGCTGGGTGGCCAGGCTCTGTCGCTTGGCCTGCTTGCCGAACTCATCGTTGCTAATACCAATCGCACTACGGATGGTTACAGCATTCGTGAAACAACAACATCAAATGGAATTGACTGATGGACTACTTGTATGCTTCGATTCTTGGGGTTGTGCAGGGGGTTGCCGAATTTCTGCCGATTAGTTCATCGGGACATTTGGTAATCGTTCAGGCCCTGCTGGCGGCTGTGTCATCGACTCAACTGCCAGCGTGGTCCAAAGGAGCAACGATGAATGTTGCCCTCCACTTTGGAACACTGCTGTCGATTGCCGTTATCTATTACGACGACCTGCTTGCCGCACTGAGGAAGCCACGACTGCTCTTTCTAATTGTGATCGCCTCAATTCCTGTCGGCGTGATCGGACTGATGTTCAAGGACCAGATCGAAGCGTCATTTGAAAATCCAATGGCGGCGGGATGTCTGCTGATTCTGACGGCGGTTTTTCTGTTGATTGCAAAGTGGTTGCAAAGTGGCAGACTGGAGATGGATCAGATGCCGACGTGGGTTGCGATCATGATTGGAGTTTTTCAGGCCGTGGCCATTTTGCCCGGCATTTCCCGCGCGGGAAGCACGATTGCAGCGGGACTGAGCTGCGGATTGAAACGACCCGACGCGGCGAGATTTTCATTCTTCATCGCGGTACCGGCGATCGGAGGTGCCACACTTTTGAAGCTGGTCGATTTGATTCGCGGCAAGGAAGCAGTTGATGTGGCATGGTTGCCCTTGCTGCTCGGAGCCTGCATCAGCTTTGTCGTCGGGCTGCTGTGTTTGCGCTGGCTGATTCGCCTGCTGGTCGCAGACCAGCTGCACTGGTTTGCGATTTATTGCCTGATCGCTGGAAGTCTGACGATTGCGTGGCAATCTGGCTGGCTGACTGGCTGATCACAGAACGCATTGTTTGCCCAAAGGCGGCCCCGGAGACAGCCAGAAAACCAGCGGCGATTGAAAGAACAGTTGGCCATTGGAGTCGTTTTCGGCAAAAAACGCGAATTTCACTGTCGTCGATTGGACGGCAGGTCGCCATCGCCATCGCCGCTGGAAATGTGTCCCTGAACCCGTTGATAAATTCGCTGCGAGACGAACTGAGTTGTCTGACCAGCGAGTCCGAATCGGGCAGCAGTTCAGTCAAGAGTGTTTGGTCGGGCTCCGAGTGCAACAAACCTGTCACAAGATCATTCCGGTTCATCGCTTCAAGATCAGCCGCAGCGACAGTCTGCAACTCTTTACGGAACTGTGGCAACTCACCCTCTGTGCTGGCCACGGTCACAGTCCGCCGAGTTTCACAATCCGCGGGGAACGGAACTGAGAAGCGGAGCGTTGACGAGGCAAAACCGTTTTCGGCCCGCCCGGTCATCCATCGAATCTGAATGACCGTCACTCTCCTGGTAAGCTCCACGGTCACCCTTTCTCGCTCGGTATCTTCCCAGCGAACCGCTTCCGTCGTTTCGAGTTCAGTGACAACGGTTCCGCGTGGAATAATCAGCGAGCATCTCCCGGGAGTACGCGTTGAGAACACAACGAGTGTCGTCTGTCCAACGGCAGATTGATTGAGATTCGACCAAAGCGTGGAATTGGAAACAGCAAACAGCTTTCGGGCTGGATCTGGTTTGGAAACTTCGACAACCGATCTCGCGGGAATGGTCAACCGCAACTCGGCTTCAGAAATTTGAACGGATTCCTCAAGCACGCGAGTTTTGCGTGCCGCCAAATCCTCTCCGAAACCGATGGCACTGGAATCCTTGAGCCAGGCTGGAAGCAAAGTACCAGCAGACGCCGCGCTGCCGTATTCCGCCGTCGAATCAAGAGGAATCAGCAGTCGCTGGTCCCACTGAATGCGATCAGAAATCGTGGGCCAGTCAAATGAGATGGACTCCTGCTGCCGCTGGGACTCAGGAATCGGCATGCTCCACACAATTGTGAAGTCCGGCTGTTCAAACAGTTCGCGAACGACTTCCGACCCCGCCACAAAGTCATTGGCTTCGTGAATCAGCGGCAATTGACGACCATCGACCAGTACCGATGGATCCATCAAAAACTCCGTGCCATCTTGAAACTTCATCTCCAGTGGTCCAAGACTGCCGGACCATTGAGTCAGGCGGACCACAAATGCGGCATGGTCCGCGAAACGCAGCACAGCGACAGAGCCGACTGGTTCCACGGGCCGGAGACGCTGCAGGACAATTGGATCTGATTCGTGGACGATCTGCATTCTAATCATTTTTCCCGGCTGCAGTGGATCCCCGGCCGCGATGGGTTCATCCGGTACGGCACCTCCCAGCTTTTCAAAGGCCAGACCCAGACCATCCTGATCTGTCAGTTCCAGTACGGATTCAAGCGGTGCATCCTCCATATGAGGACTGTGTAACACAATTTGTGTGTCATCCGGGCGCAGGAGTTTTCGACCGGAAATCTTCAATATGTGCCGTCCCGTAGTTCCTTCTCGCAGTTGTATGACCAGACGATCACCGCGACGATGCCAGGATGCCAGCCGATTGGCTTCACCGGCACCGGCCTGCACATCAATGATTTCAATGTCCGAACTGACCGTCAGTCGATGACGAAACACGGGAAGCACTGAAGTGTCGATGTCGATTTGACACTTCCAGTCGATTCGCTGATTCTGCAAAACGACACTCTGAGAAATCCGAACGTCATTCAGGCTGCGGCGCGCGGCCAGCCGAATCACAGCCTTGGGAAGTCCACTGGGAACAGTAAACACGCTGTCCGAACGATTCAGCCATTGGCCCCATACCGACTGAGCGTCGGAGTAAGCGAGCGTTGTTACCTGGGGGCCTTCGATCGGCAACACAGAAAATACAGGATTTGCGCGAACGGCCAGGAGCAGATTTGGCGAGACGATACAGTCGGCAAACTGGATGAGTTCCGCGATCGGAATAACTCTCTCCTGCAGCGGTGACGATGTGGTCGATCGCAACTGCAGCGAGACCACAAACTCATTTCCAACATTGTTCGGCAGCAGGATCGTGGCGATTCGATCCTGTACAGACCACAGCAGATCCCCCCCCGGCACGCTATTCACCGAAACCAGCTGATATCTCTGCGGAATGTGATAGCGTATTTCAGGCGTCAATGGATTCCAGCGAGAGAAGCGACAAAAACACGAGAGCACGGGCTGTTCGGCGACCAGCTCCGCAATCATCAGCATTTCCACGGTCGCCAGCTGTGGGCTGCCTTTGTCAATTCCTGACTGAAACAGTCGCATGTCAATCCCCTCCGACATCGCCAGACTGTTGAGTTGAATTGCACCGTCGTGCGGATTGAATTGCAGCACGCCGGCTGGCGACTGCGCTCGGACTCGAGAGAACAGGTCCGGCGAGCATGTGACTTTCAACTCGGCCACTGGACAGGGCAGGGTGGGAAGTCGAAACTGCAATCCCGATTTTTGACGTTTCGTGACCGGTCGCAGTCGACACTCAATGTGATGGAGCGTAAACGCCGCCAGTGGTCCGGCATCGACCGCCGCGCTGATTTGCCTGTCTTCGATCTCACTACTTTCATTCTGCGCGGGGGCTGCCGCTTCAGCTGCGCGAATGGCGTCGGCAAGGTTGTCCCGGGTATGAGCCGGCAGTAGAGCAGATGGCGGAACAGGGATCAGAATCGCATTCGGACCATCTGGTTCCGGAAGAATCCGATCACCATCAATCGTACACTCAACAAGCCTGGAACCCTGCAGCGGGATTCGCAGGTGACACAGATCATTCCCACTCACCGCCGCCACTTCGAGCTTGAGCAGCAGTTCGACGGATTCCGCAGACTCCGCGATGACCTCTGTCTGCATTGACGTCACGACCGCAGTGAATTCGGTCTCCTGCCCGGTCGCCGACTTCTGACGCCACCTTTCAAAGACCGCGCGGTGAACATACGCCACATCGCTGTCAGGAAGTGGTGTTTTGGGCAGCAGCACATCCGGCACCTGAGGACCGGGCTGCGGTCCCGGCGAGACTGCGGGTGGTATCAGCGAACTGACAGGCTGCTGCCCGGTCGCAATCGTCGCGGTCATCATCGCCAGCACTATCGCCGCAGACCGTGCCGGAGACAAAAATCGGAAAGATCGCAGTGCTGACCAGCACGACGCCGCCACGACCAGCATACCGCAAAGCAGGCCCCAAAACGCTCCGATGAGAATCGCCTCTGCGATTGAAACCGTCAGCAGAAAGTTGATTCCCAGCAGCCCACACGCGAGAACCCCAAGCATCAGACAGTATTGGAGTACAAGTTTCCGAAACGCGATGCATGCCGCCACTGTCAGCAGGGCCATACCGATGGCAATTGCCAGGCACCGTCGAAGTTGCGTCACCTTAACAACGATTGGCAGGTCGGAATGCACCGTATCTATGAGCGTGCATTGCCGCCATCCCTGGGTCGTCGCCAGTTGCCAGCGCGAAATGAAACTGCGAATCTCAGTCGGAACTGTGAGCGCTGGAATCATGCCGGGATTTTCGCCGGAAGATTCCGAGGCAGACAACAGGCGATTCAGAATCCTCATCACATCGGTCGAATCGGCGGCTGCGAAATTTGTTGCGGGAGCCTCTATTTCGAGTTGCGGACTGACGAGCAGGTGATGAGTACATTGCGGGACGGAGAGTTCCCGCAAAAAGAGTCTCGGCAATTCGCGGTCACCCGTAACGTTGTCCGGTCGCCCTGCGGGTTCACTCCAGGTCAGCAGGACCTGGCAATCGACTGAAGTCAGCGGCAGGGGGATCGAGAAACCGGCGGAGGATTCCTGCAACTGCACCCGATGACCATTCACGAGCACCAGCGGACGAACGCCATCTGAAATTGCCAATGGCAGCGAATTCTGCCCGGCACTGCGACTGACGTTCGCGACAGCCAGTATCTGCTGATTCAACCCACCGGACTGTTCATCGATCATGTGCAACATGTGAACATCGATCGTCTGGCCGGCCTGGATTTTTGGATTGTGTCCGAGCAGCAGCGACACTGCTGTTGGTTCCGTCGGCAATACCCAGTTGGTCTCCTGACTCTGATCGCCACTGGACTCAGCACTCTCCGCGCCTGGTTGCGTCAGTCCCGGTGCCGCAATCTGGCCTTCGTCGGAAGAATACAGACGCAGCGTGCCGTGGATTGGCAATGCAGAGATCGGCACGGGAATCGTCGCGACAAACTGCTGGCTGGCCGACTGTCGCGATTCGCAACGGATGACCGTTGAAGGACCAGACCGACGACCGACAAGATTCAGTGACCATCTCCGCCAGTCCGGGGAATCTTCCGCTGACATGTCCCGTCGCGCCGAAATGGGCTCGCCGTCGATCGACCAGCGGAGATCGTTGGCGGAACCAGCAGGAGTCACCAGAGTCAGCGATTCCGCAGATGACTCGTGGAGCGGCAGCACGATGCGGGATGTTTCCACAATTTGGCCCTCGACGATCCGAACGGCATGTTCCAGTTCGATGGCATCCGGTCGCGGCGGATAAGCAGTGGCCACCGCCAATCCTGCAGTATCCGGGCCGCCAACAGCATAACACTGCGCGCCATTTTTTAGCTTTGATTCCGGTAGCCAGCCCATCAGGCGGCGGACTTCGTCCAGGCCCACGGCCCGTCGCCCGGCAGTCCAGCGTCGTGGAAGTTCGGTACTCAGCGAAAATTCCGGTGGAAAAACAACGACGGAACCAGAACGTGTCACTCGCTTATTCTCCGCCAGCGGCAGATTAATCGTGCGGCCGTCAGCCGCATCAGTCTGCCGGAATTGAATCTCTACAACGCGGGAGGCACCTGGCTCCAGCGATTCAGGAAGGTGCAGGGTCAGCGGCGATGTCGCCGCGTCCGGATCACCATGCGGAAATTCAAAGAACAACGAGCGCGAATTCGACGCATAACGAGCGGCAATCACCTGCCAGCCCTTTGTCACCGGCCACTGCAGTTCGACCACTGACGCTCCTTCGCATTGCACATTCACCAGACAGCGCACGGTCGCCAGTCGTCCGGCGGGTTCGACCAGCGTCGCGACGGAATCAGACAACCGCGGTTCACTGGTGGAAGTTCGCGCGATGGCTGACGCTTCGGGAAGAAACTGGATCAGCTGATACTCTCGACTTTGATCCGGACTGGTCACGATGTCACGTTCCTGAATACCAACCAGTGTCCAATCATCGAGATCGATTGAACCCGGCAACGAAACACTGATCTGTCCGATCGGAATCAGGATCGGACCTCGCTGTTCGCCATTGTGGCTGGACCACTGGGTTGGCGTCAGCATCGGCAAATCCCAAGTTTCAGTCTGTGGCAGGATTGATGCGGCGGAGATGTTGATCATTGCTGACTCAGAATCATCCGGCAACAGCATACTGAGAAATTGCTGTCCGTTTTCCTCCTTCACCTGCCATTCCACGGGTCGCTTGTCTTCCAGCAGCACGTCAGCAACGCGAATACGATCAGACAGCCGTGCAATGAGCCGCGCGCGACCGTTGAGTTCCGACGGCAGCCCCAGAGTCCAGCGGGAACTCAGGATATCGCCTGAAAGGACATGTGCGGTTTTGAAGCCTGCCAGCGGCATTGGATCCTGTGACTGCAGCGATGGCTGTTCGCGGCAACTGAAAGTCAGACGCGCCGCTTCCCCTGGCAGAATCGTCCATTTTCGCAAGTCCCCGTCCGATTCCTGCCCCGACACGGCTTCCGGTCCCAGCACCAGACTGGCTGCACTGGTCACACGAATGTTCGCCGGTGTAAGCAGATCAAATCGGCTTGTGGTGGCCGCAGGCAGTTCGAGTCGAAATGTGACAACATCTCCCGTGACCATGCCGTCGGATTTCCATGAACCGGTCAGGTTTTCGGGACACCCAGGCTTCAGCAAAAACAGACGACGCAGGGAATCCGAACCCAACTCAATCGGTCCCTGTGGGTCGTTGATCTTTAGTTGCTGCAGGTTTGTCTGGCCAATCAGCAGTGGGCCGGAGTCTGCGGCGTGCGATTCCGGATAGATCTCAAACTCCAGTTGGCCCTGATCCAGGAGAGTTTCGTTCAAAATCGCCTGATACCGGGCTTCGCGAATCCGCGGCAGAGCGCCGTTCAGTGCCGCTCCGCTGCGATCCTTGAACAGCAGATCCCTGAGCTGACTGCGGGGCACTGGAACGTAATCATCCCCCGCGATCCGGTGTCTCAATTCAGCGAGCGGAACATGCTCTACGATCACGCCTGGAAATTCCTCCTGCCGCGCAGGCACAGCGTCGGACGACTCATCGGTCGTGACTTGCAGCAATGCGATCAGCAGCAGAATCCAGAAGGTCATAGAGAACATTCGAAAAATACGGGCTTGATGTTTTGTGTCCGCGAAGAGACTTTCGAGTCATTGAGACTTTAGAAGTCTGATTTGCAACGCCCTCCGCCCATCAGACAAATGACTTGACGTTGAACTCTGGTCGTGTCGTTGAGGCAGGTGCCGCAGCTTCAGAACGCTCCAGGACGGCATGGGAAATCATTCCCGAATATCCAAACACGGTTGGATATTCGCCCACCTGCGAAGCTTTCGGAAATCGCATTCGCCGGTCTGAAATCAGCCTCTGAAATATCACAGACACGATCCCAAGCAGGATGCCGATCACCACGTACGGAGTCAGCAGCGACGTCCAGTCGGGGAAAATCAGCCACGCGACCAGCGTTGCGCAGGCGATGGTCAGCAGTGGAACAATCATGGTCATTTGCCGGAGCAGCGACAGAAGGACAAAGAAAACGACACAAACCATCGCGCTTATCAGAAGCAATGCGACGCCGGGAACCATCGTTAGCCGCAATGCATCGACGTCGGCAGTGCCGAAAAATAATTCGTTCCCGGTGGGGAGCGTCAGCCATCCATCGAGTCGGTCATGTGCGACCGCCTGTAGTTCTGCGGGATACGGCGACAGGATCGCTTTCAATTGGTTATCAGACGGCGAACGACCCTGGCCCCCCCACGGAAGCAGATCAGATTTCTGCTGCTTCAGCGAAATAAACCCGGGGGATGCGCTTGCCGCCCTGTATTCATTTTGCGACCCCATGCACCAGATCACCGGAATGGCTGGTGACTCGCCGATCATTTTTGCGCGTTTGAGAGCGGCTGGCTGCAGGAGCGATGAACCTGGCGCAAATCGGTTGCGTGTTCGGAACTCGACGACATGCGGGCCAGCTCGCGTGCTGGCGGCAGATCCATCTGCCGCCTCGGTCGTCGGTTTCAGAATCTGCCAGCGGCTGACGTCGCGTTCGGCAATTTTTTCCCGTTGCACGTTGCCGCGCTGCAGGGCCTCAGACGACGTCTGCGATTGCTGATCAATCAGAATCGCATCGAGAGTTTCAGTAAGGGGAGTTTCGACAATTATCATATCGGGAAGCTCCTGATAGATCGCCAGTGTGGTCGTCAGGATCTGATTCCCCAGAATCTGCGTTCGCACAAAGACCAGAGCGGGACTGTCCCCTGAAGTCACAGCCACTCCGCGATTCCACTGTACCGGCACTGTCTCCGTGGGCGTTGCACAATACCAGGCGGCGTCGAATCTTTCGGAATAGACTGGCTGCCAGAGCGAATCATCGCGAATGGTGATTCCGCTGCCTGACTCGGTCCCGGCTTCGATGTCGAGCAGTTCGGCAGATTCCGGCAAAACCAATGGCAGTTGATCGGTGGTACCCGTTGGCGTCCACAGATAGCTGATTTCGACGGCCAAATTCCCGCGCCGCGCCTCCGGCAGTCGAAAACTCCAGTGCGTATCCGCTTCAATCGTGGCACGCAGCAGATCTGACTGTCCTGCGACTCTCACGGTCGGATGACGAATTCCCGCTGGCACCTGCAGCGAGAGGCTGTTCAAATCCCGGTGTTCAATCTCAAACTGAATCGATTCCAGCACTTCAATCGCCGAACCTCGGGGCTGCATTCCCACCCGAATTCCGGCGCGCACGGAAGGAGCCTGTTCGGGCAATTCCAGACGAATGGGAATCGACGCATCGTCGTGCAGCCAACTCTCGGATTTCAAACCGGAACCGGCGACCACCGATGCTGGCGCGGACAAGGGAACAGTCGGTAGTGGCTCGCCCGTGCCCATATTGATCGGGCGAATGGAAAACTCGTCAGATTCAATCGTCGTCAATACAAATTGCTGACCGCGACGGCCCTGAATTTCCGGACAATGCAACTGAATCGCACCCGAGCGTACCGCGTCCAGTGGTGCATACGCGCGGAACTCGACGATGAACTCACCTGATTGACGTTCACGAAAGGTCACCTGTAGAACGTCTGTTTCGCTGTCTGATTGCTGGGGTGAAAGAGGAACGCTCGTTTTGCCTGATATTAATCGGGCCGTACCGGGCCATATTTGCCACTCCCCGCTCGAATATCCTGGCCAGACTATCGAAAGGTCAAGCAGTGATCCCGTCAGAACACTGACGGGATAACGTGCGGTGAGCAGTACGTTTTGCCGATCCGGCTGCAGGGTGAGTTCCGGCGAAACGGCAAACTGAGCGACCGTTTCTTCCACATGCAGCACTACCTGAGATTCAATGGAACGCATCCGAAAGGCCGTGGCTGCCACGCTGGAGTCCGTCTCAGAGGCAACCCTTTTCCGCTGTGCGCCTTCCACAACTTTCTGCTGGACCAGCAATCCCGTGGGAAACAGGATGTCAAGATCTCCGGACTGCACATTCGCCGCCTGAATTGCGGGCAGCGTGACGCGAATGTCCTGCGGGAAGGTGCGATTCGCAAGTTCCAGATCGAATGACAGCGTGAGCGATCCCTCGATGGCGGTTGTCAATCGCACCAGCGCGGTGACCGCACCTGCCGTCGATGTCACTTCAAAATTGTTCAGGACCGAAATCCCGCTTGAGTTTCTGGCATCGACTTCCTGCAACTGAAAGCCTTCCGGAAACGTGACGTGTACTTCGCGGATCGGACTGCCACTAATCTGCAATTGCTGAGTCCCCGTGAGATTCACCGGGATGGTGGTGAGATCAAGTTTCATTCGATTCTGAACCTGAATCACTGATTTCTGAGCGACGCGCTGGACGACATCGGACCACGAAAGGCTGAATGTCGGCGACAAGCCCCAAAACTCGACGGAGCGCACTCCGATGTCATCCTTTGTCGCCTTATCAACAGCGCCCACCGGCAGTGACTGCAATTCCACCGGCAACGCAAATTTAATATTTGCGTGCGACGCGGTGGACGATGGAAGATTGAGATTTAACTGGCGGATACCGGGTGCCAATGCACGCGTCTTGCCGATCAGTTCCAGAGTGACCGTATGCAGACCTGAACCCAGTAAATGCCACTGTCGCTTATTCTGTTCGCCGGACGTCAGAACTGCCTGGGAATTCTCGACGTCACACTGATGGTCGAACTGGGTGACGAATACATCGCCAAACGCGAGTGGAATCGTAACCCATTCTGCCTCCGGATGTACCTGTATCTGCATTTGCACGGTGATCGTCACTTCGTCGCGGTCCACGGTCCCCGTAACTTCCTGCCGGGCAATTGTGTAGCGCGGTACACTCCGCTGCTCCAGACCGCGCTGCAGCAGTTCATCGATCACGCGATCGCCCAGCAGTTCACGGTACGGAATCAATTCCCCTGATTCCGTTCGCAACAGCACATCGGCTTTTGGGGATGCGGGAACGGAGTTCCCGACTTGCGCCGGGGCGCTCGCGGGCGAAGCCTGTCCATTCACACTGTCCTGCGCGTGCAGCACCGAAAACGTGGCGACGCCGACGAGCCAGAGAACGATCAACAGCAGGGAACGAACGATTGCCATGCTGATAGTCTACTCGGGATTCGGCGGTTGGAGAAGACGTTGAAGAAATTCAGCGCAACGCGGTTACGAGTTCCCGGCCGAGTATCGCAGTGCTGGCAGACAACAGGTCTGGAACGAAAATATCAAATGCGCTGCCGTCGAGCTTTGTAACGGATCCTCCGGATTCAGTGACCAGTAGTACACCGGCGGCAACATCCCACGGGTGCAGGCTGCTGGACCAGAAACAGTCAATCCGACCAGTTGCGACGTATGCCAGATTCAGTGCGGCCGAGCCGGTTCGCTGCACTGTTTGCAGTTTTGTCAGCGCTCTCAGGAATCGTTTCACCGCAGGATTCTCGGGGTCCGTTGCGACCGGCAGGCTGGCCATGGCCATGGCCAGCTGGAGCTGTTCTTCGCCGGAAGTGCTGATGGGCTGACCATTCAGAGTGGCACCGTGGCCGTGCGAGGCGGCAAATATCTCGTTTCGAGTCGGATCGAAAATGACACCGATTTCGACACGATCCCGCACGCACAGCGCAATTGACACTGCGTAATAGGGGAATCCGTGAACGTAGTTGGAGGTGCCGTCCAGGGGGTCAATAATCCAGAACGCTTCGGTTCCGGCGTGGCGATCATTAAGGCCCTCTTCTCCCAGAAATCCGTGCTCAGGAAATCGATTTTTCAGACATTGCACAATCGCCGACTGTGACGCTTCATCGGCTTCTGTCACCAGATTGGCCCGACTCTTTTCCCGCACCGAAAAACGTCCGATCCAGTCCTGAAGGATGCGTCCTCCCACCTGCGCGGCGTCGATGGCTGCTGACAGCCAGTGGTCATGTGGAGCTGATCTCTGAGCGTCGGTGTTCATTTTCAGATTTCAATGACTGAATGGAATGTCGCGAATAGGCCGACTGTCACGATGACGCCGGAAGCCGCGATCGTATCAATCGTCGTGGCTGCGTCCTTTGTGTCAACAGATACAGGACTGGTTTGATCAGAAAAGACATCAGTCCGGGGTGATTCGGGAACAACAATATGTAAATGCTGGAAGTTGACTTCGCGCTGCGCCTTCGATGCGTTGCCTCCCTTTGATTTTAATTGAGAACCTGTCCCATGTCTGACCTGACAACTGCCCAGATCGTCCTCTTGCTGTGTGTCGGTGGGTTTACGCTGGCTGCCGCTGTTTGTGACCTCCGCAGTCGCAAAATCCCCAACAAAATGACCGCGCCGATGTGCGTGGCTGGAATTGTGTACCAGGTCGCGTTCTTTCAGCTGGACGGACTCTGGTCATCGCTGCTGGGATTTGCCGCCGGGTTCGGAATTCTGTTCGTCTTATGGATGATCGCCACTGCGGGCGGCGGAGACGTCAAACTGATGGCCGCACTGGGCACCTGGCTCGGCTGGCTGACAACACTTAAGGTCCTGTTCTGCAGTCTGATCTTCGTGACAACGGGCACTATCGGAATTGTGCTGGTGGGAATTCTGTCGCAGGGCTTCCGACGCACGAAAAATCAATATTCGAGAACCAAAGATCAGCGCAACGGTAAAGCCGAGACGACCGCTCAGCGTCAGAAGCGTCGTGTCATGGCGTTTGCCGTTCCTGTGGCACTGGCGACCTGGTGCATTTTGGCGATTCAATTATTCGGGAATAACGGGTAGTAACGTCTCTTCGCCAAAGACTGCAATTCTGCGGCAGATTCTGCCGATTGAAGAAACTGGAATCGCGCAGTGTCCTGCGTTGGTTCTTCACAACACTTGCAGCGAGTTCGGCCGATGAAATTTCCAAGCTCCAGAATATCTGCTCGCAAAGGCGCGATCCTTTCGATGGAGCTGGTTCTGGTTCTGCCGATTTTTCTTGTGCTCATTTTTTCAATCGTCGAATTTTCAATGTTGATGTCAGCGCAGACGCGGGTCGCAAACGCAGCGCAGAATGGCGCGAGAATGCTGAGCATTTGCGGAGTGCCGTCTGCCTCAGCCGAGGCTGAAGTCAAAGCCCGTGTGGAACAGCTGCTTGGGCCGTCGCTTTCTCATGAGTGTGTCGTGACCATTGAACCCGGCGCGTATGCTTCGGATCTGGGCCACGTTCGTGTTCAGGTGCCAATGCGAAACGCCTGTCCGGACTTGTTATGGATGACGGGCTTCAGTGTCTCTCAACGCACGATCACCTGCGATGCGGCGATGGCGATGGAGCGTACGGCGTCGGTGAATGATGCTGACTTACGCTGAGGACTCCTGTCTGTTTATCCCAATTGAACTTCCCCTGTGTTGACCTGATTTTGTCTGGAGAATCGTCGTGAAGCTCACTCCCTGGATGCTCACCGTAGCAGCATTTGCCATCATCTGCCTGCTGGCGACTTTGTTTGTGTTTAAGAAACTCTGGGCTACGGAAGTTGTTGAAGCTCCCCGTCCTGAATCACGGACACTGCCCATGGCCATCACCGAGATCGAGCCCGGGACGGTGATTACAATGAAACATATTGGCAACGGCCGTGCCGAACCAGGCGTGAAGCTGGCGACGGACACATTCCTTGGCATTGATTCCGTCGTTGGACGCATTGCCAAAGAACGGATTCCCGCAGCCGTACCGTTGCAGGGTTCCATGTTTTATCCGGTCGGTGACCATCCGAGCCTGGACATTGAAGAAGGCAAGCGAGCTGTCACGATCGAAATCAATGATTCAACGGCAATCCTGACCGGGATGATCAAGCCTGGACAGTATGTGGATGTCCACATGACGACCGGCTCGGGAAACGGCAACCAGCTGCAGTCTACGGGCGGTTCGACTGCACAATTTAGAAGCGGCATTGTGGCAACGCTTTTTAAGGGTGTCAAAGTTGTGTCCGTCAATCGCGGATCAGGCGGCAATGCACTGCAGAGCACTGGTGGCAGCGGCCAAAGTGTCACCCTCGAACTGGACGAGGACCAGGCACGCGTGGCGCTGCTGGCTCAGAACCAGGGTCAGATTAGTCTGACGTACAATCCGAGCGGTCCTGGAACCGGCGGCATCAGCGTCAAGTCCAAGAACGACCGGATCTCGATGGCAGAGCTGATGGGTGAAGAACCACCCGAAAAGGAAAAGAAACCCTTCAAGATCGAACACTATAGAGGTGCCGGACGTTCAACATCCTACTGGCGAGACGGTGAGCAGGTTGGCGGTGGCTCCGGAAATGATCCCTCCGCCAACATGCCATTGCAAAGCACGGGCTCGATGGGCTGGTCAACAGACAATAAGCCCACGGATCGAAACAACGATTTGACTCAGCAGCCGGCGACGGTGGGCACGCTGTAGGCCGAATCCGGCTGTTCTCCATCTTGTTCCGATCAGCGAAGAACTGACAGGTTGTGAAATGAAGACGACTGCCCGACGAACCACGCAGCAGCGAATCGCACTCAGGAATTCGGTCGGCGGTCGTTTCCGTCGCGGGACGCTGATGATCTGGAGCATCTGGTTGTTCCTTACGATGCTCATCGTCGTCGCCTGTGCCTTCAATGTCATGTGGCTGTCCTGTGTGCGTTCCGAAGCCAGACGGCACGCCGAGTCTGCGGTAATCGTGGGAGGACACGCATTCCTGTCCGACGATTTGCTGCGTCTAAGACAGCAGCCTTTTGAAAACGACGGTCGCGCCGTCCGATGTCGCGCTGCAGCGGTTGATTATGTCCGCCAGGCTGTCAACCCTGCCGTAATTCCAATGATTACGCAGGACGATGTCGAACTGACGCCACCCTCCGTCGCCAGCCAGCCAGTGAACTCGGGAATCTCCAGCAACGTTACAGTGCCGGAGGAGATTCGCGTCTCTTACGGAAAACTCCGGTCTGGCGATCAGCTGCGGTTGTTCTTCAGCGGTTTGACAGGCGTACGAAATGCCCGTCTGGGCGTGGCAGCTGCTGCAAGAATCGAACATGCTCCAGTTGGATTTCAACCGGGTCACAATCTCACAATTCCGGTACTGCCGTTTGCGATTGTTGATAAAAGTCAAATTGACGGAATGGACATCAACGGCAATGGTTTATGGTCAGAACAAATTGAAACCGGCAAGGGCTCTGACAATCTGAGTTGGAATCCGCAACAACATGCCGTGGAAAACGGCCCCGACGGATTGCCGGAGATCACTGTGACACTGACACCGAATTCAGGCGGTGCCGGACCGGATGGCCTGGTACCGCTGAAGTTTGCGGCCACGTCGGAAAAAGACAGCACTTCACAAACCGTTAACTGGATGCAGCACGGCGTTCCGGTTGAGGATCTGCAGTCACTCGGTCTTACAACGTTGTCGTTTCCCTCCACGATGCCTGTCGTCGGACTGACGAATCAAACGTGCGCGGAGGTTGCAGCTTATCTGCAGGCTCATACGGGACAGGCGTTTGTCGTCTGCCTGTGCAGTCCGGCGGCAAGCGTCACGAAGTCAGGAGCTCAGGCGTCGGGCAGCACAGCCCTTTCAACCGTCAAACTCAACCGCCCCGTGGCGGCAAGAGTGATGGCGGTCGGGATTTCCGCCGGCAGCGTGCGGATTCGCCTGCAGCCGTGTGTTCTCATTACTTCCACCGCAATCATGTCTGCGTCACCACCGGCATCACTGAATCGATATATCTACAGCGTGCGGCTGTGCGACTGAAAAGGCGTTCTGTGCATCACGCTGATCTTGCCGTTTTTCGGTATTCCCCGGATCAGACGGCTTCCAGGGGCCGTTCTGAACAATCTGGATTCACCTGTGCCCATCGCTCGATAAGTGATTCCGGTTCATTGCCCTCGGCCCATTGCCACAACTGGTAACAGGCTGCGCGGGAAATCATTCAGAACTTGAGGACACAATATGGTCGCCGCATCCGAAACACTCGACAACACGGTCCGCGATTTTCAGAAGTTGAAAACATCGCTTCATCGTCAAATGGTGGACGTGATCGACTTTCACAAGGCGGAAGATCTGTCGGAAAGTGAACTGCGCGGTCAGCTGCGTTCACTCGCGGATTATCTGTGTACACGCCAGTCGCTCCAACTTGATCAGCGGCAGCGGGAATCGATGGTGTCCGAGATCATGGATGAGATCTACGGATTCGGCCCCATCGAGTCTCTGATGGTTGATCCGGAGGTGACGGACATCCTGATCAACGGTCCTGATCGCGTCCTTGTCGAACGCAAGGGTCTGCTCGAATCCACCAATATTCGATTTGCTGACGCCAACCATCTCATGCAGTTTATTCATCGACTGGTCGGACGAGCCGGGCGGCGAATTGATGAATCCAGCCCGATTGTGGATGCCCGCCTGCCCGACGGATCTCGATTCAACGCCGTGATTCCGCCTCTGGCGCTGTGCGGTCCAACCGTCTCCATTCGTCGCTTTGGCAATCGCCGACTGCAACTGGAAGACATGCTCAAGTACGGCTCGCTGGCACCGGCCATGGCCGATTTTCTGATTCTGGCAATTCGCGGTCGCATGAACGTGATCGTCAGTGGTGGAACGGGTGCCGGAAAAACGACCCTGCTGAATTGCATGAGTCGCTATATCCCCGACACTCAGCGCATCGTGACGATCGAAGAAACTGCCGAACTCAGTCTCCAGCAGACAGACGTGATTCCCCTGGAAACACGGCTGCCGAATCTGGAAGGCAAGGGGGCTGTGACTCAGCGTGACCTGCTGCGAAACGCATTGCGTATGCGACCTGACCGCATCATCGTCGGCGAATCACGCGGCGGAGAAGTCCTCGACATGCTGCAGGCCATGAACACCGGACACGATGGTTCGATGAGCACCGTTCACGCCAATGATACCCGCGAAACCCTCGACCGCATGGAACTGATGATCGCGCTCTCCGGCGTTGAACTGCCTTCCCGCATTGCTCGGCAGTACATTGCAAACGCGGTGGACATTGTCATTCACGTAACTCGACTGCACACCGGCCAACGTCGGATTACTAAGATCTCTGAAGTTGCAGGACTCAAAGACGGCGAGTTCAAGATGGACGATATCTTTGTCTATCGCATCAATGGTGAAGATCAGGATGGCCGACCAACAGGCAGCTTCTTCGCCACCGGATATCAGCCAATTGCCCTGCGTCGCATGGCATTGACCGGCATCAATGTCGAACAGTACGCACCACTGTTTGAAGCGCGTGAACTGAAGATGACCAAGGACTAATTTCACCCCACTGGCGCACTATTGCCCCTCTGCTGCGGAATGTTTTTTGCCACCTGGAAGACCTCGTCATGATCGCTCCCAACAATCCGTTGATGTCTCTGGAAAGACGACCTGAATTCGCCGGACTGCTCCGCGAAAATCATCAGTTTGCCTCTGGATCAGGCAAGGGCGTCGGCGAGTCTGTCAACGGCTGGTTCGACCGACTCATGATTCAGTCAGGAATCCGCATCAACCCGATGGTCTGGCTGGGACTGTGTCTCCTGTCCGGTTTGACCCTGGGAGGCATTGCATTTGTCTACTCTGAGCGACCAATTCCAACCGTGTTTCTGGGACTCGCCGGACTCCTGCTGCCACTGGGAATCACAGTTGCCCTCCGAGATCTGCGACAGAAGAAAATCATGTCGCAACTGCCTGGTATGGCCGATGAACTGGCTCGCAGCGCCCGAGCCGGTCGAAATCTGGAGCAGTCGCTGATGCTCGTCGCCGCCGACACAGACGCGCCCCTCGGAGACGAACTGAAGGTCAGCGCGCGGCGGATGGAAATGGGACTCGATGTCGGGAGTGCGGTGCGAGACCTGTCTGATCGAACCGGCGTTTCGACTCTCACCATGTTCTCGTCCGCCCTGTCGCTGCATCAGGACACCGGGGGTGACCTCATCGTTGTGCTGGAACGCATGGCGACCTCGGTGCGGGATCGACTGCACTTCGTCGCGCGGCAACGCGCAGCCACGGTTGCCAGTCGCTGGGGTGCCGCCCTGATGGTGACGATTCCATTAATTGTGCTGATGATCTACACCGTTTGGTACCCAGACTATCTGACACGTCTGACTGAGTCTTCCGTGGGGCGGTTGTCACTGTGGCTGGCGATTGCGGGACAATTGCTGGGCAGTTTCTTTGTGTATCGTATCCTGTCTCGCAGCGCGCGATTCTGATTCCCAGGTTTTCGGTTCACCCTCTCGGCGGACACTTTTGATTTTTGGGGCAGTGCTGAGTCTGCTGAGTGACAATCATTTCAGAACGGACTGCATCGGACATACCGATGCTGTTGCGACTGTGGAGCAATTTCTATGTACATCTACTGGTTTCTTGCAGCGATCGGCGTGCTGGGCACCTGGATCGCCGTTAAGCGATTGTTCCTGAGTTCCGACAAGCGGATACTCAGTCCGTTTCAGCAGTCTCGACCGATCCCGGATCTGAGTTCGCCACCGGATCTTGCGACACAGGAAAAAGTTCGGTCCGGTTTGCTGAATCTTGCCAATGCGCCGGACGATAACTTTCAGCCTGCGCCAGCACACAGTTTTGGCCAGGCGCAAAATGCCGGACAGCCTCACATTGTCGGCCAGCAACCACATTCGATCGATCCCCAATGGCTGAGCGCGCCCGTTGCGTCTGCCGGAGGCACAGGCTCAGTGGGGGCAGGGCGGGGCGAAAATCGACTTTCGACATGGGGCGATCGACGACTGTTCTCCGAATTCTCTGGGATTCTGGCTGAAGACACAAATCGCCTGGGCCAGATTGTGCCCGATGAACTGCCGATGCGCAGCGAAGATCTGCTGTTCGGACAAATCACTCCAGCTGTCGCTCAGCTGCTTCCGGAATCCGCCGCGCGGCGCGAGACGCAACGGAAAAACCTCACTGGTGCCGGCTACTTTTCCCGTGCCTCGTGGATGAATCTGGCCGCGCTGCGCTTTCTCCTCGGCTTCATGGCCGTCGTTGTCATTGGAATCCTGCTGATTTTCGCGCCACCGGTTGCTGAACCCTGGCTGGTGGTTTTACTCGTGATCGCTCCACTCATGGCATGGGCCGTGCCGCCGCTGGTTGTCGCGTTTAAGGCTTCGGAACGTCGTATCGACATCGATCGCGGACTGCCTGACGTGCTGGACATGATGAACATGGGGGTCAGTCAGGGTCTGACGGTGCCTCAATCTCTCAAACGGATCAGTCGTGAAATCACCAGTGTGCATCCGGCACTCGCTGAGGAATTGCAGCTGCTGAATCAGCAGGCGGAAGTCGGCAGTATGCCTCAGGCGCTTCGCAACTTCAGCCAGCGAATTGATTCACCCGATGTGAATTCCTTCACATCGCTGCTGATTCAGTCGGAAACAACCGGCACCAGTATTTCGCGATCGTTGACGGAGTACAGCGACGGGATTCGCAGCTCGCTGAAAGAGCGTGCGGATTCGCGAGCCAACCTGGCGTCGTTCCAATTGCTGTTTCCGGTCGCGTTGCTGCTGATGCCATCGGTATTCCTGTTTCTGCTGGGACCTGCGATCGTGCAGTTTTCTGACTTTTACAACAATCAGGCTCCGACGCTGCAGCAAAATCGACGAGACGCAGTTCGGACGCTGGATCAGTCGCCGCAGTCGGCTCCTGGTCAATTTAACAGGACGCTGAGTCAGCCCTGACAGGCCCCAATTGTTTTCTATACCAGAAGCCCGGCTTCTCCGAGAAGCCGGGCTTCTTTCCGGGTATGACGCCATCTGCCGCTCGCCCAATTGTCCATTATAATGGACTTCTTGTCTTGCATTGCGGATTTTGACTGTCTACTATCCTGCACGCGGTTTCCAGTATATTCAATTTCACGAAAGACACAAACATGAAAGCTTTGGTCAAACGACACGCGGAAAAAGGTCTCTGGCTGGAAGATGTGCCCGAACCAAAGGTTGGACTGAACGATGTTTTGATCAAAATTGATCGCACGGGAATCTGCGGCACCGATGTGCATATTTACGATTGGGACTCGTGGGCTCAGAAAACGATCCCGGTTCCGATGGTGGTCGGACATGAATTTGTCGGCGAAGTGGTTGCTGTGGGCTCCAATGTTGTCGATTTTCATCCCGGCGAAATTGTCAGCGGCGAAGGTCATGTCGTTTGTGGCCGCTGCCGCAACTGTCTGGCTGGGCGCCGTCACTTGTGTGCGAAGACGCAGGGAATTGGTGTCAACCGACCGGGGGCGTTTGCAGAATACATTGCTTTGCCAATGACCAACGTCTGGCATCATCACGACAACATCGATCGCGACATCGCTTCAATTTTTGATCCCTTTGGCAACGCCGTCCACACGGCTCTTGCGTTTCCGTTGCTGGGCGAAGATGTGCTCATCACCGGTGCCGGACCAATCGGACTGATGGCGGCGGCTGTCGCGAGGCATGCGGCGGCGCGGTTTGTTGTCGTGACGGACGTCAATCCCTGGCGTCTGGAGCTGGCAAGGAAAATGGGTGCCACGCGAACAGTCGATGTGAGAACCGAGAATCTCGAAGACGTGCAACGCGAACTTGGCATGGCGGAAGGGTTTGACGTCGGCCTGGAAATGTCAGGCAATCCCTCGGCGTTTCGGAGCATGCTGAAAAACATGGCCCACGGCGGCAAGATCGCGATGCTGGGTATTCCCTCCGAAGATATTTCGATCGACTGGAACATCGTGGTATTCAACATGCTCACGATTCACGGAATCTACGGACGTGAGATGTACGAAACGTGGTACAAGATGACCGTAATGCTGCAGAGCGGGCTGGATATCAGCCCAGTGATCACACATCGACTGCACTACACAGAATTCGAACAGGGATTTGCCGCGATGAAGTCAGGGCAGTCCGGCAAAGTCATTCTGAAATGGTCGTAGCCGACAACGGCGCGACGGGTTTCACGCCTGTAAAGAAGCCAATCATCATCTCATTCCAGCTTTGCTGTCCCCAGTGGACTTCATTGCCGGGATCGGGGTTGTTGAGATTTTCGGACGAGTTGTCGAATTTGGCGAGGCATTTCACCACGGTTCCTTTTGGGATCAGCCGCGGTTCAGCGAATTCATAACGCAACTGCCAGTTGAAGTCGTACTTTGGAACATCCAGCAGCACTTCTTTGGTACCGTCGGGGAAGATGGCTTCGTACCGGAACGATTTTCCTCGAAGATGCATGTGGGGCGTCAGGCTCAGCAGCGTGATGTCTTCGCGAAACCGTTCCTGCGATTCCACCGAATGCGCGGCGGCATGGGGCGGGATGCTCAATTTTGAATTGATGGCTTCCAGACCAACCACTTCGCTGGTGACTTCTGACGCATCAATAAACTTTATTCCGATGCGGCTGAGGTCCGTCTGCTCAGTCCCGTTTGGCGTGTAGTGCATCTCGAATACGAGCTGCGTCCCCGCCGGAACGCGCATCGCGGCTCCCTTTGGAAAGATGAGCGGCGATGTGCCGGGCGCGTAGCCGATCAGCATTTTGCCCAGGCTGATATCTTTTTCTCCCGGAAGGACAAGGAATGCAATGATGTGGTGGACAACCGCTGGATTCCCCGGTCGCGCTTCAGCCGCAATCACGTACTTGTCTTCGGTGAACTTCGGATCCACTTTCAGGTATTGGTAATCGACAACGCCAGTTGCAGGGACGGTGTAAGCTTCATCGCGAACAGGAATGATCATATCCGGCTGCGGCATTCTCCAGCCTTCGGTGAAAACAGGTGGCTGCGGCAGGTCTGCCGGATCGCCTTCCGGGCAGCCGTTCTGAATCCATTCCCGGATCAGTCGCTTCTCATCGGACGAAAGTCGCGAGTCGTTTTTGAAGTGGCCAAATTCCGGATTGGCGTTCCATGGCGGCATCCGTTCCTCCCTGACAACTTCCGCGATCGTGGCTTCCCAGCCGATCGTGTCCGCGTAGCTTGTGAGCGGGAACGGAGCGATCTCACCCGGGCGATGGCACTCCATACAGCGGGCGTTGAATATCGGAGCGATGTGTTTTGCGTAAGTGATCTCACCATGCGGCTCGACCTTGCGACTCCGCCCGATCAGGCACCCGACTGACTCCGTTGCCGCGATCTCAGGAGCTTTGTCCGCCAGCAACGCGTCAATGGCCAGGGCAGCAAATTCATGTTGTGGCTTCTGACGAACGACGCCGATACCATATTGGTCATCAATGCGTCCTCGGTAGATGACGTTGCGGACCTGATCAAGAACGACGATCTCGGGAGTCCGCTGCGCTCGCAACTTGTCCGCCAGCTCCTGCTTGCCGTCGATTAGCAGCGGAAACGTGATGCCACTTTTGTTCCGATAGGCCGTGATCTCTGTCAGGCTGTCCTGAACGTTTGAGAACACTCCGACAAACTGCACGCCTTTGTCAGCGTATCGAACTGAAAGC
>JBBQSE010000053.1:0-26130 GCA_038214195.1 Planctomycetales bacterium
ATCGCGCCTTTGGAATCCGCGGGCTGCAGCGCGAACATACGGATGAACAGCGTGGCGGATTGCGAACCCGCGTTTCCACCGCTGGCCATCACGAGGGGCAGAAACAGCAGAATCAGCGTCGCCAGTCCCATTTGCTGTTCGACCGCCTGGGGTGCCTCTGAGGTTGATGACCTGTAATGCCCGATCACCCGCGCGTTCATCAACGCGACAATTGACAGAAACAACAGCCAGATGCCACGCTTCCACAAGATGGTCAGCAACGGCGTGTCTTCGTAAGTATCATCCAGCGGTGCCACGGCACTTTGCAGATAAGCGTCTTCCGTGGCTTCTTCCTGAACAACATCCATCGCGTCGTCGTGCGTTACAATCCCGACAAGTCGATTGTCCGCATCAACGATTGGCAGAGCAAGGAAGTTGAAACGACCCAATTCCTGAGCGACGGCTTCGCGCTGATCCGTCACTTCGAAGCGAATCACATCGCGCTGCATGATGCTCGACAGTCGCGCATCGGGCTTTGCCAGAATCAACTCCCGCAATGAGATGAATCCCTCCAGCCTGCGGTCCTCACTAATGATGTAGACGTAATAGATCGTTTCGCTGTTGGGTGCCTGCAGACGCAGTTTATCCAGAGCTTCACGGACGGAGATATTTGCGGGCAGCGAAGCATACTCCGTCGTCATGATGGCGCCGGCACTGTCTTCGTCGTATGACAGCAGCTTGCGAATATCATTTCGTTCGGCGCGGGCGATCAGGCGAAGTACGTCTTCGCAGCGTTCCTGTGGCATTCGCGACAGTAGATCGACCCTGTCGTCCGCCGACATCCACTCCAGCAGTTCCGAAAGCCGAGCGGAATCCAGTTGTTCCACCAGTTCCATCTGCCGCCGTAGCGACAGGTATTCGAAAATCTCCACGCGAACGGAGATTTCGGCCTGATCGAGGATGGGCCAGACCTGATCGTCTTCAAGCTCTTCCAGGATTTCTGCGACGGAGGCCGGATGAACAACGGAACAAAATGCAGCCAAACCGGCAGCGTCACCTTCCCGCAACATGAGTTGCACGTCAGGCAGAATCAGTGATTGATAGGCATCCGGCATCGGAAGAACCCCGTGAACTGAGACCGCCTAAAAAAAAATCCCTGCGGGAACGAGCCTCAGCAGGGACTTAATTGTCATTGTCAAATTACAGCACCAACGGTCTGAACAAACGCGAATTAGCGCTTGGAGAACTGGTAGCTTCGACGTGCCTTGCGAAGACCGTATTTCTTGCGCTCGACCATGCGGTCGTCTCGCGTCAGAAGGCCAGCGTCTGCCAGACTGTGATGCCACGCGGGATTCATGCCCTGCAGCGCTCGAGCGATACCAAGTATGATTGCCCCGGTCTGACCGGTCGTACCACCACCCTGAACGCGAATTGAAATATCGACCTTGCCAACTTTGTCCACAACGCGGAGGGGAAACATCACGCTGTCGCGGTCACGTTCGACACACAGATAGTTTTCAAGCGGGCGTCCATTCACTGTGAATTGTCCGTTGCCGTCCTTGATACGGACGCGAGCGACGGACGTTTTGCGCCTTCCCGTTCCCATCGCGACACCAAAGCGATCGATTTTTCCACGAATCGTAGGCTGATAAGACGGATCAGCAGCGGCACCGCTGGGAGCACCGCCCCCGATGGTCAACTCGGGCAAATCGGAAGAAGGAACTTCAGGCTCTGATGCTGACACATCACTAGCGGGCACTTCTTCGTCCGTCGAAACAACAGGATCCGTGGTCATAAGTAAGATTCACTGAGAGATTAAGAGATGGAAACAATGAGAGTCTGATTCCAAGCGAGGATCAGTCCACTCGCGATTCGTCAGCAGTCCCTGACAAACGTGCCGACTAGCTTTTCACCTTGCGATCCGGAACAAGATGCGGCGGAAACGGTTTTGGGCATTGGGCCTGATGCGGATGTTCGGTGCCGGTAAAGATGCGCAGTTTAGTCAGCATCTGGCGGCCAAGTTTGTTTTTGGGCAGCATCCGCCGAACGGCTTCTCGCAGCAACTGATCGGGGCGTTTTTCCCAAGTTTCAACAGCCGATCGAGACCGCAGGCCGCCCGGAAACCCTGTGTACCGATCATAGCTCTTCTTAGCCATTTTCGTTGTCATATACGGCACTTTGGAGTGCTGCACGGACTTGCCGGAAAAACGGACCTTCTCGCAGTTGAGGACAATCACACCCGCGCCGGTATCGACGTGCGGGGTGTAGTTGGCTTTGTGTTTTCCCATGAGAACCGTAGCGATTCGGCTGGCCAGGCGGCCCACAATGTGGGCGTCCGCATCAATGACGTACCACTCCGGGTTGTCATATTCCTCTTTTTTCGCCATCCATGTTTTGCCAATTGCCAGCATGGAACAATCATCCTTTGGGCCGTTGGAGACAACGCCCAGATCAAGAGTTCAGAATCAGAAAACAACCGTTTGATCAGTCAAAACACTGACGAGTGCCACTTTTCACAAGTCGCATCACCGCGCAGACATTGACCCCCCGGTAAAAACCAAGTCGGGCAGCTTAGCGAGTTTCAGTCAGAGAATCAATGCTGGGCACGGCATTTCACACGGTTGATTCTCACGAGTGCTTATTGGCTCACAGTGACGAAATGAAGTGGCGTACTTCGCTCACTCACGGGGGCCACAGGACGTGCTGTCGGTCGCTATGGGGCATTGGGTGTGAAAAAATGGGGGAAATGAACTGATTGTTCCTGTTCCGAAAGGTGCCGAACCATTTCCGGTTGAGCCAGGTGGGATTACGATCAACAACTCATCCTCAAGGGATTGGCTGTGAGGTCTGTGCAACGAAATCCGATAACACCAGTGGAAACGTAGTTCGGAGTTGTCGGATGAAATCAGCCGCCACGGATGGCGACGAAGTTTCTACGAAACCGGCCTTCGAAATGAGATGGACCGCTCATCAGTCGCCACGCAGGATGCGACGCGACTGATTAGCTCCATTTTGTCCGGCAACTTCGCGAAGAAGTCACGCTGGCGCGTCAGGATGGATTCTGACTAAAAAAGGAACAGGACGACATGAAGTCGCCAGCAATCGCAACCTTTCGGTTTGCCTGTTTTGTGCTTGCCATTCCGATTTTCTTCCTCGATGCTCAGGCCCAGGTGGTGCCGGGCACCGGAATGAAACTGGAACAGGTCGGTGACGACTTTGAAGACGAAAACTGGCAGTGGATCCCCAACGGCTACAAGGCGAGCCGTGAGCAGGATGAGCAAGTGCGCTCTCCGACGGGGTTTTCAAACAACAAACGCTGGTTTGAAAGTCCAAAACGCGGCATGCCTGACCATATTGTCCGTGTGGAAACCCCGGCAGGCGGAATCCCTGGCAGTAAAGGATCGCTAAAGATTCAGACGCTGAACTCCGGAGTTCCTGGATCCAACAGCTATCAGATGGAACAGGATGACCTCGTGATGGCGTGTTCCTCACGCATCGGGGCGATCTCTGTGAGCAGAAATCCCAGTTGCACGTGTCGAATCTACCTGCCACCCTTTGAAAAATGGGAAAACCGCTCAGGCACACACTTCGGATACCGAATCGACACGAAAACGACCATCACCGAATCAACAAAGAAGTTCCTGTTCTCCAGGAACGTCAAGAAACAGGAAGAGTACTGGCCGGGTTTCTTCATCGAATTCCACAGCAGCCACGACCCAAGATTTAAGGAAGACGAAGCTCAACTGCTCATCCGCGGTGACAATCTGGGCCATGAGGTTAAGAGTATCAAGTTGACTCCCGGCTGGTGGACGCTCGGCATGTCAGTGACCAGTGACGGACGGGTTCACTATTACGGCAAACAGGGCGTGAGTGACCTCACGGCAGCCGATCACCTGTATTCGAGTTATCCCTACAACTACAAGGCAGAATACTTCGCCACGCATTTTTTCAATTCCTGCAATCAGAATGACGGAAAGACCTGGTCGACACCCATCATCGTCGATGACCCCGGTATCTACTCAATGCGATAAATGCCGCATCGCCACCTGTTGACCTGTGACACGCCGCAGGTCAGCACACAATGTGAGGAGTCTACCTGAAATTTGATGCGATCGTTCCATAGTTACTCCTCCGCTATGAGACGACACGATGTGCCGGGGCTGGTATGTGCAAACATGCCAGCCCCTGTTCTCGTTAATGTCCTGCAAATGCGGCCTCGAATCTCGTGTCACTTGCCACTCTGGCCCCGCCCTCCCTCGATGCCCCCCCCCTGCTTGCTTTCGCCGCCAGCGTTTTTGCCAGAACATATTGAAATATCGGGATCTGTCGATATTATGTGGGTCATATCGTGAAGTTGCGATTTCGGCTCCATTGCCCCGATCGTCAACGCAGGACAATGCTCAAAATAGAATTAAGGAGTGCCGTGATGAAAGAAGCGTTTTTCCCGATTGGTATTCTCGTCGCCTGGTTCATTCTCAATGCCTGGGTGCTGCCCCGGTTCGGAGTTCAAACCTGACTTACCGGAAGTTGTGCGGTGTATCCGCACCCCGACAGGAAATCGTCTAATGACGCAGTGAACTTAGAGGAGATGCCTGACCAGGATCCAGATGTCCCAGGCCATGACATCTCAAGTTTGCTGGAAGAAAATGGTGGTCGTGGGAAGTAGCAAGGCTGCAGTGATAGAAAATGAAGCGGATCTGCGACACACTGTGTCCCAGGAAAGAGCCATGTCGGTTCTGAACCGCGTTCATGAATGATTGCAGTATATGAGTGTCAGCGCGACAGAGTATTTGTTGTCGAAAGAACCCATTCAGCCGAATGGCGTGCTGGTGATGTACGGTCCGGAGCGTTACTTTCGGTCGGAGATTCTACACGGTCTTCCCGGCGCTGGCGGCGACGAAGGCGAGTTGTCCCTGACCCGCGTGAACGGCGGTGATGCCGAAATGCGTTCGGTGATGACGGAGCTCCGGACAGTTTCGATGTTCGGCGATCAGCGAATCGTGCTCATCGAAGACGCCGACGACTTTGTATCGGCTAACCGACCGGTGCTAGAAAAGTACGTGACGCACCCGGCAAAGGGTTCACTACTGATCCTGGATGTGAAGAGCTGGCCGAAGAATACGAAGTTGTTCAAGCTCGTTGAACAACACGGAATGGCCGTCGAGTGTGCCGAACTCTCGGGTGCCAATTTACTCAAGTGGCTGCAGCGCATCGCGAAGGATCAGTTTGGGAAGACGCTGGATCGTGAAACTGCGTCGCTGATCGTGCATCTCGCGGGAGACGGCGTCGGCTTACTGCTGCAGGAAGTGGCCAAGCTGGCCTCACTGGTCGGCGACACCGTTGAGATCACTCGGGATGACGTTACAAAAGTTGTCGGTGGCTGGCGAACCGAAACCACCTGGGTCATGCTTGATGCAGTCCGCGACGGCAAGCCCGGCAAGGCGCTCGAAGCGCTCGACAAACTGCTGCTGCATGGTGAGGCTCCTCAAAAAGTGCTGGGCGGAGTGACGTATACTTTTCGCAAACTGGCGGAAGCGACGGAACGCGCAAGAACGGGCGATTCACTGCGTGACGCGATCCTGGCGTCTGGTATTTTCCCGAACGCGGTCGGTCAATCGGAAGCTTATCTCCGGCGTATCGGTTTTGAACGGGCGAGCCGGATTCTGCAACTGCTGATCGAAGCCGACACCCAGATGAAAGGCGGCAGCCGGGTCGATCCGAAGTTGCTGCTCGAGCGGCTTTTTGTGCGTCTAGCGGGCGAGCCTGTGCTCCTGAGTGCGACATGAGTGGCCCGATTTTTAGCTTGCAGAACCTGACGCTGGCGGGTGATTCGATACCGCGCCTCGATGCCGTGTCGCTACAGATTCCGCCGGGATCGACCGCGATTGTCGGGCTGTCGGGCGCTGGCAAGACCTCGCTGCTCAATGTCCTGGCGGGTTTTGAGACGACATTTTCCGGCAAGTTCAGGTCCAATCCACAGGGTGGCCGGGGCTGGACGGAGCGAAGCGCAGGAAGCCCCGGAGATTCGCGCTGGCGCTCTCCAACCCCGGCCACCCATGAATCCACAGATGACATCGCTCCGGTGGCGGATGCGGAACTGCATCTCCCGCTTTTCTGGGTGCCTCAGAGCGGCGGTCTCTGGCCGCACCTTTCGGCGGAACGGCACCTTCAAATCGTGGACGATCGATCGGGATCGCATCGGAAATCCGGCCCGGATTCAGGTCGATTTTCAGAAAGAACAGACGAATTCCTTAAATCGTTCGATCTGGCTCATCGTCGCCATGCGTTGCCGGGGGAGTTATCTTTGGGTGAAAGGTCGCGGCTGGCGATGGCGCGAGCACTCACGACGCGGGCTCGCGTGCTGCTGTTCGATGAACCATTGAGCCATGTGGATCCTGTTCGAAAACCAGACTATTGGAATGTCGTGCGTCAGATTGTGACAGAGGAAAACATCTCGATGGTCTTCACATCCCACGAACCCGAAACCGTGCTGCGGCAGGCGAAGCATGTCGTTTGCCTGGACGCAGGTCGAGTCGCGTTTGAGAGTTCCGTGAGTACGCTCTACGACAATCCTCCGAATGCGCACCTCGGCGCGTTCCTTGGGCCACTGAACTGGTTTCGTGCTGAAGAAGCAGCGTTGTGTTTTCCAGCACACATAAACAGCGAGGCAGATCTCGCGATCCGTCCAGAGCGAGTGCGAGTTCATGCGGCGGAGGATTCCGGTTTGGAGCTGGTCTCGCAATTGCATTGTGGAGCGTATTCAGAATCCTTCGTACGAGACTCCGGATCAGGAATCACCAGGTCGGTGCTGCATCAGATTTCGGAAGGTCGTCTGACGATTGGTCAACACGTCGCGTTTCGCGTGGCAGACATCCAGGAGCGGCCTCATGAATAGTCGTGAGCGGCAAGGCGCTAGCCGCAGGTTTGTCCAAAGCATTGTGATTCATGTCCTTGTTCCGAGGCTCCAGCCTCGGAACACACTGCCCCCGAGGCTCCTGCCTCGCGAGATTGTCACAGGAGGCAGGAGCCTCCAGGGCAGTGCGTTCCAGGGCTGGAGCCCTGGAACGAGAATTGACAGCCTTATTCCAGGCCGCGTGGAGAATAGCTCGCCATCGTCTTCATCCTCCGGGCGAGCCGGATGCGGTCGATCATTCACGTTTCTGCTCTGCCTCATCCTCACCGGTTGTACAGACAACGGCACAGATCCGGAGTTGACGTTTTCGAAATTCGACACATGGAAAGTCCCTGCGTCCGGCAAATTCCTCCCAGCGCCGCGCGGCTTGTATGCGGATGGAAACGATACCGTGTACGTTTTGGATGACGCGGGGCGT
This sequence comes from Planctomycetales bacterium, assembly GCA_038214195.1. GTDB lineage: Bacteria > Planctomycetota > Planctomycetia > Planctomycetales > Planctomycetaceae > SXXK01. The sequence goes on from JBBQSE010000053.1 coordinate 7,311, forward strand.
GTATTGGTCTATGACAAGACTGGCAAGCTCCTGAAGCAATGGGAAATGCCCGAGTTCGCCGCTGGCAAGCCGGAAGGAGTTTGGAAACTTGTGGATGGTCGTATCGCCGTGGCAGACACTCACTATCATCAAGTGGTGATCTTCAATGATGATGGCACAGTGAGTCACAAGTTTGGCACACAGGGAAGAGAAGCCGGGCAGTTTTACTTCCCGGTTACGATCGCTCAGGATCCGAAGGGATTTATCTATGTGGGCGAATACGGAGATCGCCAGCGGATTCAAAAATTCACGCCGGACGGCACGTATGTCACCCAATTTGGCCAACACGGCTCAGGTGAAGGAGAGTTCCAGCGACCGAGCGGAGTCGCGTGGATGGATGGGCTGATTTACGTCGTGGATGCGTTCAATGACCGAATTCAGGTGTTCGAAGACGGCGGAAAGTTTGTTCGAGTCATCAATTTGCCAGAGAAATCGGCTCCTCTGGAGTATCCCTACGATATCCGCCTGGATCGTAATAATCAGATCTATGTGATCGAAAACAAGGCTGCACGGCTGACGGTGATGCGTCTGGACGGCACAATAGTGGGTCGGTACGGTCGCCCCGGACGAGGACTAAATCAGTTCTATCAGCCGTGGGACCTGACGGTATTGAGCGACGGACGAATTCTGGTGGCGGATACCGGCAATCATCGACTGGTGGAATTGACCCCATGAACACTCTGAGACAATTCTTCCTGCGAGTCTTTCCGCCTCCGCATCGACGTGTACGGTGGAATGCCGCTGTCCCGCTCGCTGTTTTTGCCGTCGTCTTTGTGATCGTGGCTCTGCCTGTCGTTCAGCGTTTGAATCAGAAGCTGCCAGACTGGCGATTCCTGAGGGGACTAAAACCACTCGTTGCCCGCATTCCCGAACAGGAGTTCTCGAATCCCTGGGCTTTCTTGTTACTGCTCTTCGTCCCCTGGATTTGGTGGATGCAAGCGGCTGGCCACGCCGGGTTGCCCGCAAAGCGCGCAGCGTTCGCGGGATTCTGTCGGCTGTGTATCTGCGGCCTGCTGATCCTCGTGCTTGCGGAACCGCGAGCCGTACGAACAAGTGATGTGGTTTCTGTCGTCTACAACGTCGATGTCTCCGACTCCGTGAATGAACTCCGCAACGAAGCATTGGAATTCGTCGCCAAAACGGCGGCGGGAAAGCCGGGAACAGATCAGGCCGGACTGGTTGTGTTCGGTCGCTCGGCGGCGGTTGAGTATCCGCCGCGAGAATCGTTTCCGTTTGAGAAGTACATAAATTCCCGAGTCGGTCAGGACGCCACCAATCTCGAACAGTCTTTGGCTCTGAGTGCGGCGATGTTGCCGGAGGAGAATCTGGGAAGGATCGTGCTGGCGAGTGACGGTGCTGAAACGGTCGGTCAGCTCAAGGATATTCTTGACGACCTGCAGGCTCGCGACATTGAAGTTGATGTGTTTGAGATGGGCTACAGCTATACAAAAGAAGTCCTGCTCGAGCGACTGGACTTGCCGCGATTCGTGCGACTTGGAGAAACGTATGAAGCGGCTGTCGTATTGAGTTCCATGGTGAAAGGCAAGGGCACGCTGGTCCTGTCCGAAGGCGAAAACACAATCGCTCGTCAGGAAGTGGAGTTCGAAGCAGGCAAGAGTCGATTCTCCGTCCCGATCAAAGTCGATCAGCCGGGTTACTACGAGTACTCGGCAAGAATCGAAGTCTCCCCGGAAGACGACAGTCGATCTGAAAATAACGAAGTGCGGAACTACCTGTATCTGGAAGGACCCGGTCGTATCCTGGTCGTGACGGATCCTCAGGACGAACCTAAGGAATGGCAATCGATCGTCACGGCTCTGAAGCAGGGCGAACGAGAAGTCGATGTGCTCAACGCGCTGGAGTTTCCATACGACCCGCTCTCGCTGATGCCGTACGACGCGGTGATCTTTGCCAACGTCGCGGCTGACTCGATGCTGGGAACGCAGATTGAGGCTCTGCACGATTCGATCAAGAATCTGGGTGTGGGATTCATGATGGTCGGCGGACCCAACAGCTTCGGACCGGGTGGCTGGCAAGGGTCGGCCATCGATCCGGCGCTGCCGATTTCGATGGAAATCACCAACAAGAAGATTCTTCCCAAAGGCGCGCTGGCCATCATCCTGCACACCTGCGAGTTTCCGCAGGGCAATAGCTGGGCGAAACGCATCACCAAGAAGGCCATTCAGGTTTTGAATTCGGAAGACCTTGTCGGTGCCATGGCACAGACAATGAATGGCGACGAGTGGATTTTTGAGCTGACCCCGGCTTCGAAATATGCCGAACTGGTCCCGTTGATCAACAATGCCGAAATTGGCGACATGGGCACCTTTGCCACAACGATGCAACTGGGCCTAGACGCACTGGTCAAATGCGATGCGGCCAGCCGTCACATGATCATCATTTCGGACGGCGACGCATCCCCACCCACACCGGAACTGCTCGGGAAATTCATTGAAAGTCAAATCTCAGTTTCCACCGTGGCCGTGTTTCCGCACAATGGAGACACCTCAATCCTGGAAGAAATCGCAGGCGTGACCGGCGGACGGTTTTACTATCCGAGCGACCCCAATCAACTGCCTTCGATCTTTATTAAGGAGGCCAAAACGCTGAGACGCAGTCAATTGCAACTGCGTGATTTCGTGCCCGCGCGCGTGAATACCGATCCGATGCTGAAAGACATCACGGAGGCCCCACAACTGCACGGATATGTTCTGACGTCTCCCAAAGAAGATCCCCGGGCGACGATTCTTCTGGCAGCACCGCCGTCAGAAGCTGAAATCAAGGCTGGCGATACTGAGCCTGATCCGATCCTGGCGGTCTGGCGTTACGGACTTGGAGTGACCGCTGCGTTTACTTCAGACCTAAACGATCGCTGGGGAAAGGACTGGGTGAGTTGGGACCAGTACCAGCAGTTTGTAACGCAAATGGTGACGCGAATCAGCCGCACACGGCGGGAGCAGTATCTCCGGGTCTACACCTACGTTAACGGCAACGAAGGCGTGGTTGTTGTGGAGGATTTTCATCCGAACGAAACTCTGCTTGATATCAGCGTGTCGGTGACGGGGCCCAATAACTTTGAACAGTCGCAACAGGTGCGTCAGATCGCTCCGCGGCGCTACCAGACCAGCATGCCGCTCAAGGGCGAAGGCCGATATCAGGTCATGATCGGCGCAACTGATGGAAGTCGAAAAGAAACAGCTTACGCCGGATTCATCGTATCGTATTCGCCCGAGTATCTGCGTTTTAGCGGCAATCCGATCGTGCTGAAAGATATCTGGACCAGGACCGGCGGCAAAGCTTTGTCCACTGACATGGATGAGAAAGAAATCCACGAAATCATCTATGGCGACCGCAAACCCAAACGCAGTTCACGACCGATTTTTGACTGGTACCTGATGGCGTTTGCCTGCCTGCTGCCGCTCGATGTCGCCGTGCGTCGCGTCCAGATGGATTTTGGCTGGGTAAAACGACTCTTCAAAGGCGGCAAACGCGAATCGACCGTGACTATGGGCGCACTGCTGCAGCGTGCGGGTGAAGTTCGATCGTCAATGCAAAAAGAGCGCGACGCCAGCGCGACACGCGCGGAACAAGCTGCCGGTCGGCCGATGGCAACGCGACAGCAACCGCCACGGCCTCCGCAATCGACTGGACAAAAACCCGAAACGAAACCACAGACTCAAAGCACGCCGTCAAGTCCGCCTCCAGCGGATGGCGGGACCACATCGAGACTGCTCGCGATTAAGCGGAAGCGCGAGCAGGAAGGCGAAGGAAAAAATGAATGAGAAGACAACGTCCCTTCTCCCCCTGGCAAGGGGGAGAAGGTGGCCGGAGGCCGGATGAGGGGGCGCGGCGTGGCATATGAATTCGTCCTCCTCTTACCTCGAGCGGTCAATAAATGTCGAGCCTGAATCAGCCGCCGAGCGCTAGCTCCCGGTTTTCACAGAACCGGACGCTAGCGCGTTGCGGCTGATTAGACAATGTCGGAGTTTTCAAACTTGCATTCCACCGGCATGAAGCCCGTGGCGGTTCAAATCAATTAGCAATCTGATGGAACTTTACTGTTCCTTCGCAACAACCACTCAGAAAGCCTTTTGTCCATGTCCGAACAACTTAGTCCCGCAGAGCTTCAGGCGGAAGCGGATCAGTTTCGTAGCGAGTTTCAGGCAGTCCGTGATGCCGTCGGCAAAGTTATCGTTGGCCAGCAACGAGTTGTGGAAGCCACGCTGACGGCGCTGCTATGCGGCGGCAACGTTTTGCTGGAAGGCGTTCCGGGGCTCGGTAAGACCGAACTCGTCAAAGCGCTGTCTCAGGTTCTGAAGCTGGAGTTTCGCCGTATCCAGTTTACGCCGGACCTGATGCCGGCGGACGTCATTGGCACCAACATCATGACAACTGACGATGCGGGAAAGTATCGCTTCGAATTTCGCCAGGGGCCAATCTTCACTCAACTGCTGCTGGCTGATGAAATCAACCGCGCGACTCCCAAGACGCAGTCCGCGCTGCTCGAAACGATGCAGGAAGGAACGGTCACAACCGGCGGCACAACATATACTCTTGATCCGCCATTTTTCGTGCTTGCCACGCAGAACCCGATCGAGCAGGAAGGCACGTTCCCGCTGCCGGAAGCGCAACTGGATCGATTTATGTTCAAGGTCGTCGTGCCGTTCCTGTCACGCGAAGAGCTGAACGAAGTCGTGACCCGGACGATTCTGAAGAAGAAGGTCACCACATCCAAAGTGATCGATGGCGCTCGCATTCTCCATCTTCGAACGATCCTGGATCGCGTCGTCGTGAGTGACCCGATGCGAGACTACGCGTGCCGAATGGTGCTCGCCACGCATCCGGATTCTCAGTTTGCGACGGAACGTGTCAAGAAATATCTCCGCTGGGGAGCCAGTCCGCGTGCGGCGCAGGCTCTGATTCGTTCGGCTCGCGTGCGTGCCTTGAGCCTGGGCCGGGCGCATGTGTCGTTTGACGATATTCGTCACTTCGCTCATGAAGTCCTGCAACATCGAGCACTGCTGAACTATGATGGCCAGGCCGAAAACATTTCGATCCGCGACGTCATTGATGAATGCGTCAACAAACTTCCGATGGAAGGTTAACTGTTGTGGCTGGCGCGACGAATTCTCAACTGACAACACTGTTCGATAACTCTCTGCTGAATCAGATTGAGCGGATGCGATTACGCCCGAACCGACGTCTGACAAATCGCGCGCGCGGTGAGCATTTGTCGGGCAAAGGCGGCAGCAGCACAGACTTCGCGGACTTCCGGGACTACGTCGCCGGCGACGATCTGCGGTATGTGGACTGGAACATCTTCGCCCGCCTGCGACGTCCGTACATCAAACAATTCCAGCATGAAGAAGAAATGCACGTTGTGTTGCTGGTGGACGCGTCCACGTCAATGATGTTCGAGGATAAACTGCTCCGCGCGAAACAACTGGCGGCGGCGTTTGGCATCATGGGACTGCAGAATGTGGAACGTGTGAGCGCCTATGCGATTCATTCCCGACAGGATCAGCCGTGGAAGCTGCCACCCGGAACGGGACGGACGCGAATTCGGAAGCTGCTGAAGTTTCTGGAATCCGTCGAAGGTGGCGGCAACATTCCGATTGAGAAAGCGATTGAAACCATGCTGCGGTTTCATCGTGGTCGCGGCGTTGCCATCATCCTCAGCGATTTTCTGACGTTCGGTGATGTCAGTCGCCCGATGAATTTACTTTACAGCGCCGGACTGGAAGTGTGGGGCCTGCAGGTGCTGGCGGAATCCGAAATCAATCCCAACGTCCAGGGCGACCTGCGATTCGTGGACAGCGAGACCCAGGAAACGCTCGACATCACAAACGCGTCTGAACTGCTCAACGTGTACCAGGACCAGCGCGTCTGGCTGCAGGATGCGTTGCATTCGATGTGCCGCAGTCGGCAGGGACGGTTCATGTCTGTCAGCTCCGGCATGACATTGCAGACCATCCTGTTTGAACATCTCTGTCGACAGGGGTGGACGCTGCGATGAAATGGCCGGGCTTTGTTAATCTGTTTGGTGCATGGTTTCTGCTGGCGCTGATTCCGCTCATCATCTTGTACTTTCTGAAGCTGAAGCGACCACGGATGGAAGTTCCGTCACTGGCGCTGTGGCAAAGTGTGGTGAATGATCAGCGTGTGAACTCGCCGTTTCAAAAATTTCGCCGCAATCTGCTGTTACTGCTGCAGATCATCTTGCTGTGTCTGGTTGTCCTGGCACTGATGCAGCCTTTCCTTCGCGCTGGTGCCGAAGTGGCTGTCTACAAACCGCTGCTGATCGACTGTTCGGCCAGTATGTCGTCGCTTGACGAATCCACCGGAAAGTCGCGTCTGGATTTGGTGAAAGAACGTGTTCGGGAACAGATCAATAACCTGTCCGGCGACCAGCGGATCGCATTGTTTTCGTTTGCGAACACAGGTCGTCGACTCACCGAATTCACGGATGATCGTCGCGCCTTGCTGAAAGCGCTGGAGTCCATTCAGGCATCCGATTTGCCAGGGCATCTGGACGATGTGCTCCGCATGGCTGCCGCGTATACGCGAACATTTCCGATCGAGACGGTCCAGATTCTGACGGACGGCAATCTGCCGGAACAGGTCGATTTCGAATTACCGTTTTCGCTGGATGTGCAGCGGGTGGATGCCGGAGGGCCGAACATCGGGATCACGGAAATGAGCGCACGTCGCAGCGGATCGGAAGACTGGGAGGTCTTTGTCCGTGTGTCCGCGTCGTCCATCGACCTCCGTGGCGCGGAACTGCAGTTGTGGGAAGGCGACAAGAAGACCGAATCCCATCAGGTTGAGGTGTCGAACGAAGAATCCGAACGCCTCGTTTTTCCTGTCCATTCAACTCAGCCGCTGCTGCTGGAAGCGCGTCTGATTCCGGTGGGGTTTGATTCGATGGCCGTGGATAACAATGTCTGGCTGACGCTGCCGACAGCGCGGCCCCTGAAAGTTTGGGTCGCGCCGAAGCTGGCGTCGTGGCGTCACGCTGTCCGCGTGCAGCCGAACCTGGAGCTGGAGGAATCGGAAGACGCTGAACCGCGAGGGGCGGAGTACGACCTGATCATCGCCGATGAGGGCGGATACGGTTCTGCGGAAGCTCCCGTGAAAGTCTTCGTGGGCGTTATTCCGTCGGATCTCGAAAAGCTGATCGCGATGCAGGAAGATGTGTCGTACGTCGTAGACTGGAACCGCACGGCTCCCATCCTGCGACACGTGCAGCTGTCGGATGTGCAGATCGGTCAGCAGCCCCGACTTGCCGCAGGAGCGGCGACGAAGGATCTGGAAGAATTGGGCTACGAAGTCTTGATCGATGGCAACGCCGGACCATTGATGCTGCAGCGGCGTGAAGGGTTGTCCGTGTCGTACTGGTTTACGTTTCACACCGATCGATCGACGCTGCCTTATCGCGTTGGCTTTCCAATCCTCGCGGCGAATGCGGTTGAATCGGCGCTCAAACAGGCGTCTCTGTCAGACGTGTCCGCCGCGCCGACCGGAGTCCTGCCGCCAGTCGCTGTGGACGGTAGCCGCACATATACGATCAAAACTCCGGACGGTGAGTCGCTGACGGCGGAATCGAACGTCGAAGGAACGCTGGACGGCATCCCGGCGTCCCGCGTCGGACGTTACGACGTGATGGACGGAGGCAACCTTGTGACATCCATCGGAACTGGACTCCTGAGCGGCACCGAAACATCCCTCCATGCCACCGGTGAACTGCGATTTTCAGAGCTGACAGTGGCAACCGATGATGCCGCGCAACTGGACGCCGATCGACCTTTCTGGTGGATACTGGCACTGATCGCGTTCGGTGTGCTGATCTTCGAATGGTGGTACTTCCAGCGTGCGCGCGGAGCAATGTCATGAACACCGAACGCGGTGACTACGGGCAGGTCCCTTCTCCCCCGAGATCGGGGACAGTTTTATTAGCGTCGGCACGGACCTGGCCGACGGTGGCCGAAGGCCGGATGAGGGGGCAGTGTGCGAGCTTATTGGAAGAACATCCAGCGAACTTGAATCCCCCTCACCCTAACCCTCTCCCCCCGTGGAAAATTTGTGAAGTTGGTTCAATGCAAGCGGGGGGAGAGGGGACGACTGCAGGAACCGGTAACGTGTTAAGGCGAACGGCAGCAGGGAATCTGACCGCTGTAGGACGGGCACTTCTGCCCGTCGCGGCGAATGACGGGCAAGAGTGCCCGTCCTACGGTCTTTGGGTATCCGCCGTTCGCCTCAAACCAAATGCCATTGTCCCTTTCATTCGTGCCGCGATCTGCTCATTGCTGATTCTGATGACATGCGGTACGGTCGTGGCGAAGGACATGCCGCCGGTCCGGATGAAGATGGAATTGATGTGCATCCGCAACCGATCATCCGGCCCGCTGCCCGTTCACATCAAGCTGGAATACAACAAGCCGCAGATTCTGGAAGGCGACCTGGTCCTGCGCGTTTACGATTTCTCCGTCTCGCGCGATGATCTCCTTGCGACATTGCGATATGAAGGGATCGTGCTGGCGGGGACCGACTATGAATTCAATATCGTCCTTCCTCCGCTCAAAACCGGAGTGAAGAAGACATGGGCCATAGACGCTGAGTTCGTCACAGAAGATGGAAGCATTCCGCTGAGCGCCCGATCAGAGCGGCTCGACCCTCCCGAACCCTTTGATTTGCTGACCACCAGTCCGTTGGAACGCGGCGTCCTGCTGTGTTCCTGCTTTAAGGAGGCCCGCCGACACAGCGGATCCGCGAATCGAATATTTCTGGAAAAGGAACTGTCGCTCGATAATTACAACCCGCTCTACGCTCAACAGCAGGCGGAGATGGAAGAAACGGGCACGACAAAACCCTCCGGTGTTCAGAAACTGGAATTGATTGGCCATACGGTCATTTATTTTGCCGGACAATGGTCATCCCGAGACCTGCCGCAGGATCCTCTTTCCTATTGCGCATTTGACGTCGTGTTGTTGTCCGATGAATCACTTGCATCGCTGACAACGGAACAGCTGGACGGGTTGTCGGCCTGGGTTCGAGCGGGAGGCAGTGTCTGTGTTGTTCCCGATGTTCCGATGAAAGCCCTGCACCTGGAATTTTTGCGTAAGTTGTTCAAACAGGGAACGGGTGGGTCAGCGGATCTGTCACTGGGTGCGGATGGTCGCCTGCTTGTCGTCAGTGATGAATCCGATCCTATTCTGATGAGTCATTACGGTTTTGGGCGGGCGGTGCTGCTGCCAGCCGTCGAGGAACTTTCGGCTCGGCTGACGAAGCAAGATCTCGGCAGCATTGTCGCGTTTCTGTGGAAGGTTCGCAGAGACCAGCCTGTCTGGAAGGGTGAGAGCTGGAATGAAGGCAACATTCTGAATCAACTTAAAGCGATAGGCATCGAAGCTGAACAGGATGAAAAAGGCATCTTCACGCGCAACCGGCAGTTCAGCTACATGGCGGCGTCTGAGGAGATTGACGGCAAATTCTATCTGAATCCGGAGAGTCTAAAAACTTATTATCACATCGACGACCGAATCGGTCCTCAGGCGGAGCCATTGCTTTCGGTGGCCGAGCAGGCGTTGTTGCCGTCGGATGTGGAAATGGTGCCGACCTGGATAATCGGAATGATTCTGATGGGTTACGTCATGGCCATCGGCCCCGGAGATTATTTTCTGCTGGGCTGGCTGAAGATGAGGAAATACACCTGGGTCCTGTTTCCGGTGATCACGGCCGCCTTTACGATGCTGACGGTGATGGTTGCCAATGCGTATATGGGGAGCAGTGACACCGGCGGCAAGCTGATCATTACCGATCTGGTGGAAAATGGCGTTCCGGCGAGGCAGACGACTCTTGAAACACTTTACTACAGTTCGCAGGCCAATGTGAAAAGTGATCACAAGGGCGAACTGGTGGTCTTATCAGAAGACAACTTCAGCGGCATGGACATTCGCAATCCGTATGAACAGCGGCCGCAACGGACTCAGGATGCGCCGCTCAGCTACAGCGGTCATTTTCCGCAGAGCTACAGCGTCAGTCATCGTGTGCAGCAGTGGTCACCCGTGTCACTGCGAACTCTCTCGCTGGAACCCCAGGAGTCGAAGGTACCTTCAATCGACTGGAATGACACAACACTCCTGACGACGCCGGAAGGTCAGGAACGCCTGCGTGTCAGCCTTCAACAGTATGCCGGGGCGAATCAGATCGATTGCCATGCCGCGATTTATCATGGTGAATTGGTGATTCCAATCATCGGATATCTCAATTCCAACCGGACTCAGGTTCGGGGGTTCCGAAGTTCCGGGTCTTATTACTCCGACTCCGTTCAGGTGCCAAATATGATGCTGAACTATATTCCGACAGTGAAAACATCGAACGACAATTTCTTTAGTCTTGTCAGCCAAATCTCGCCACAGGGGGCGGGCTCACTGGAAGATCTGGCGATCCTGGATAGTTCCGACCCGGATCAATGGGCGCTGGTGATCGTCGAACATAAGGGCGACGACTATCACGTCTTCAGGAAACTGTATGTGATCGATTCAGCTCTGTCGGAGGTTCCAGATGCATCGCCATAGTTTCAGCTGTATTGACCTTGAACTGAATTCGTCTGTGATCTTCAGGAAAGCTCCATCTCACCGCCGAACGAACGACACGACTCTCATCGGAAACACTCCAACATGTCAATGCCCGTAACTAATCAGGCATCACCCGCGACGCCTGTGAAGCCGAAGCCGCTGGCGATTTGTATCCGCGAGCTGCGCGTGAACTACGGCAAGTTTGAAGCCGTCAAAGGGATCTCGCTGGATATTCCACAGGGAGAGGTATTTGGTTTTATCGGACCAAACGGAGCTGGCAAGTCCTCCACTTTTCGTGTACTGGCCACGCTGCAGCCGAAGTTTCGCGGGATGGCACTGGTCTGCGGGCTGGATGTCCTGAGTCAGCCGCAGCAGGTGCGTGATGTGATGGGTTTTGTACCTGACTTTTTCGGAGTCTACGAAGACCTGACGGCGCTCGAGTATCTGCATTTCTTTGCGGCGGCCTACAAGCTGCCGATGTCCAAACGCAAGGGCACAATCGACGATGTGCTGGCGCTGACTGATATGACGCACAAGGCCGACTCAGCGGTCGATAGTCTGTCCCGAGGCATGAAGCAGCGGTTGGCCCTGGCACGCGTTCTGCTTCACGATCCAAAAGTGCTGCTGCTGGACGAACCATCGAGTGGGCTGGATCCGAGAGCCCGGATTGAAATGCGCGAGCTGCTGAAGGCGTTGCGTGAAATGGGAAAGACGATCATTATCAGCAGTCATATTTTGCAGGAACTTAGCCAGTTGTGTACCCGCATCGGGATTATTGAGCTGGGGAAGATCGTGGCTCAGGGTTCGCTGACCGATATCTATCGTCAGCTGCAACTTATGAGGGTTATTCACGTCCGAGTGGAAAACGCTGCGGCCGATCTGCTGGATCGGGTTCAGAAAATTCCGGGTGTGGGTTCCGTGGAAACGCAGGTGGATCGCTGGGCCATTCGGCTGCACGAAGACCAGATGTCCGTGGCCGATCTGCATCAGGCACTTGTTGAACAGAATGCCAGGCTGACCATGTTTCAGCCGGAAGCGATGGACATGGAAACGGCGTTCATGAAGCTGACGGAAGGAAAAACGGCGTGAGCATCTGGAGCTTCATTCCTGAACTTCCCCTGCTGCGACGGGAGCTGACTGAGCTGTCGAATCGACGGCGAACATACATCGTTCGATTTATCGGTGCGATTGTTGTGTTGTCGGGCGTCATGCTGTACTTCAGTGATCACGTGGCAGCGCTGTCCACAATGAACCGCACCGGCAATCCCAACCGCTATCTCGGTTCGGGTGGCGTGATCTTTAACGGCATCGTACCCATGCTGTTTTATTCAGTGCAGTTCCTGATGCCGGCGCTGATCTGTGGAGCAATCACGCTGGAGAAGGAACGCAATACCATTGGAACATTGTTCGTCACGCGACTGTCGCCGATGACGATTGTGCTCGAGAAACTGGGCAGCCGCCTGGTGCCGATGTTTACGTTTCTGCTGCTGACGTTTCCACTGCTGGCTTTTGTGTATTCGCTGGGGGGCGTGGAACTGGAACTCCTGCTCAGCACACTCTGGCTGTTGTTTTGCGAATGTCTGCTGTACGCCAGTATTGGATTGCTCTGCAGTTCCTGGTTCGCCACGACCGTCACAGCGTTCATCTGGTCATACGTGCTGACAGGACTCCTTGTCGTGTTTGCGACGCTGATTTCGGACGCACTGCCGATCCCCGTGCCCACGCCGTACTACGTGTGGCTGGTCGTGTTTCGCGGCATCAACCAGGACTGGCTGGAGTCATTGATCAGCGGCCCCCGGGAAACTGCGGTGGCGGTGCTGATCGTCATTGTGGCCTCAATTCCGTCGCTGCTGGCGTCCGGCGCGATGCTGTTGCTGGCACGAATTTTTTTGGTGCGTCGAGCATTCATATCGCAAACTTCTGTGCTGCTGAAGGTGTTCAAGGCCGTCGATGGTTTCTTTACGCGGCTGAATGATCGGACCACCGGAGGGATGGTGCTGGTCAGGGACCATGACAGTATGCCGCTATTCGATCCTGTTGCCTGGCGTGAACGATCGAAGAAGTCACTCGGCAAAGCGCGTTATCTGTTCCGCATTCTCGTCGTGATGGAAGGCCCTACACTGTTCATCTGTCTTGGAACTGCGTCTGTATCCGACCAATCGGCGTTTGAAGGACTCGAGTATCTTCTTCTGCTTGTCTGGGCGATCTCGGCGATGATTCTCACCATGAAGGCGGCAACCGTCATCTCGTCTGAACGTGCCCGCGAAACTCTCGACGCTCTGCTCTCGACGCCACTGACGGCAAAAGAGATCCTGAGTCAGAAAGTCACCGGGATGAAACGCCTGATGATCGTGTTGTCGATCCCGATTCTCAGTGTTCATCTGACGCTGCTGCTGCTGAATGTGGATCCCGGCACGCTGCTGTTCCGATCTTCTCTGCAAACAGTTTTCCTGGTCACCTGGTATTCCGTCTTCTGCGTTTTGACAACATTTCTGACCATGCGGATTATCGCATGGCTATCCGTGCTGCTGGGACTACGTTCGCACTCGCAGTCCAAATCAACCATGGCAGCCATGACCCTGATCACCGGTTGGGTTCTGGTTTCCGCTTTCCTTTGCGAGCCGACGGGATTCGTCTACCAGGCGATGTACGGAACCGGCCTTAATATTATGAGTGGTTTCAGTCATCCGTCGAATAACTTAGAGCAAAAAGATTTTGAGCGGCGGATCGCGGCCGGTGCGGCTGGCGTTTGCTGCCTGATGAGGCCGGATGGCGGAATTCAGGCGAACGAGGCCGTGCTGAATGCGATCGGCATTCCAAATGTGCCCTCAACGGCTCTGTACTATGCTCCCTCGCGTTCGCCGGTTTCCGCCGTTTGTGTTTCCGCGATCGTGTTTGGCTGGCAAATGCTGGTCTTCCTGCTGGTTCGAAAACTGACAATTTGGTTGGCTCCCGCTCTGCTCCAGCGAAAAGATCAATTCGAGGTCCCAATGTCAGCTGAGCAACAGAATCCCTGGCCATCGGTCGTACGGGGTTCGGAGGTATTGGCATGATGCGTGAAGATCGTCCCCTTCAGATTGTCTCTGTTCCGAACTTCACTGCAGGCTGGCTGAGCCGTCTGCCCGTGGTCATATTTCAGATCTGCGTCCTGTTGTTGGCTTTGCTATTCACATCGCCGGTCCATGCGCAGGGCACGCCGAATGTGCGGATCGCGGACAAGGTTTGGGGCTTCGATGGTCGCGTGATGGCGGGGCAGTTTATGCCGCTATCGATCGAACTGGACAACCTGAGTGACGAGCCTCTGGAGGCCCAGGCGACCTTGAAATCAGTCTCGGGCATGATTCGGGAATCCGGTAGCACGGCGACGCAGTCGGTCTTTTTGAGTGCTCATTCCCGACGCTGGGTCCAGTTCTATCCATTCATCTTCGGATCGACGACCAGCTGGCGACTTGAGTTGCGAACTGAAGGGAAGCCGATTACGTTTGACCCGATCGATCAGCCGCGATCTGTATTTCACGGCGGTTCGCTGAACCCGGAGCAGGAGGATCATTCGCTGCCTGCCGTCATTCTGGATCGGCCCGACGCAAGGGTCAAAATTCCAACGTCAATCAAGCACATGCCGGAGGAGATTTTTCCTCCGTATTCCACGGCGACACACGGACTATACGCCCTCTTCATGGATCATGTTCCCGACTGGGAAACACCCCGCCAGGAAGCCTTGTTATCCTGGCTGAAAGCGGGAGGACGTCTGCATCTGTTGCGAGATCAGAATAATCAGACACTGCAATTTTCAGGAGTTCTGGCACCACTCAATGATCCCTTCCTGGAATTCCATGTGGGTACCGGAAATGTGACGCGGCATGACATTCAACGCGCTCAGCTTTCGAAGGAGATCGTAACCACGGCCTTGACTCCTCCCGGTCTTTCCGATGCCGAGCTGGATGAAATTGAAAAGTACAAAGAGTCGAGCGGTTATGGCGCGTCCAGTCACACGATGAATCTCACCGAAGATGACGATGTGTTTTACGAATTGCGACAACTGACGCAGCCCGAACATATGTGGCCGTTGATTTTCCTGTTATCCCTGTGCTACGTCGGGCTGATTTTTCCCGGCTGCTGGATTTTGTCCCGCCAGCGGACACTGCATTTTCTGGTGACGTACGGTTCAATTGCAGGTCTGGCGGCGTTTTTTAGTCTCGTGTTTCTGTTCATCGGACGCCGTGGCTACGGCGAATCCACATCAATGCATTCTGTGGCTGTCGCCAGGTGCGAAGATGCCACACACTGCAGTTTGCTGCAATTTACGACACTCTTCGTGACGGCCGGAAATACATACACGGTCGATGACAAGGATCATCAGACGTTACTCACATCGGGAACCACTGATGAATATGTCGATGCCCTGATCACTTCCGGCAACAACGCCAGTTTTGTTTCCCGAATTCCACCCTACAGCAGTCAGGCCCTGCGTTGCCGCAGACGGCTGTCGATTGACGACTGGGAATTGACGATCGCCAGTCTTCGGCAGCAGGGCGACCAGCTGACGGAACTGACAATCTCGTTTGGCAAGAAATTCCCGGAGGGTCCGGAAGTAAAATGCGACGTGCTGTACGGTAATCACGTCGCCCACACAACGATTGATCGAACCAGGCAAACAATCAGGACGTCGAGCAATCGCGAATTACTTCGTTCCTATTGCGGGTCGCCGGACTACGACATGGGCTCGGGGATGATGCAAAACAGTAACGAATTCGACGATGACGGAAAAGATCCCGTTGCCGCCTGCTTCGAACGAATGCTTCCTAATCTCGTGCGACGCAGCCTGGTCGATGACTGCGCGAACGACGTCGTGCAGTTTCGGTTGCCGGCTGATCGGATTCGTCTGCTGGTCTATGCGCCGATGTCCGATGAGCAGCAGCTGACGGTGAATTCAGAGGTCCGGCGAGTCGGCAGGATTCTTTATGTTCGGGATCTGCTGATCAATTCCGGCGGAAACGCCGCGACACCCGATGAGGAACCGTAATCGAAGTCATTAGTCTTGTCGCTTAAGGTGTGATACTTGTAGCTTCAGTCGTGAGATTTGTAGCCGAAGTCGTGAGACTTCGGGTTCTGCTTTCATGAATCGCGGCAACTGTGCGAAACCATCTGAGAAACAACATGAGCCAGGTCACTCAGCAAATAATTCCGGCCATCTCTGTGACGAATCTGTCGCATGCTTTTAAAGGGCATCAGGCGCTCAGCCAGGTAACGTTTTGTGTGATGCCGCAGACGCTGCATGGATTCGTCGGTCCGAACGGGGCCGGCAAGACGACGACGCTGAAAGCCATCTGTACGCTGCTCAAGCCGAGCTGGGGTGAAATTCAGGTCTTTGGAAACAGCATTCGCACAGATCCGATCAGCGTTCGGCGTCGAATCGGATTTATGCCCGATCACTTCAGTATGTACCGTCAGATGACTGTGTTCGAGTATCTCGACTTCTTCGCGGCCGCCTACGGTCTGCATGTGAAGCAGCGTGATCAGGTCATTCATGATGTACTGACTCTGACTGACATGGATGGACGGCGAAACGATCTGATCAGCGGACTGTCGCGCGGGATGCAGCAGCGCGTCAGCCTCGCCCGCGTCCTTGTTCACGACCCTGACCTGCTGCTGCTCGACGAACCCGCCAGCGGACTGGACCCTCGCGCGCGGATTGAGCTGATGGAAATCCTGCGTGAACTGCGGCGCATGGGGAAAACCGTGTTTATCAGTTCGCACATCCTGAGCGAACTGGCTGAACTTTGCGACAGCGTCACGATCATCGATCGCGGCGAAATAAAATTCAGTGGTCCGATGGACGTGCTGCTGGAAGCACCGGAGGAACTGCCGACGTACAATCTCCGACTGGCGAGTGTACATGAAAATGTCATTCAGCAGATTCGCGCTCTGCCCGGCGTCGCTGACGTGAAAGAGCCGGAATTTACAACCGGTCGGGACTTCAATATTCAACTCGCGGTCAATCTGCAGGCCAATGATTTCCTGAGGGAACTGCTGACTCTGAATTTGCCAATTTCCTCGTTCAGTCAGCAGCGACGTCATCTGAATCAGGCGTTTATGGATCTGACGACTCGCGGGGTACGGACGTGATTTCAGGAGCACTGACTCTGTTCAACTGGACTTTGAAGATGGATTCGAAATCCATCTATCCACATATCGTCCGTGCTGCGTTTTCGTTTTTGATGCTCTTTGCGATCTCCATGGCGTTCGCTGATGCGTTCGGCACGAGTCGCATGGGGCTGCGTTTCTTTGAGACGATCTGTTTTCTCAATGTGGCGCTGATCACGGTGTCAGGCCTGAGCTATTTTGTATCGGCGTTGACCGAAGAAAAAGACGCGGGGACGTTTGCGCTCCTGCGAATGGCAGGGCTGTCGGCGTTGTCGATTACGCTTGGCAAATCGACATCACGACTGCTGAGTTCCCTCATGCTGCTGGTGATTCAGTTGCCGTTCACTTTCCTGGCCATCACGCTGGGGGGCATTCTGTGGCAGCAGATTATCGCCGCTTATCTGGCGCTGGCAGCCTGGATGGTGCTGGTAGCGAATCTGGCCCTGTTTTGCAGCGTCCGATGCGCGACTGCCGGGCGAGCTGCGGGCATGGCAGGTGTGACTCTTTTGCTGTTCTTTGTCCTGCCAAATTTGATCACGAACGGACTCGCCGCATGTCCCTCAGGCACAGTCCCGGGGTTTGTCAGTGACACGCTCCTTGCCGTTCCACCCGCACTTGCGACGATCGATATCTTCGAACGGCTTCGTGTTCTGCTGCGAACCGACGACACGGTGATTTTCCTTGGCCAGCAATTCTGGCTCAGTAGCGGAATTGCCGTCGCCCTGTTTGGCCTCAGTACTTTGACGCTCGATTTTTGGTCCACTCCGGTTGATGTCGGTGGCCCGTCGGAGAATCCCGCCATTCGCCGCTGGTCAGTTGGTCGTACCTGGTCCATGGCCATCATGTGGAAAGAGTTTTTGTTCTTTACGGGCGGTCGCAGTTTTTTTGTCGCAAAACTGCTCGGCGGTGGGCTGCTGTTTGCCGGATTCGTCACGCTGCAAAATACCATTGGATACGAGGGAAGTTTCGTCCTGCGCGGAGACTACGCCTGGGCGGCGTTTCTGACATTCGCCGGTTTCCTGACGCTGGAAGTGCTGCTGTATTCATCAGGCTGTTTGTTCTGGGAAATTCGTCAGGCGACACAGTCAACTTTGGCGGCGATACCGCTTACCGGCACACGGATTCTGCTGGAGAAAGCTGGCGGCTGTCTGATTGCACTGATCCCGGTTGCCTTCTGGCTGGGCGTTACGGTCGTGTCAGGCTACGACGGAATCGCGGCGGAATGTTCGGCGACAATGGTGATCAGCTTTCTCATCATGCTGGGCTTCGGCAGTCACATCGCCGTCATTTTGTCGCTCTACACGCGCTGGGCCGCGCTGCCGCTGACGATCCTGATTTCCGCTCCGGCATTTTTCTGTCTGGCCGCTCCAATTTGGGGCCTGACCGCCGCGACAACCGCCGTCGCCCGCAGCCAACACATCGAAATGGGCCTCTTGTTCAGCGCCTGCGTGAACCTGTTCTGGACCTGGCTATTCATTCTACTGCCGCTGCAGCTGTGGATCCGGGATCGCTGGAACGATATCAGCCAGTTTTGAAACGACCTCGGTGACTGCTGGTCCGACGCCGGTCGACACTACTACCGGAAGGAAGGACTCGCCGAACTGACGCCAACCGAAAGCTGGTATCCGCCGAGCATCTTATTTCAGGGAATGAAATTCATGCTCTTCGGCGGAAAGATACCTTCCTCGAT
Organism: Planctomycetales bacterium; assembly: GCA_038214195.1. Taxonomy (GTDB): domain Bacteria; phylum Planctomycetota; class Planctomycetia; order Planctomycetales; family Planctomycetaceae; genus SXXK01. Next base: position 25,761 of record JBBQSE010000053.1, read on the forward strand.
CAGTGCCTGCCTATGAATCAATCGATGACGGACGTTGATTTCAAGGACTCTGACAGTCGCCCGCCCGATCGCTGAAGTTCCGGTGAGTACGGCACCAACCCATTGGAAGTGTTCCGCCCAGACGTCGCTACGAGGATGGAACAGACGTGTCAGCTCGCCGGAAACTGGATCGAGCCCTGCAATGTTGGGGCCTTTGTGGTTGTTGCAGAACAAACAAACAGACAGCCCACGAAACAGGGAGGCATCGACCCTCTGGCGGATTTCCGGTAATCTCCGTTTCGAGCCTGTTATTGCTGGCCAATTGGTGTCAAGAAAATCCTTCGTCAGATCAGGGAGCAGATCGATGCGACGAAAACAGGAAAAGGTCCCC
>JBBQSE010000054.1:0-25706 GCA_038214195.1 Planctomycetales bacterium
TACCATGGCTTCCTGATCTGGTATGCAATTCCCTACGCAATCAACTCGGCAATATGACTGACCGCCTGTCGCACAGAGTACAGCACCACTTGTTCCTGTGTAATAGAAGCAATCCTCGAGCACTCCTTGTATCCACTCTCCAAGTCCAGTGGGATCTGTAGCGTTGACCGGGTTGGGCACCGTAGACAAACCCATTCCATCGACATACCCCAGCGGGTCCCTCCGATTCCACGTCCCGATGACAGGCAGCAGGAATCGATTCCTGACGTAATACATCTGCGGCGAATCGCCGTCCCAGCGATAACCGGCATACAGAGTTTCAAAGCCAACGGTGGAAGTACTCTGCACGACACCAGCACTGGTCATGAAGACCGGTGTGCCGTAGGCGGAATACGCATACCGTTCGGTAACAGAACCGGTAGTATCGCAGAGTGCGACCATGTTCCAGTTTCCGTCCTGCAGGCCATAGCGGCGTTCGTTCATGCTGCCGTTGTTGGCCGTCGAGCGGTCTCGCAGGATCAGGTCGTCAATGTACCGCAGTCCCCAGACAAATTGACGTTCGGCGGTTGTTGTTGTGCCAAGGCGTTCCTCAACGCACTGCCAACCGGGTGTGTAGTAGTAATGCCGAGCTTCCGTCAGCGTGCCGCTGGTGTACGTGTCTTTGCGAATCCTGTAGCCACGAGCGTCATAAACATTCTCCACCAGTGGAGTGGCCCCGTTGCTGATTTCCACCAGTCGGTTCCATGCGTCGTACCGTGCTGACAACTGTGTCGGCACAGTTCCTGAATCCAGAGTGAACGCATTCCACTGAGCTTCCGTGAAACTGTTCCACTGGCTTTCGGTAAACGAATTCCATGCAGGCGTGGAGCCCGTGGTTGTCGCGGGGGGATTGGGAATGCCGATCATGTTACCGGCTCGGTCATACGACGGCGTCGCCCACGACGCACCCACAGAGTTGGTGATGCTGGTGATCTCGTTCACTGTGTTGGCCGTGCGAGCCTGATTCAGCTCCCATGTGCCGTTGCCATCGTTATCCTGCTTGAACGTCGTCCAGTTGCCGGTCGCATCCAGTCCCCACTGCTGCTGGAAGGTGCCGCTGGTGATGGCCGTCTGAGTCCCGTTCAGAGTGCCTCGTTGCTGATCGGTCAGCCGATAGAGACCGTCATAGGAATAGAGTTCATCGTATCCACTGAGCACACCGTCCTTTCGCCATGTGCGATTGGACGCTCGGTCGTAACCGTACTCAATCTGAGCCAGTGTCGTCGAAGCCGTCTTCCACAGGCAATTGTCGACGCGGCCAAATTGATCGAGTCCCCAGTAGATATCCCCGGTGTCAGGATCATTGCCGCTGCCGATCAGTGTCCAAGAAATCCCCGGCTGAGCCGATGATGCATTCACAAAGCCGGACGAACCCAGATACTGGTAGTCGACCAGATTGAAGCCTTCGGCCGAGAACTTCATTGACTCAATCCGGCTGGAAGCATCGTTCATGCCGTTGGCGGTGCCGTAACTCTGAGCCAGACTGCGACCGTCCGGATACACCATCCCCGTCATACGGATCGTGTTGGAAGATCCGTTCGCATAGCTGTATTCCACTTTCGGCGTTGTGGATGTATTCACGGTTCCACCGTGTTCCTGATAAGAATGCGTCTGCTGACCGAAGTCATTGTACACATTCTCAACCTGATTCAATACCAATCCGAAGCCCACACGGGGATCGTCCCAGGTTGTCACTGTCGAAACCATGCCGCGACTGTCGTAAATGGTTGCGATACGCCGGGACGCTCCCACGGCAGTGCTACCAAGTGACAACACGCGATCCTGAGTCTGCCGACCGAGTCCGTCGTAGTCATATGCGTGTTCGCAACCACGCTGGTCAATAACCAAAGTCTGTTGGCCCTGGCGATTGTAGGCGTAGGTCACAAAATCGCCGCCGGTGCCTGTCGAATCCGGGTAGACCACCTTTCGCAGGAGCTGACTGCTGGCGATTGCCGAGTCGGCCAGAGTCGTACCGTATTCATAAGTCGTCTGCTGGTTCCCCGTTTCTGCATTGGACGCGGTCAGTGTGCCGACCTGACCGTCCGGAGTGTAAGTTGTCGATGTCGTCCGGTTCTGATCGGCTGCCGTTCCGCTGGAGACGTAGTTTTCAATCTGCGTGACTTGACGCCCGGCTGCATCATATTCAAAACGGGTTTCTGTACTCTGCGGATCGAGTGTTGAGAACACATCCCCGGCAGAGTTCCACGTTGTGGTGCTGACCAGCACGATGTCGGAACGTGTTGGCACAGTGGCCGGACGAGTGAACGCCGCTCCGCCGTTCGTTCCATAGTCGGCAGAAGCAAACGAGCGTCCAACCCCATCAATCCATGAGGCTGAATAAGTCACACGGGCTTTGGGACTTGTCGACGGATCTCCGAGGGCTCCGGTCTGGCTGTCGGGTGCATCATGATAACGCTGCTTTGAGGTCGTATTCAGCACCGTGCCTACCTCGTTGTAGGTCATCGTCTGCTGTTCAAGGATCGTGTCCCCGGTGACTGTCAGCGCCTCCGCATAGGTCGCTTCATCCAGATCGTACCCCAGATACTGATCGGTTGACCGTCCCAGAATGTCGTACGCTGTCTTGTTGAACAGCTTCGATCCGGCTGGCAGCGATTTAATGACATTGCCGCCTGCGTCGTACCACGTGCTGCTGATCAGAGAATTGCCAGGAGTTCCCGTTGAGGGATTGACGGCCCAGTTGGTAGACCGGAAGACTCGTCCACGATTGTCGTAGTCCGTCTGAGACTGTGACAACAACACCGCACCTGCAGATCCATTTCGGGTCTTTCGCAGGATTGCACGGGTCAGATTATCGTAGGTGGTCTCACTGTAGGCATTTTCTGCTCCGGTCACCGAGACTTGCCGGTTGCGGAAGTCGTAAGCAATATCAGTGCGGCGGCTGATGGTTGAGTCGACCCACGCCCAGGTTGTGGTCAGATTGCCGTCGCCACCCGCAGATCCGTGGTCGTACTCGTTCTGAGAAACCAGCACCATGTTATTGCCACTGGCTCCGCCGCCGGTCGGATCAGTTTCCGTGGCCCCGGTATCGTTTGTGCCGATGTAGGCAGCGACAGTCAGATTGCGGTCATCGAACACACTGAAATTGATCGTGCCGCCGGGTGATGTCGTCTGATTGCGGCGCAGCATCTGGTCATAGCCAAATGACGTCGTGTTGTAGTTGATGCCTTCCGTACCTATCCCGCTGGACGGGATCAGGAAATACGAACGGGTTGAGGAAATACGGCAGCATTGCTCGTACTGATTGGTTGTCCAGCGGACGTAGCTGGACTGATTGAATATATCGGTCGGCAACAGTTTGCCGGAGGTCGACGCCCGAGTCGCCTGAATCTGCTCGATAACATTGCCGTTCTTGTTGGAGATCGTGATGGAGACTGGATTCACCAGGGTAAAGCTATAGGTCGGGGCTGTTCCTTCAGCATAACCACTAGCCGAGGTCACTTTGTTGGTCGCGTCATCATAAGTCGTCCAACTGGCAATTCGCACACTGGCTGAAGTAGATCCGATCACGGCTTCATGAACCGGCCCGAGAGTCTGAGTTATCCGGCCTTTCGAGTCGAGTTCAAAGTCAGACGTTAAGTTCTGGCCACCCAGATCCTGAATGGATTGCGTAACCGCTCCTGTGAAAATGTCGTAGGAATAACCCGTCTTTAGGCCGCGTTCGTCCGTTGTTTCGAAGAGGTTCCCGACCAAATCGAACTTCTGCGTGGTCGTTGCCGAGGTGCCGCTTCCATTCTGACTAGTGGGGACGACAGGCAGCGTGGTCACGATCTGCGACGGCTGCAAGGTTCCCGAGTGGAAGGTGTAGGCATAGCTCGTTTCGATCGGTTCGGCATGCGATTCGTCTGAATAGACCGTCTGCTTTGTCACAAGCACACGGCTCGCCGAGCCGACAGTTTGTGTCATGTAATCCGTCTGAGACTGCCGGATATCCGTGCCCAACTGGCCTTTGCGAAGACTCCGATATCGCACGTAGTCGATTGTTGCGGGCGCAGTATCATACTGAGTAACCTGAATCAACCCGGCGTTGTCAAGGATGTACTGGTATTTCAGGGTCGTGGCGTTGAAGTTGAGCAGATCGTTCTTTGACTCATCATACCCGGTAATTGCCGAGGGGCTGACCTGCCAGAGAACTCGACCGCTGGCATCGTAGCGACTGAAGGCACACCATTTCCGGGTACCGGCGGCGTTCACCAGCACCGAGAGAATTGTCATGCCGTAGGCGTTCGAAAAGAAAATCTGTTTCGAACCATCGTGCCGCGTGAGAACGCTTTTCCTGGTCCAGTGCCCGAACGGAGCCGGTGAGGGCAGGCTGTTGGGATTGGAGGAGTCGCTAAGCGTTGACTGCAGCGTTCCGCCATTGGTTCGCCAGAGCTTGACGCGTCGAGTGGCCGGGTCATATTCGAAATAGCGATCGGCGTATTGTGCCATTTCGCTGTTGGAGATGGTCTCCGGATTCTTTCCATCCGCCACGATCTTCTGCCACGTTGCGGGAGAGACCATGAATTTCAGACCGTGTTCAAACCCGATGGACGTTTCTGAGCCTGCCTTGTAGTACCGATACAGGGTCACTTTGGGAGCAATGAAGCTGCTGGTTGCAGAATCCCACGTGCGGATCGTGGCCGACTTCAAATCTCCCGCCGACCCAAAGGCTGTGCTTCCATCGTAGTAGGCGTACGTCACATTCTCGATGTTCTGCCACGCACCGCCATTCGTGCGTTTTCGGCGAACGACGGACTGCAGTTGGCTATTGGCGTCGAAGGACTGAAGAAACGACTCTTCAAACGTGATCCCACCCGAAGTAAAGCTCTGAATAGTGTCCAGTGATTGATTGGCTCCAAACGAACCGGTCAAGGTTTCGGTCACGCTGCCGGGGAGTATCCGGGACTGCATCAGTCCCGGATTTGTGGAACTCGTGAGAGAATTGAACACAGTTTTGGAACCGTCCGGCGCGAGGAGCGTGAGTTCGCCGGTACTTGTATTTTTGGTCAGCGTATTCCGATTTCCAAACAGGGATTCGTAGGTGCCTGGTGTAGTGCCAGCTTTCATATATTCCATGCTCCCCGAAGCATTCTGGAACATGATGCTGGCATTCGGCCATGTCGAAACCTTCATGGTCGGCCATGCCGGAACTTCCCATCCCGCTCCCTGGCCAACATCCTGGATCGTGCTGGCGACGTTGTTGTAACGCGGGGCAAACGACATCACCCGGCCAAAACCTCCGGAGCTGAGGCCCGGGGCAATCAGATTAATTTGACCTGAGTCTGGGTTAACACCGTCTACCACCACGCAAGCGCACGCATTAACGGCCGTGCAGATCGGGCCGGCCGGGCCGCTGCTGGAACTGGAAGAACTCGAAGAACTGCCGCCGGACGATGAGGAGCCGATCGTACCCGATGACGAACTGCCGGTCGTGGAACAACTAGAGGAACTTGCCGAAGAACTGCTGCTTCCTGATGAAGAACTTGCCGAAGAACTGCTGTTTCCTGATGAGGAACTGCTGCTGGACCACGCAGACGAACTCGACGAGGCAGAACCAGAAGAACTCCATGACGAGCTGCTGGACGAGGATGGCAGAGGATTGCTCGACGAACTGGACCAGCTGCTGCTACTGGAAGATGGCCACCAAAAGCTCGATGATGACATGCGATCAATCCTCTGCAGAATGAACATGAATTGTAGGCGAAGTCGTGGGGCAGGCTGAACACAGAAAAAAGGTTAGGTTACTGCTCGAATGAGACAACATCACTCAAATCGATGCCTGACGAATCTGTCGTTTTCTCAATACCAACGTCGACTGTTCCTGAGTAAAGTCCGCTCGCAGTGACGATCAATTCTGCAGCATAGGGCATCAGCAACTTAAAAGGGAGACCGGGAAATGAATGAAGACATTCTTCGCGATCACCTCGAAGCTCCCTTTCATGAAGGCATTCACCCTGCCGCAACTGTCGTTCGAACCAAACGCAATCCCACCTGTGGCGATGAAGTGACCCTCTCACTCGTGATTGACGGCGATCAAATTATTGACGCATGGCAAAAAGTTCGCGGATGCCTGTTGTGCAGGGCCTCCGCATCGATCCTGTGCGAACAGCTACAGGGAATGAGCCTGGAGTCAGTCCGCATCCTTACTGAAAACGATGCGTTAACATGGATCGACATCCCTGTGAGCCCCGGTCGACGTGGTTGCTGCACTCTTCCAATGGCGACACTCCTCGAACTCCTGCAGAACTCTGATCTTTTGACCTCAGTTTTAGACAATCCATCAGATTCAGACAGGCGTCCCGATTGATACGCTCCGTGAGGAATGCATCAACACTTGCACAAAATGAATGATTCTCAGGTGCCTGCCGTGCTGCCGTGCTGCCGGTGGCCATGAACAGACGTTTGCCATCGCCTTCCGCCTGCAAGACATCCAGCGGAGCGTTCGTTCCGAGGCCAAGACGGTTATTGGTGTCGTCCCAGGAAAAGTTGTCGGCGTCTTCATCGCCGATCTTCGTTGTGCCATCCACACCTACGAAAAGCACACTTTCTGCAGGCGCATCCGCCGGCAGACTGCCATCAGCCATTATTCTGAAATTGCCCTTAAGGTTGATCCCGGCATCTCTGGTTCTGCCTGGCCTGTGTTCTGGCCGATCTCGTGACCGCGTCAGATATCCTCGCTAACGAACTAAAGCGATTTCCACGCTCATATTAAAAACTATCGAGGTAATCAAAGAATGCTGACCATTCCTTTTTTGCCTGTTCCATTCCCCAATTCGCCTCCAGCCATTGTCTGGCATTGGACGCCATCAGCTTGCGTTCCTCCCGCTCGAATGCCGCTCGAGACGAGTAGTACACGAATTCCCGCTGATCACGGCAGAGGTAACCAGTTTGACCATGCTTCACCAGTTCTCGCCAGCCGCCGCGGTCATCCACGATCAGCAGTGATCCGCTGGCCATGGCTTCAAAACCGATCCGGGGAAGGTTCTCGTAGGTCTCCGTCATCTGGATGATGCAATGAGCATGTCGGTAAACCTCCTGAGCCGGCATTCCACCCGCCGGTACACCACGAATCCAGTTGGGCTCCCGTCCGATCTTGCCGCGAATCTGGTCATTCAGCCCGAGAATCACACCTTCCTTCAATACGGGAGCCACCATTGTTTCGTACACCCACAACTGAGCCGGATGAAATTTCCCGGGGTCATCGCGGGAGACACGACCAAATCGAAACTGATCTTCAGGACGATCGTGAATGTAAGGAAACTCGTCGATATGAAAATAAGGCTTCACCTTGAACCAGCGAAAGTTTTCATTGATTGACTTCAACTCCCCCTCAACTTTTTCACGAGCATGATCCGTCTGATAAAGGAAGCAGTCAATCAGACCACGCCGATGCATTTCCTTTTCCTGATCGAACAGCCAGGTCATGCAATTCACGAATGTCGTGGATTTCGCATAAAGCTTGATCGCCTCCAGATGTTTGAGGAATTCGCCGTTGCAATAGGAAATCACGTGCATCCCTTTGCACGCGCCCCAGTCGCCGGGCGTATGCATCACGCAGCCACGCTCCTCCATCTTCATGGCTCGCAGGTTGTCATCAAGCGGCCCGGTGTGGATCAAATGGACCTTCAAGCCCAGTGCCTGCCAAACTCGTATCTGGTGATCCAGTTCCGTATCCGCACCTCCTAGTCGAGATGGGTGTCCGATGACGCAAATCTCCTCCATTTTCGGTAGTTCTCCCAAGGTGTCGATCGTAACTTGCGACGCTCATGCGTCGAGAAACGGCTTTGCTCTACAAACACAGTGTAATGGCACCGGAGCAGGGCTGTGCCCTTGCTAGACGATGTGCCAATTTGCTCCGTCTGAAACGAGGGTTACACTGACATATTGAGCGTTCAGTACTTTCGTAGTTGCCCCGTCGATTGTCTGGCTCGCCGAGGTGACGACCGTAACGTTATTAGCGCCGCCATTGATCCGTTTGATCGTATACTGCCGACCGGAAATACTCACCGCCGTCGGCAGCGCGACATTGAACGCGGCAGCTGTCGCATCCGCGATGATCACACTGTCATAGGGGGTGATCGTATAGGCGGCTGTCTTTGTCGATAGAGCCGTCGCGATTGGCCCGGCCACATGAAGCAGGGAGTTGGGTGCGACCGTGCGAATCCCGATTTTTCCGGATCCATTCGGATAAATCGGAATGTTGCCATTGGAGACGGAAACAATCTGCTTGCCGTTCACATCCAGATTGCCCCCCAGCTGAGGCGCCGCATCCTGTACGACTTGCAATAGCAGCTGCCTCCAGACCGCCGCCCCGGTCGCGGAACTTTGACAGATGAATAATCTGGGAGGAGTTGTGTCCGTCCGCAGCCAGAGCGAACCGGGAAAGTAGTCGGCGGTCTGGTCATCTCCAGCGGCGGGGTTCGCAGACTGAGTCCACACGCTTTTTGGACTCCAGTCAACAAGTGCCTTCAGATCATTTTGAATCGCAAGGCCACCATCTCCGACGGGATCCGGAGTGAGAACCTGCAATCCACGATAAGCGGTCAGTGAAGCCATAACTGTTCTCCTTGAAGTTTACTGTGAAAATGTGACGAGATGTTGTGGCCAGTCTTCGACAGTGCCACCGAACGCAAGAGATGACTGATGCATCAAGGCGGCTTTTCAACCGGCTGCTGCGTTTTCAGAACTTCGTCGTCATTACAACTGCAAGGCAAACCGACCGACTTGCGATGTTTCACAATCCCGTTCAATGCGTGAAACAAGGCTTCCCATGCTGTCAATGCACATCGCTGTCGATTGATCGTCAGTTCTCGGATGGCAAAAGCCATCACCTGTTCGGCTGTTGACGCCAACACTTCATCTACCGGTTTTCCTTCGATGCCTTCACATAACATGGAAGCACACGCCTGACTCACAACGCACCCCTGACCATGAAACCTCGCCTGCCGGATCGAGTTCTTAACGACCTCAAGGTCGAGCCAGATCTCATCGCCGCAAAGGGAATTGCGAGCAAAGCCGACGTAGGTTGGCCGATTGAGTGCTCCTCGCCATGTGGCAAGTTGGTTATGCTCTTCGAGGCGTTCATCAAAGCTCATTGAGAGAAATCTCCTAGCTTGTTCATTCACATCGAATTCAGCGACACGCAGCACCACCACCGAACTCGTCATACACCGCAATCGTTCATGCTGCCGGTGGCTCCATAATCATCCACTACATTTCGACCGTTCGGATACGTGATCCCCGTGATGCGGATCGTGTTCGAAGAACCATCCGCATAACTGTACTGCACCTGCGGCGTCGTGCCGGTATTCACTCCACCGCCATGAGCCTGATACGACTGAGTCAATTGGGCGAAATCGTATAGCAAAGTTATTGCTGATTCGTCGCAGTATCGAGATCGTCGCATCGATTGCGTTATTCCTCATCGCCAGATTTCAAATGGTAAAGTGAAAAGGAAAATGTCCCCTTTTGCGATTGTCTATCGAATAATAAGACACTCCGGCAGTGCCATTCTCAATTGAGCGAATTGACGATCTTCCAGCCCTGATTGTAGCAACTCAATCTTCTCAAGAGTCTGCATGCTCCTGAACATTTCGATTGAACTTTCTGACAAATCGATCCATTCAAGCGAAATGGTTCGAAGTGGCCGAAATCGAAGCTCCTCAATAAGTACATCCTCCTTGACGGATCCGGATTTGAGTTCTAGATTTTCAAGCCGCTTGAGGCGAGAAAGACTCTTCACCACATCTTCGTTTACCCAATCCCCACGAAGTGAAAGCGACTGTAATCGGCTCATCAGAGCTATCTGACGAAACAATTCACTTGGTACTTGAAGATCAACTCCTTCATATCGGGAAAGAAAGAAAGCTGATAAATTAGGCAGCTCGGCAAACTTTGAAAAACAATCCTTAGATAGTTGTGGCTCAGTAAGCCCAAGCGTCTCAAGGGATGAGAGATGCGAGACAGCGTCGAAGAACTCGGAGTTTACGCGAGAGGCTTCGCCGGAGAACTTCACATGCAGTTCACGCAAACCCTTAAGTTTCCTAAGGGACTCCGAGAATTTTGCTCCATTACCAACTTGCCCCGCTCGCAATGACACCAAACAAGGTAATTCAACAAGATTCAGCCACTCAGCATCGCTGAATTCCCATCTCTCAATACTCAGGTGCCGCAGAGGACATCTTGTCGGTGGTGATCGAAACGCAACACCTCGAGCATCCACAGTGGGGATGCAAGCGTCGAGCACGAGAGTTTCAATAGACTTAGAACTTAAGAGTTGATGAACCACCAGTTCATCAAATTTGCATCCCGTCAAGTCTACAGCCGTCAGCTTCTTGCATTCGGAGATCTCAGCCGCCTCAGATTGATGTATTTCAGCATCTCGGATAATAAGCGAGCCTAAATTGCCTGCAGACCGGAATCGCAGTCCTGTTGTATCCGCAGACGACTTCGGAGAGCTCAGATGCAATGATTGAATGTGCGGGTTGTCGTCAAGTAATACTGCTAAATCAGCGAGAGAGTAATCAGCTCTAGTATGCTGAATCCGAACGCTTCTAAGCATTAGCCGGCGACAGGCAATCAGCATCTCCGTAAGCTCCGACGAACTCTCGGCGAACAGCATTACGGCTTCATCCGGCTTCCGCTGCTCCAAGTCTGCTAATGATTGAATTTCCGTGAGTGGTTTCAGCTTCACTAGAAACGTTGGCGGGAAGGCAAGTTGAGCCATGCACTTTGGGAGACAGAAACCACAAAAGACGCATTCAATGAGAACCACAAAGGCAAGCAAGCCAAGTTGCTGCCTCCCTTTTGCGAGTTTTCTTGATCGACTAACACACCTACGAGATCGCTGCAAGTCTTTAGTGAATTGTTGCATGTCATTTCCCCTGCAGGTTTTCGCGACCATCAATGGGAGGACCAAGCGCCTTTTCGAGCTTACACAATGCTGCATTAAGCTTACTCTGGGCAGGTATGCCTAGTGGATGGTAGTCTCCCTTTTCGTTTCCAGGAATTTTTTTGCCTTTTTGTTCTGGGCGATATTCGCCAGTGTATGCATAAGCCCCATCTCCACCGCTCATTAACACAGACGCCTCATCTGAAGTCCTCCGCGTTTGAGATAGGTCCCCCAATGTCTGTGCGAATAGCGAGGAGTTAATTTGACCGTTCGGAATGTTCATTACTCCAGCTAGGTCGTTAAAATAGTCTCGGTATGCATCGAAATGTTCGCCAATTATGTCTGGTTTATGGAATTGAAAGCCGTGACCTATTCCAGTGGGATAGAGCATCACTGATCCGTTTTTATTGCTGGAATGCGCATAGGAGTCGCCGAATGAATGGATTGCAAGTCCCGCTAGCAGCAGATCGTTTTTCTTGATCGCGTCCTGGATGACATCTCGGAGTTTCTGCCGTCGATCCAAAACATTCTGGCCTTGCTGTCCTGTTAGGGAATGCAGCACTTGTTGAATACGACGTGTGTAGGCTAGTCGCTCGTCGTTGTTTGCAAACTTGCAACCAACTTTGGAATCAAATTCTGCGGCATTTTGGTAGTTAAGATATAAAAATGCCGCATCTAGTTTTGCCATCTCATCTGGAAGCTGAGAAAATGCAGCGAGTTGAAGGGAATCTGCGTTGTTCATTCCAGCGACTCGTGCCATGAAAAATGTCGTATAAAAATGTCCGCCTTCATTCCATAGGCCCTGCGGATCCAAGATTTGCAAAGGGGAATTGATAGCGTAGTTCATTAGGGCAAGATTCGGTTGGGTGTAACCCAATGGATCTCTGCAATTCCATGTTCCCAGATTCGAAAGCAAGAACCGATTTCGAACGTAATACATTTTCGAGACATCGCCGTCCCAGCGGTAGCTGGCGTAAAGCGTTTCCCAGCCGGTGGGCGAAGAACCCTGCACCGTTCCGGTGCTTGTCAGGAACGTTGGCACACCATACGCATCGAAGCTGAACCGCTCTGTGACTGTGCCTGAAGTGCTCGTCAGGCCGATTGTATTCCAGTTCCCGTCCTGCATGCCGTAACGCCGCTCATCGAGAGTACCATTGCCATCCGTGTCGCGGTCACGGAGAACCAAATCATCAATGTACCTCAGTCCCCAGACGAACTGACGCTCAGCGGAAGTGCTGGTGTCAACACGTTCTTCCATGACCTGCCAGCCCGGGGTGTAGTAATAGTGCCGGGCTTCGCTCAACGTGCCATCGGTGTAGCTGTCTTTTCGGATCCGATATCCACGAGCATCGTAGGTGTACTCTGCCAGCGTCGTGTCGCCCACATGCAATCGCACCAGTCGATTCCAGGCATCGTAGACGCCGGAAACATTGTCGAGCGTCATCTCCTCCCAGTCGGCCAGTTTCAGATTGTCCCAGTCCGACAGCGACATGGTGTTCCAGGCCACGCCATCCGGCAGAGTTCCGGGCACCGGAAGCCGTGTCATGTTGCCCGCTTTGTCATACCCTGGCGTCGTCCACGCCTTTGAGGTTTCATTGACGAGGCCTGTGATTTCATTGACGGTGTTCGCGGTGCGAGACTGGTCCAACGGCCATGTCGAGCCATTATCAGACTGCTTGAACCCGTTCCAGTTACCGGTTTCATCCAGAGTCCAGTCCTGACCAAACGTTTGGCTGGTGATGGCCGTCTGAGTTCCGTTCAGGCTGCCTCGACCAAGATTCTGCAGACGCTGCAATTGATCATAGCCGTAGAGTTCATCGTATCCCGTCATTCCGGGCGACAGATTGTCTCGCCAAGTTCGGCTGGAGACTCGATTGTAACCATACTTCACACGAGCCAGCGTGGCTGTGCCAGCGACATTGGCCCAGTTCGCGTCGATGACTCGGCCAAAGCGATCGAGCCCCAGATAGATATCACCGGAATCCGGATTCGTACCGCCGGTCGTGCCGATCAGCGTGTACTGAGCACTGCTTTCCGGGTAGACGGTTTTGACAAAGCCAGACAATCCGAGATAGGAGTACTCGACCAGAAAAGAAGAAGCCCCTGCGTCTTTCATCCGAGAGATCCGGCTGGCTGCATCATTCATGCTGCCGGTGGTTCCGTAATCATCCACCACGTTCCGACCGTTCGGATACGTCATGCCAGTGATGCGAATCGTGTTCGCAGAACCATCCGCATAACTGTACTGCACCTGCGGTGTCGTGCCGGTATTCACTTCACCGACATGAGCCTGATACGACTGCGTCAATTGGGCGAAATCGTTGTACACGTTCTGCATCTGATTCAGAACATTGCCTGTTCCCACAGTGGCATTGTCGAAACTGGACATCGTGTTGACAAGACCGCGAACGTCATATTCCGTGGACAGTCGCCGAACCGCGGCATCGACGCTGGTCCCCGCAGTTGTCACACAATCATGAATCTGTCGGCCAAGGCCATCAAACAGATACTGATGGGAGCAGCCTCGCTGATCCGTGTACGCCTTGCGTTGTCCCTGTCGGTTATAGGCAAACAGGACGACATCGCTGCCATCCACAGAATCCGGATACGCCACCTGCTGAAGCAGTGTGCTGGTCGCGATATCGGAATCGCTCAGCGTGGTTCCGTAAGTGTAATTCGTTGTCTGATTGCCAGTGGATGCGTTCCACGCCGTGAGTGTCGCCACGTTGCCGTCGGCGTTGTAGCTTGTTTCCGTGGTGCGATTGACATCCGGCTGGACCGGTCCGCTCGGCTGATAGTTCTCAATCAGCTTGACCGTACGTCCTGCGGCGTCGTATTCAAACCGGGTCGCCTGATCGTTCGGATCGAAGACCAGTTCGCGATCTCCCGCGTCGTTGTACTGCACTGTGGAGACCAGAACGGCGTCCGACCGCGAAGGAATGGTGGCCGGTCGAGTCAGAGCCGTTCCGCCGTTTGTCCCATAACTGGCTGCCGCCACCTGCCGACCAATACCGTCGGTCCAGATCGCCTGCCAGGTCACTCGGGCATTGGGCGTTGTGGATGGATTACCCAGCGGCCCCTTCTGCGAATCCGGAGCGTCATGATAGCGTTGTTTCGACGCCGTCTGAATGACGGTGCTGGTCTGGTCATAGGTCAGTATCGTCTGTTCGAGCAGAACATCATCGGAAACAGACCCCGCCTGAGCGTATGACGACTCTGTCAGATCATAGCCCAGAGACTGCGTGACCGGGCGGTTCAGACTATCGTACGTCACCTTCGTGAACAGATCGGATCCGGCTGGCAGAGACTTGATTGTGTTACCCGCCGCATCAAACCATGCGTTACTGGTCAGTGCAGTTGTGGCATTCAGACCATACGATTTTGTCTGGTAGACTCGGCCCCGGTCATCGAAGAATGTTTCCACTCGGGACAGAACTGTCCCTGATGAATTGGTATCACGCGACTGCTGGGTAACCACCCGATCAAAATTATCGTACGTCGATTCCGCGAATATGCTTTCCGGGGCAGTCACGGTCAACAGTCGATTTCGCCAGTCATACGTTTGCGAGGTGACACGAGTTGTGCTGGCGTCGACATAGGCTGTCGCGAGCGTCAAATTGCCATCGCCGCCGGGGTCACCATTATCGTACTCGCTGGCGGAGACCTGGACCATGTTGTTGCCGGGAGCACCACCGCCGGTGGGATCTGTCCACGACGCGCCAATATCGTCAGTGCCAACATACTGACCGATCGGCAGATTTCGGACGTCCGCAACGGAAAACGAAATCGTTCCTCCCGGCGACTGTGTGCGATTTCGCCGCTTCATCACATCGTAGCCCAGCGATGTCTCATCGTAGTTTGTGCCAGACGAACCGGAGCCCGATGCCGGAATTGTGTGGTAGACTCGCTGTGACGCCAGCAGGCAGCAGTCGGTGTATTGGTACGTCATCCAGCGCACATAACTGGACTGAGCAAATGTGTCCGTTGGCTGCAACTTCCCAGAAGTCGATGCTCGCACAGCTCGGATGACGGCAGTCGGCTTGCCCGATTTGTCGAACTCACGAATTTCGACAGGATTGACCAGCGTAAAAGTATAGCTGGGGGCGGAGCCCGTTGCGTATCCCGTGGCCGTCCGGACGGTTTGATGGGCATCATCGTACACGGTCCAGACGGCTGACCTCACATTTGTCGCCACACCTTCGACGTCAATGGTGTGTTGTGGTCCAAGCTGCTGAGTGATACGGCCCTGCGGATCGCATTCGTAATCCGTGACAAGGTTCAGACCGCCGCCGGACGGAGTATTCCAGCCAGCAGGAACACCAGAGGCGGACGAAGTATCAACGTCATCGACACGTTGGATCAGTGTTCCGGTCAGTGTGTCGTAGGCAAGCTTTGTGATAAACCCGCGTTCATTCATGATCCAGGTCAGATTGCCGACCAGATCAAAATACTCTTTTCGGGAGGCCGCCGTGCCCGAACCATTCTGCGACGTTGGAACGACCGGAAGCGTGGTCGTTTTCTGCGCGACCTGATTTGTTCCGGTGTGAAACGTGTATGCATAAGTCGTTTCAATTTTTGTCGCTGGATCCGCCGCATCGGGATAGGTCGTTTCCCGTGAAACCGGATGAACCGTTGTCGCGTCTTCGGTGTGAGACGTGTATTCGAGGGATCTCAACAGAATCGGCGAACCCAGTTGTCCCTTCTTGATCCTGTTGGCCTTCAGGTAACCGTTCAGGCTGGATGTTGGTGAAGAACTCGACGAACTTCCGGAACTGGAAGAACTGCCGGAGTCGGTGAAGTATTCGGTGACCTGAATCAGGCCATCGTCATCACGAAGGAATTCATACGTGCCTGTGCTGGTTTGGCGATTCAGGAGGTCATCGTACTGGTCGTCGTAGCCGGTGACCGCCGATGGCTGTGCCACCCAGATCTGCCGGGCTTCATCATCATACCGGAAGAATGTGCACCACTGGTCCGTGCTGGTGCTGGACTTCTTCAACACCGACAGCATTGTTTGCCCCGCGAAGTTGGCGTAGGTGATTTTCTGGCTGTCGTCAGGTCGTGTTTCGACGGTTCTGTAGATCCAGACATTGTTTCCTGGAGGAGCGGAGGCAGAACTGGACGAGCTACTGCTGCTGCTGCTGTTGGCGGGATACCGAGGATTCCGGCGGTAGCTGAACGACATTGTCTTGCTGCCGGAAAACACGCGTTCCAGCGAGACTCGATCATCGCCGTTGTATTCGTAATAGAAGTCGGCGAACATCGACAGCGTCCCATCGCTGACCGTGAACGGGTCACCAAATTCTTCCGTCACACGCGCAAACGACTGCGGTCCCAGGACAAACTTGAGATCGTGGGCCGCTCCTTTGGCATTTCCCGGCTTGTAATAGCGATAATAATCCGTTCCCAAATCCGCCCAGGATGACACGCTGACATCCCAGGTCCACCGGGTCGCTGTTCGCAGATCACCGGAACTTCCATGATCATCCCCGCCACTGTAGTAGCTGAATTCTACCTGAGATACATTGGTCCATGATCCGCCGTCAATCCGACTGCGATGTGTGACAGACGAAATGTGGCCGCTTAATTCGCCGGTTGTCACGTACTCGTAAAGGAATGAATCCTGGTACTCAATCCCTCCGGCCGTCGCTGTTCTCTGAACTTCCTGAATGAGATCTGCTGACTCCTGCACTACCGCAAGAGTCGCGCCACCCGGTGCTGTCATCGACCGGAAGCCGCCTTTTCGGGATGTGACACTCAGGTCGTTGAATGTCCATATCGAGCCATCGGCTTCGGTCAGCCGAAGCTGTTTGGCGGGGTCGACATGCACCAGCACTCCCAGATCACCAAACTGAGAGAGATACGCGGAACCGCCCGCCGCATAGAAATAGCGGATGTTATACAGATTGCTGTAGAGCGCAAGCGCGGAGCCAGAGAGAGTGGAGGCTCCGAAACGCGGCAGGTTGACTGGATTCCAGTTCCAGCCATTCCCGCGATCAAAATCCTGCTTCTGCTGGTTGCTGTAAGTTCGGGAATGGCCCCACGGAATCCCAAAGCCTGGGGCGGAGATATCTGTCGCCTCAAGCCGCACTTCGCCGTTGAAGTAACGCACCGGGCAGTCACTGGTGCTCTCGGACGAACAGGGACCGGTGTCTCTTTGCGCCGACGAACTGCTCGACGAAGAAGACCCAGTCGACGACGAAGATGAGGTGGAAGGGCTGCTGCTGGAAGATGACCAGCCTGAGCTTGAAGAGCTGCTTCCAGACGAGGAACTTCCGGATGACGAACTTGAACTGCCACCTCCGGATGACGAACTGGAGCTCGAAGACGAACTGCTGGAACTGGAGGATGAAGAACTGCTGGAGACAGGAGCACTTGAGCTACTTGATGACGAACTGCTGGAGGTCGAACCGCCTCCAGAAGAACTGGAAGACGAGGAAGATGATGAACCCCCTCCGCCAGAACTGGATGAACTGCTGGAGGACGATGACGTGCCTCCGCTGGAGCTGGAAGAGCTGCTTGATGATGAGCTTGGGGAATTTGAAGATGACGAAGAGCTGCCGCCGCCGGAGCTGGATGACGACGACGCTCCGCCGGAAGAACTCGATGATGAAGAAGCTGAAGAGCTACTGGAGCTTGGGTTTGTCGAACTGCTGGATGAGCTTGAACTGCTGGAGGACGATGACGAGCCACCGCTGGAGCTGGAAGAGCTGCTTGATGATGAAGAGCTTCCCCCGGAAGAACTGGACGACGAGCTTGGGGAGCTTGAAGATGATGAAGAACCGCCACCGCTGGAGCTGGATGACGACGACACTCCGCCAGAAGAACTCGATGAAGAAGAGGAAGAGCTACTGGAGCTCGGGTTCGCTGAGCTGCTCGATGAGGAACTGGAGTTCCCTGAAGATGAGCTTGGGCCACCGGAGGATGACGAAGAACCACCACCACTGGAGCTTGAGGAACTGCTGAATGATGACGAGCTGCCGCCGGAAGAGCTCGATAACGACGAACTACTGGAGCTGATACCCGCGGAGCTGCTTGATGAGGAACTGGGACTCCCTGACGACGAACTTGGATCTTCGGAGGAAGATGAAGAACTGCCACCGCCGGAACTGGAGGAAGGCCACCAACCTCCTGAAGAACTTGATGAGCTGGAGCCCCAGGAAGAGGAACTCGAAGACGAAGAGGGGACACTCGAACTGGAAGAAGTACTGCTGGAGGAAGAACTCGATCCAACGCTTGATGAACTGGAGCTGAAGGCGCTACTGCTCGAGCTGGATGATCCACTCGTTCCGGAAGAACTGGAGCTACTTGACGATGATCCAAATGATGAACTGCTGTACCATCCGCTGGAGGACATACGCACCGATCTCCAAAATCGAAACAGTCATGTCATAGAATCGCAGCAAACTCAGTCCCGAGCGGACATCGTCGAAATATTTACACGACTTCTGACAATCTGTCAACCACCTCAATGGCTACCAATTAAAAATCACTAGGGTTGTGTATTCGGCCTGCTCTTCAAACATGCAGTTAGTGTCTCCATTTCAGCGGGGTTTTCTCTCCGGTGCGAGTGGTATAGAACTGCACATTCGACATGATCGCGACTGTAATCAGATGCAAAGCTGGACGGATAGTGCTCACGGGAATGACAGTGCGATCGCGGGATTCCTCCAGGCTCGAACTGAACTTGGAGCTGGCTGCCGTCGGTAGTCTCTGATGGTATCACGGCGTCAAGGTCCGTTCGCTGCGCTCACTGCTGCTTTGCCTGTGGCAAAGGCTCCACCTTGACTTGCCGTGCTGATGAGGCCCTGTGGGCCGACGGCGGGCTCGCTGATGCAACGAACAACAATCGCTGACCATGCCGAGGTCGGAACAAGACGGAGAAACATCATGATGAAACGAGAAGATGCAATGAAAGTCGCAGAAGAAAAACTACAGGAACTGGCGCTGGCTTTGGAACAGGGACGGTCGCAAGTGCTTGAAGACTATCTGGCCGCAGTGGCGAGGTTGCACAAGTACAGCTTTCGCAACCTAATGCTGATTACATCTCAGTGCCCGGAGGCGGCTCATGTGGCCGGCTTTCACACGTGGAGATCGATGGATCGAACAGTGAAGAAGGGAGAAAGTGGGATCGCAATTCTGGCTCCGGTGATTCGACGCGGATGCAAGGAAGATCGCACAGTGGCCAAGATTGAAGCACGAGCTGATGGACACGAAGCAAAGACGGATGATACCAGCGATCCTATGGGCTACCGCGTTGTCTACGTCTTCGACGTCAGTCAAACCGAGGGCAAGGACTTTTCCCCGGTGACGCCGATTGCCAACTCGGAGGCTCATGCTTTGAGAGAACTCGAAGGTGTCTACGAACAACTGGGGATCACGCTGGACACCAGGCCGCTCGGCTGGGGAACTGATGGTGTTTCTCAGATTGGACGAGTGCTCGTTCAGGAGGGGCTCAGCGAGGCGGCTCGGTTCTCCACATTGGCCCATGAACTGTCACATGAACTGATGCACTCTGAGCAGGATCGACGTTCGGGCCAATTGTCGAAGCGACAGATGGAAGTCGAAGCAGAAGCCGTTGCGTTTGTTGTCTGTACTGCTCATGGAATCGATTGCCGAGATCAGTCACGCGACTACATCCACTTGTATCAGGGCGACGCGAAGCTGCTTTTGAAGTCGATGAATCGGATTCAGCAGACGGCGGCCAAGATTCTGAACTTGATGCACGAGCCGCGTCGAACGGAGAAGCAACCATCGCATGCAAGCGATGGCACCACGAAGGCTCTGGCGATTGCGGCGTAGAGCAGGCATCGATTCAATCAAGGCCCGGTGGAGGCGATTGTGTCTTCGCCGGGTTCTTCCTCTATAAAGCAGTGCCCGTCAGCGGAGCGGCGGGTGTACGGTACGCCGCAGCCTCAATCGAGCAGGAGCGAATCCCGCGACGTGTTGCTGTTACGCAGGGGAAGCAGTGGATTGTCAGCGACTTGCAGAGTCGGCAATGATCATCGCTGACGAGGAATGCTCCATGTCATGGATGATGTGTCGCTTTCACCGCAATGCTTTCGGGAAGAACCCACTGCGATGGCGTGGCAAATGACGCCTTCATCAGCGGATCGAGAAAGGTGATGCCAGACGGCGTCGGACTCGTTCCGGGGTTTCTGCCACTGATCCTGTTCCGGGTGGAAGTGGTTGGCTTGCCGTTTTCTCGCTCGCCATCGGTTGGCCTTTGGTCGCTTCGAGCAACTGCACGCCAGCCGCTGCGCTGTCTGTCACTTGTTGCACCCGCTGCGCTCTCTTCGCTTCCGTCGGCCGCCCGTGGCTCGCTTTCCTCCTTCAAGCTGTTGCGTTTTCCATCGGCTGCGCCACCGTGGTGAATGAAAAACACAACACCTTGAATGGAGGAAAAAACATATGGCAAGCAAACCAATCTTCTCACACCGATTGAACAGGATCGAAGTGGCAATCTGGAAGAACGAGTCCGACGAAGCCGTCTGGCACAACATCACCTTTCAGCGAACCTACCGCGATGAACAGGGCGTCATTCAGAACACGCCCGGCTTTCGCATGAACGATCTTCCCGCAGTCGCATTTCTCGCGGTCAAAGCGTACGACTATCTGGCATCCATGGAAGAATAGTTCGCTTCCTCGGGCGGTGAATCATCACCGCCCAATCTCAGCAGTCGCATCCCGGCGACTGCTGTTTCCCCAGCCTCTCAGCAACACCTCGCAACCCGCCCACCCGGCAAACCTCCCTGCCCATTAGCCCCAACCGCAGCATCCTCCACTTCAAGTGGACTGCTGGCATCGTAAAAAGATGTTGGATGCGGCCCAGATATTCAACCTTGCAACTTCCCTGCGTTCATTGACAATGCTGAATACCGAGCAAAGATTATCGCTCCCCCCTTTCGGAATCGCAGTGAAAGCCTCCGCCATGATTAAATCCGTTTTCCTTTCCGAAGCTGATATTCTGGATGAGCTTGTCGAACCCCATCGCAGCACGCTGAGTGCCCGAGTTGCGGAGGAACTGCTTTCACTCAACTTCAGCGAATCGGCAAAGGACACGATTCGGGAGCTACTTCAGAAGAACAACGCCGGGACGATCACTGAAGTTGAGAAAGGTACGCTGGAGAACTATCTCCGAGTTGGCGAGTTTCTTGATCTATTGCAGGCGAAGGCCCGAGTATCGCTTGTGCAGAACGGCCCACAGTCGTGATCCAGGTGAATCTACGGGAACAGGTTCGTCAGCGAGCACGCGACTGTTGCGAGTATTGTCAGATGCCGCAAGCGTGTACGCAATTGCCTCATGAAGTTGATCATGTTCGAGCCGTGAAGCACAACGGGCCAACGTCACTTGAGAACCTTTGTTGGTCATGCGCTTTGTGTAATGGATTCAAGGGAAGTGACATCGCTTCTTACGTCCCCGAGACGAACGAGCTGACTCGCTTGTTTAATCCGCGAATTGACGACTGGAACTCCCACTTTGCATGGAACAATGGAATGTTGGTCCCGAAGTCGCCAATGGCGGCCGCCACGATTTCATTATTACGAATCAACTCCGATCGCCGTACGTCGCATAGACGACTCCTGATCAAGTGCGGCCTGTTTCCGGGATCGCAAGTTGATGCGTCTTCAGAAAGTGCGACTGAAGGATGACCTTGCGGTAAAGCTCGAATGCCTTGCCTCGCTTAGCGGAATGCTGAAGGTAAAGCCGACGCGTCATCTGTTCCGCTTTTTCCAACGCTTCCGTTTCAAAGGCATCTTGGTGAGCGGGCGACAGTGACTCCCAGAAGGCGATAAACGCTCGCTGTCGGGATTTGTCTCGTTCGGCTGCCTGACGCTCGCGTTTTGTACGCAGTTGCTCGTCAGCGGCTTTTGTCGCCTTCTGACGCTGTGCTGCTGCTTGCTTTGCGGAGGAACTTACGAACCCCGGAGGAAATGCGATCGCCGCTGGATTCCTGATGGATTGAACCAGAAATCCCGGGCCACGAGATTGGCCCTTGCCGTTGTACCAGTCGTAGAGTTCCAACATCTCCTGAATCTTGCTGGAGGGATGTGACAAAGACAGTTCCTCGGCGGACGCTGGACCTATCCCGCGTTTGATCAATTCCCGCTCCAGATCCTGCGGATTCACGGAAGTGATCGGAACAGAAATCGACGGGTTTGAAATTGGCAACGCGGTAGAAATGGTCTCGATGGGAACTCGACGTTGTTTGGCTCGACGTTCGAAGACGACCATCCATTTCCCGATTCCGTCTTTGCGAAAGCGATCTTCTGGCTGTTGGGGTTTCAGATCCCAGAGGTGTTCCAATTCCTGAATGCCTTTCATCAAGGTGCGTTTCATCTGAGCCGTATTGTAGTTTCCAGTCAGCCGAACTTTTCGTAATGCCAATTCCTGAAGATCAATCTCGACGCGGCTGCTGTGGTAAAAGCGTTTGTCGAGGAACCGATAGAGGCGTTTGGCCACTGGACTGTTCAATCGGAAGTAGAGATTCCAGTCCAGTTGCTTCAAATATCCCGACTGAAAGCTGCGGAAGAAGACGTCGTTCCAGAGAAACCGAGAACAGCCGGGAGCCGCCTTTCCCTGTAACACTTCACGCTGATAGATCACGAGTGTGTCAAAGACGCCGAAGTCTCGATTCACCCAGCTTTTCTGTGCATGATCGTAAAAGGCTCGATCGGAAAAGACCGAAAGCCCTTTCCAGCGGCGAAGGGAAGTCGCGACTCGTTCGTAGTTGCGAGTCTCATCGGCCCAACCGAGCAGCCGCAGGATCTCATAGCGACTGAAGGAGACTTCTCGTGTTGAAAAGTCATTCAGCCGACTGAGCTGAATACAGGCCAGCAAAACGTCATCATCTTTGGACGTGGGCAGCCCGAATCGATCGGAGCCGGAGATTGTCAGTCGTCGTGGGAGGTACCGATTCTGGTCGCGATCGAAGACTCTGTCTTCCAGAACGACGGTCTTGGTTCCATCAAGAAATCGGTCAGAAATGGCAGACAGCGGGAACTCGGCGAGGTTGAGTTCATCAACGGCGGAGTCCAGTGGCTGGTGATGTTGTTTTTGTGTGAGGGTGTCTGATGAGTTTTCTTTCACGCACTTTACATGTTCGACAACAACCTCCCTGTGTTGTTGTTTATTACTTTCAATAACAAATTAGGGGGGCGAATTTCGCCAGTGTTTTCCGACACTTGCGACCGGAAAAGATGTTTCATTGTCCGGTAACCGAGCCTCAAAACGTGTTTCAATGTCCGGTAAACCGTGTTTCATTTCACGGTAGTCCGGCCATCAAAAGGTGTCTCATTGTCCGGTACTTTATGAGTGTCCCACGGGCGTTGCTTTCCTTTGCCGCCTGCAGAAATCGCTCCTCAATTTGTTGTCCCCGAACATCTCAGATTCTGCATATCTGCGCAAGAAAAATCTGCAAACGTGCTGGCATGCCTGCTGGCTGACATGTAGATGGTCTCTGCCGGGAAGGATTTTACCTGAGCAACATTGGTTGAAGAACGCAGACCGATACTGGTGGATATCATGCACTCAGGTCGCGGCAAGCCGCGAAGTCTTCGTCGGCAACGAGGACCTACGGAAGTCGGTCTACAGTGCGCTCAAAAAAAAGCTTGCCAGCTGACCGGCAATCGTGCTTTATTGCCGGCATGATTATTTCATTGGTCAATTCAAAAGGAGGAGTTGGTAAGTCGACGCTGGCAGGCAATCTTGCTGGCTGGCTTGCTGACCATGGGAAATCCGTCATTCTGGCGGACTGTGACACTCAGCAGTCGTCCAGCGAATGGATCGTAGAAGCACTGCCGAACATTCAGGTCGTCCGGCTGGCCAATGCGGATGCAGTGCTGGATGAATTGCCAGTGCTCGCTCAGGAAGCGGATTTCGTGATTGCCGATGGCCCCGGTAGCCAGACGGAAACCAGTCGAGCCCTGTTGATGTGGGCTGATCTGGCCATCATGCCCTGCAAAGCCAGCATGTTCGAAGCTCGGGCCCTCGACAAGAACACGGCGTTCGTACGGCAGGCTCAGGCCATTCGCAAAGGTCCACCGGAAGTCATCGCGGTGCTCAGCATGGTCGGACGCGAATACCGGCTGACCCGCGACATGCGAGACGCAGCGGCCGCACTTGGCCTGCAGATTGCCGAAACGCCTATCACACTCCGGCAAGCTTACGCCGACGCACCTGGTCAAGGCACTTTTGTCTGGAAAATGGGTTACCACGCGAAAGGTGCCGCTGAAGAAATCAATCGGCTGTTCGCGGAATTGTTTCCCGACATCGCGGAGCGTGGCGTCCTATCTACCGAGGGAAATCGAACAACCAGAAAACTACGAAACACAAACCAAGGAGGGTAACGAATCATTATGGCCGAACGACGCACACTATCTCAACGGGTTCATTCTCCCGTTCACACAAGTCCTGAAGCCGTCCGGGCCTTTGTCACTCAGGAACCACTGACGACGCCAGCCGCTGGACCGACATCAACTCCGACGCCGTTACCGGCATTAAATAACGGATTCCCTGTCGGCCTGATTCCGATCACAGTCCGACTCAGTCCTGAAATCGCCGGGGCTCTCAAACGAATCTCGCTGGAGCGTCAACTGGCCCGAGCCGACTACTTCAGCCAGCAGGAAATTGTGGAACGCGCACTCAAGGCGTGGCTGCAACAATACATGACTTCAGCAGCGTGAGTCAGCCACCGATATCGGGCTGAACGATTGACCCTGGTCACTCTCCGATATGGAACGGAAACGAGTGAAATCAAAACCTCACGAATGCATGGCATTCCGAGAAATTGCTTCCTCGTTTCCGGCCAGGCGAGTTTCATCCACGTTCGTTAGATTTCAGTGGGGGAACGGTTCACACTGCCAGGAATGCCAAAACAAGCCCACTACCCCCGTCGATCGTACGGGACTCTTTGCCTGCTTTCGTCGTCAGACAAACAGACCCGCACGATTCGTGAACGGAGTTCGCGTGCAATCTTTCGATTGCCCACAAAGAAGCGGACATCGAATAACCTTCTCTTCTTCACTCGTCTCCTGTGAACACTGAATGGCAGCGTTCCGAGCAAACGATCGTCAGATTCGTTATGGCAAGGCACGTGGATTGTGTGCGGTGCGATTATGGACCTAATCACGAGTTCAGTTTTCGCGGCGGCTGAAGTCGCCCTGAACCGCATCACGGTTCAGGCTGTGGACTGAGGATCCTGCTCGCCTGTTCCGTCAGCGACCGAACAGTCTCGACCGATCCTGAGGCGGGTCCAGTTCTTTTCCCGGAGCGATGGCTCCGCTGCCACAGTGGTCCCGCCCCCGCCGCACCGCCGCAACTTCACTGCGCAGAAGTTGCAGCGGTGCTCCCCCTTGATCGAGTCTGCCAGTAATCAGAGCCCGGTTTTCCTGGGAGTCTGCTCACCGGCTGGACGCCGTTGAGCACACTCCGCCCTGAACGGGCCGCGCCGACCGGCCTGGGAGCCGGTGCGGCTTTTCGGGCTGAACGCCCTCTTCGGTGTTTGCTGGGACGCAAACACCTGGATCGATGCCGCTTGGGCGGCATGCGATCCTTTGGCTCCGCTGGACGCTCCGCCCCCCACACTGCGCTGTCGCTTCGTGCGGGTCCCCCCAAGTGGCCGCCTCGCGGCGGCCAGAATTTCCGAAACTTTCCTGCGCAGAATCAACGCCCGCCTTTCGTCTACATGTCGAGTACTGATCCTCACCTGAGAATCAGCAGCACTGCAATCTTGTCATTTCGGAGAAGCGACGATGCCTGATGAGTCCTCTGAGC
>JBBQSE010000055.1:0-25474 GCA_038214195.1 Planctomycetales bacterium
GGCGTTTTTCGCAATCGCGTTTGGCTTCTGGATGCCACAGCACGTTTGGTCGCTGTGGCATCGACTGGTGGAATGGCGTCCGACTTTGGGGACTCACGAGGAATTCACCGGACGCGCGGCGCGATTGATCAGACTGGAACTGATGGCTGTGG
This sequence comes from Planctomycetales bacterium, assembly GCA_038214195.1. GTDB lineage: Bacteria > Planctomycetota > Planctomycetia > Planctomycetales > Planctomycetaceae > SXXK01. Next base: position 153 of record JBBQSE010000055.1, read on the forward strand.
CGGCGGCGCTTGTCGGACTGCTGAGTTACACCGTTGCTTCTTTCGGTGTTGATCGCAGCAAGTATCCGGTGTCCGCGTTTGAGTACATGGCAGACGAACACATCGACGGGCGGCTGGTTGTAACCTTCGACTGGGCTCAGTACGCCCTCGCGGCGCTTGCGCCGGATACCACGGTTGGATTCGATGGCCGGTACGACACATGCTATCCGCAAACAGTTGTGGACATGAATTTTGATTTGCTGTTCGGCTCCGACATGTCGCGGCGTCATCGCGGTGCGGATTCGGGGCCGGTGGATTCGAATCGAGTCCTCGAATTCGGCAACCCGAATCTCGTGCTCATGGATCGAATCGCCGACGTGCCAGCCGTACTGCATTTGGACGGCCATCCAGACTGGATTCCACTTTATCGCGATGGTCGAGCGGCATTGTGGGGGCGCAAATCTGTCTATGATGATCCGACTCTGGCGACTTATGTCGCTCCGGAACGCCGCAGGATTTCGGATATGATGCCGGAAGGGATTGCGGCGTGGCCGGGATTTCCGGATCGCTCCGGACGGGACGCGTTTTCACCGGATGTCGCCGCGCGGGTTGCCCGTGAACGCAGCTGTCGCATGAAGCTCACCGCGACCGAAGCAGCGGCACCACGCTGAACCAGTCCGGAGCAATTGTTTCAATTGCTTTGCGTTTGGATGAGCGGCAGAAAACGATTTACCATGAGAAGCCCGGCTTCTCCAGGAAGCCGGGCTTCTTTCCGGGTATGGTACCATCTGTCGCTCGCCTGGAGGAACAATTGGGACGATTGTTCTACACTCTGTCTGGTCGCCGGATGACTATACTCCTCTCAGCGTCCGGATATTTCGGCAGCGATGGTTAGAAACGAGTGAGCAATGAATGTACGTCCGCCTTTCGAGGCTGGCATGGAAACACGAAGGTCAGGCTGGAAAGCCTGACGTACTTCTGACATTCATTTTCCACTCAAAGTGAAAGTTGGTCACATGTTGAAACGATCTCGACATGCTTACTGGATCTCCCGTTTTGCGACGGCACCGGGTGGCATTCGATGGCTGTTCGGTTTCCTCGCAATCGTACTTTGCTGTTCCGGCGTTTTGGCCGATTCGGACGAAGAATTTTTCGAGGCGAAGATCCGCCCTTTGCTTATCGCTCGCTGCAGCGGATGCCATTCGGCGGAGAAAGGCAAGACACAGGGCGGACTGGCACTGGATTCTCAACCGGGATGGCAGCACGGTGGCGAATCGGGACCGGCGATGATTCCTGGCAACGTTGATGAAAGCCTGTTGATTCGCGCGGTGCTGTACGGTGACGACGGACCGCAGATGCCGCCGGAAGATGCGGGCGGCAAGCTTCCGGATACGGAAATCGCGTTGCTGAAAGAATGGGTGAAGCGGGGCGCGTATGATCCTCGCGTGACTGTCGTTCGTCGCGGCGGTCTGACCGAAGAAGAACTTCGCGCGTGGTGGTCATTTCAGCCACTGCATCGAAGTCAGGATGCAAACCCGTCGATTGATGCATTCGTCCTGGCACGGCTGAAATCGGAAGGACTTACGACTTCGCCGGAAGCCGACCGCAGGACTTTGATTCGTCGAGCGACGTACGATCTCATCGGTCTGCCGCCCACAGCGGAGGAGGTCGATGGGTTTCTCGCCAACGAATCTCCGACTGCCTATGAATCGCTTGTCGATCGGCTGCTGCAGTCGCCGCACTATGGAGAACGCTGGGGACGTCACTGGCTGGACGTTGTGCGCTATGCCGACACGGCGGGTGAAAACACAGATCATCCGATCCCGGATGCGTGGCGCTATCGCAACTGGGTGATCGATGCGTTCAATCGTGACCTGCCCTACGATCAGTTTGTCCGCGAACAGATTGCCGGTGACCTGCTGCACGCAAATGATCCCGCAGCTGACTATGCGGAGGGGATTGTTGCGACGGGTTTTCTGGCGATCGCCCGTCGTTTCGATCACGACAGCGATAAGCACATGCATCTGACGTTTGAAGACACGATCGACACGCTCGGCAAGACATTTCTCGGCCTGTCGATTGCGTGTGCCCGGTGTCATGATCACAAGTATGATCCGATCTCGGCAAAAGATTATTACGCGATCTACGGCATCCTCAACAGTACGCGATTCGCCTTTCCTGGCTGTGAAGCCAAACAGCAGCCTCGCGATCTGATCCCGCTCCTGCCACCTGCGGAATGGGCAAAGACCGTCGAACCTTACGATCGCCAGCTTGCGGCCATTGATGCGGAGTTGACACGTCTGGCCGAAACTGGAATACGGAAAACTCAATTGATGGCTCAACGTGACGAATTGGTCGCCCGTGCGCCGGTCCGTGAATTCGCCTACGCCGTCGCGGAGGGCACCATCGCGAATGCAAAACTGCATTTGCGGGGCGATCCCGAAAAGCCTGGCGAAGAAGTACCGCGGCGATGGCTGGAGTTGCTCGGCGGCCAGGAACTTCCCGCAGACGCCGGGAGTGGACGACTTCAGTTGGCAGAATGGCTCACAGATCCCACGAATCCGCTCGTCGCCCGCGTGATGGTGAATCGGATCTGGCAGCATCATTTCGTAAAAGGGCTCGTGCAGACGCCGAATGATTTTGGAACCCGCGGACAGCGCCCGACGCATCCGGAATTGCTCGACTGGCTGGCAGGCCGGTTCATAGAATCCGGCTGGAGCGTCAAGTCGATGCATCGTCTGATGATGCTGTCAGCAACGTACCGCCAATCGACCGGGGATGTTTCTGACGAAGGTCACAGAAAAGCGATCGCCATCGATCCAAACAACACTCTTTACTGGCGCTTTGACCGTCGCCGTTTGAGTGCCGAAGAATTGCGAGACAGTTTGCTTGTGGCCAGTCAGCAGATCGATCTCAGTTCCGGCGGACCGCATCCGATCCCGCCAACAAGCTCCTGGTCATACTCGCAGCACGTGCCTTTCGCTGGAGTCGCTGAAACAAACAATCGCAGCGTCTATCTGATGACACTGCGGAACCGTCGGCAGCCGTTTATGGGGCTGTTCGACGGAGCCGATGCCAACGCCACGACGCCACAGCGGCAAGTGACGACGGTTCCAACTCAGGCACTGTACTTCCTGAACGATTCGTTCTTCCACGAGCAGGCCGGGCAAGTCGCCGAGCGGATTCTGAATCAGCCGGACGATGAAACTCGCCTGAACGAACTCTTTCGCATCGTGTTGCAGCGTCTACCTTCTGAACGGGAACGCGAGACCGCGATGACGTTTCTGTCACAATACCTGTTGGCCATTGCCGATATCCCCGCCGCCGATCAGACTCGAACGGCATGGTCAGCATATGCTCGCATTCTGCTGTCGAGCAACGAGTTCCTGTATCTGGATTGAGTATAGTCATGCACAATAAATCCCGCCGACATTTTGTTCAGTCCGCTGTGGCCGGTTCGCTGCTGCTGCCGGGGTTGCTCAGCGAGATGCTGGCGGCGCATGCGGCCAATGCAGGCAATCCGGTTGCGCCCAGAGAACCGCAGTTTCCGGCGAAGGCGAAGTCGGTCATCTTTATGTTCATGAGTGGCGGGGTTTCGCATGTCGATTCATTCGACCCGAAACCGCAGCTTTTTTCCGATCATGGCAAACAAGTTGTTTTGGATCACCCGGAAACGCGTAATCGTCCGGGTTACGAAAAGATCTTCTTGAAACGCCCGGACTGGAAGTTTTCGCCGCGGGGGATGAGCGGCATCGAAGTCAGCGACCTATTTCCTCATGTTGCCAATCAGATTGATGAGATCTCCGTCATTCGATCGATGCACACCAGTCATTCGAATCACTACAACGCGACGCTCGGGATGCATACCGGATCATTCACGTTTGCCCGACCCAGCATTGGAGCATGGCTCAGTTACGGGCTGGGGACGTCGAATCAGAGTCTGCCGTCGTTTCTGGTACTCGCGCCGCAGATGCCGTATGCCGGGACGCAGGTCTGGGCGTCTGATTTCCTTCCCGGCGCGCATCAGGGGACGCGAGTTCTACCAGGGCCGGAACCGGTCGCCAATCTGACGCGTCGTGTGTCCAGCTCGACGCGGCAGGAACTGGAACTTGCCGCGCTGCAGGCGATGAATGCATCACATCAGGCGGCGCGACCGAATGATCCGCAACTGGCGACACGGATCAAGGCTTTTGAGACAGCTCATGGGATGCAAACTGAAATGCCCTCCGCGTTGGATCTGGCGGGTGAGACAGATGCCACGCTGGGGCTGTATGGTTTGTCGCGCGGGCAGAATGATGGCTTCGGATGGCAATGCCTGGCAGCGCGACGGCTGGTCGAACGCGGCGTGCGGTTTGTGGAAATCATCCATACGGGCTCCAGCGGCAACTGGGATTCGCACGGCAACATGGCGGATCACGGACGCCTGGCTCCGCAGGTTGATCAGCCGATTGCGGGATTGTTGCAGGACTTGAAACAGCGCGGGATGATGGATGACGTCCTGGTTGTCTGGACGACCGAATTTGGACGCACGCCGTTTAACAATACGGCAGACGCTCCCGGTCGTGAACATCACAACTGGGGCTTCACATCATGGCTGGCTGGTGCCGGGGTGAAACGGGGTTACGTCCACGGTGCCACGGATGAACACGGTATCCGGGCCGTCGAACAGCCAGTTCACGTTCACGACTTCCATGCCACGATTTTGCATCTCATGGGGATCAACCACGAACAACTCACCTACCGGCATGGCGGCCGCGATTATCGTTTGACCGATGTCGCAGGTAACGTCGTGAAGGATGTTTTGAGTTAGTTCAGCCCCTCCATCAAATTCTCCGAAACGAGTCTTCCGTCATGGAGTGCGGACGCGATCAGCAGACCGTCGAGGCCTGCGTCAGCTGCCTGCGTCAGGCAATCCCGGGATTGCACACCGCCTCCTGAAATGATCGTTGCGGAATCAGACAATTGCCGAATCTGGCGGCACAGTGGCAACGTGGGAATGCCGTGCCCTGTGCCGACTGCCGCCAGGTCCAGCACGATAATCTGCGACAATCCAAGTCCCAGCACCATGCTTGCGAGTTCGAGTGGTGCTTTGTCCTTCCACGCGATGTCGTGAGCAAGCAGCTGTCCGTGCTTCAGGTCGATGCTGAAGATCAGAGAAGACGGGTCGAGACCACGAACCAGCGAGTCCAGCTCTGAGAGATCACCGATGGACTCCGACGACAGCACAATCTGCTTCACTCCGAGATCGAGCAAGTCCTCGATCTGTTCTCGTGTGATCACTCCGGCGTCCACGATGAGTGAAACGCCGATCCGAGACATCTCGGCAATTGTGCAACGGTTGATTTGCTGCCGTTCGATGGCATCCAGGTCAGCCACGTAGCACGAAGAACAATGAAAGGCTGCGTCCAGAGCCCTCAGTACTTCTGCGGGTTCCGCGCTGGGAGTCAGACAACTCTGAATCGCCTGATACCGATTCCTTTCCCCCGCCACCGCACGCACGGCGATTCCGTTGCGAATATCGATAACCGGGATAATTTGCATCGGAAAATCTACTTCGGGTCACAGACCAACAATCAGTGTCCACCAGCTGGCGCATCGCCCGAATCTTCGGGGTGATCAGAGTGCATCCATTTCTTCAGCACCGGCGACAGAACCAGACAGATCACGCCACAGGCACACGCCGCGATGGCGATCTGCTTGAAGACATCGCCATAAACATGCACGGTTTCCAGAGGGATTGGAATGACATTTTCTTTGCCGCCTTCATGTTCAACTCCCGTGAACTGGGAAATGATTGCAGCGAGGTACTGCGAAAACGCTGTGGCAAGAAACCACGCGCCCATCACAGTACTCACCAGCACTTTTGGCGACAGTTTCGTAATCATTGAAAGCCCGACCGGCGATAAACACAGTTCACCGGTCGTATGCAGCACATAGCCCAGAACCAGCCAACCCGCAGCAACCATCCCGCGCGAATCGGAAAGACTGGCACCGTACCAAAACACGGCAAATCCCAAACCCAGTTGAATCAGTCCCAGCGCAAATTTCACGGGGGTCGGGGGTTCCAGGCCACGGGATCCCAGAAACGTCCACAAGGCTGTAAAGACAAGCCCAAAGATCAAAATGCAAACGGCATTGACGGACTGAAACATACTCGCGGCAAGTTCCTCACTGCGAGTGGCGATTCCCATCCCAACGTTGTCTTTGCCCACGGTCCAGTCGATTTCAAAATCGACATTTTTTTTGTGCTCATCAGTCGCACGCAGCTCATTCAGCTGAGTCATCGTAAATATGATGTCTCCATTGCTGAACCCGAGTTGTTCTTGAGTGGGCTGCAACTGAATTGATTTGCCGATGTCGGATTCTTCAATTGTGCGCGACTCCGCGACTCGATCGACGTTGCGATCCGCAAAATTGTTCAGACTGCTGCCAGCCTGTTCGAAGAATGCCCAGAACAGCATGGAGAAAAATGTCAGGGTCAGGACGACCATCATTCTCTGTCGCGCGACCATGTCCAGCGTGAACGTTTTAATAATCAGATAACCAAATGCCAGAATTCCCGTAACGGTCAGGAGCAGACCTGCTGGCTTGCTGATCTCTTCCAAAAATACTCCGGCGATTCGAGCGATCCGGCCACCTGCCTTGAACGAATCAATCGTCTCAGCTCCGATGAGCTGAGCGGGCTCTCCGGACTTCGTCAGCAAGGAAAAGCCGGACACAAACTGCATCAGGATGGCCACAGCGACAAAGATTCCAGCCACTACAATGCCGACAGTTAAGGGACTGACCGGTTTCTTTGACGCTCCAGCCTGAGACGGCAATCCGCCGCGGGTCAGCGCTGTAATCGAAATCACACCGGCGAGGGCGAGGCAGACGGCGACAAACGCATTCCAGATCATGGCCGTCGTGTTGTCAGGCCGATACCGCAGCAGCGCGAAGACCGCTGCGGCAGCACCAATGGCAATGAGTCCCTGCGTGACAAGATTTGGCATCACGAAGACTGCCAGACCAACCATCATGCCAATCGTCGCCAGGCCGAAACCGTAATGCCAGCCGTATGTTTCACCAATGTAGCCGCACAGCAACGGACTCATCGCTGCCCCGAGGTTTACCCCCATGTAAAAAATGGTAAACCCGCCATCGCGAAGATGGCTTCCGGGAGGGTACAAGGTTCCGACAATCGTCGATATATTTGGTTTAAAGAAGCCATTCCCAACGATCAATAGTGCCATCGCGAGATAGAAGGCATAGTGATTTGGAATTCCCATGACGAGATGTCCGGCGGCCATTAGCAGACCGCCAATAATGACGGCCATTCGCTGTCCCAACAACCGGTCAGCAAGCATGCCACCGATGAATGGCGTCATGTACACGAGCGCCGTATAAGCGCCGTAAACAGTGTAGGCACGACTGTCGCTGTACTTCAGAAAGTCCTTCGTCATGTAAAAGACCAGCAGGGCCCGCATCCCGTAGTAGGAAAATCGTTCCCACATTTCGGCGAAGAACAGCGTGAACAGCCCTGTCGGGTGGCCAAACAGAGTTGCGGTATCTTTTGAGGCATCGCCGGAGACGGACGCTGAACTCATGATGTGTCCTTGTCAGGAAACGGAATCTCTGATGGAAAGGACCGGAGCTTAACTCAGGCAAGTGTGCAGCGACAACCGCACAGTGCGACTTTCGCGGGCACAGCAATGATTCCGAACAGGCGAAACCTGCGTCTGACGAATTCAGAGCAGACAGGACAGCCGATTGGGAACTTTACGGCACAACTCCCAACATCCGGCTGTCGGCAACGCGCTCGATTGCGTTCATCTGGCTCTTGCATCCTGCATCGCGAGCCGGGATGATTGAGTGCAGTCTGGAGCCGTTGTTTTCAAACTGTTCCCCACAACTGACTCAACACGCAGGCCGGCCCTTTGGCAGGCCAAACGAAGCAAATATGAGATCCCCTGAGGCAACACGATGAAAAAATGCCGACGCTGCACAAAACCAGCCACCCTGCATGTTACGGAAATCCGCGCGGGTGAGGCTGTTATTATTCACTTATGCGATACGTGCGCCCGAGAATATCTGGAACAGAATTCGGAAAACGACAGCCCGTCATCGACACCGGACCTGGCTTCAAAGCTGGACGAATTGATGGCGGAAACTCATTCACCGGCTGTTTGTCCAAACTGCGGAATTTCGTTCAGCGAATTTCGCGAGAACGGTCGGTTTGGCTGCTCGCAGGACTACACTGAGTTTATGACCGAGCTGCTGCCATTGCTGGAGAATATTCACGAGGACGTTGAACACAAAGGCAAGCGACCCCGGAGCACCGTCGTGGGAACTCAGGAACAGGGACGACTGATTCAGTTGCGAAACGAGCAGCGAAATGCGATCGAAGAGGAAGACTACGAATCCGCCGCGCGCCTCCGCGATGAAATTGCGACACTCGAAAATGCGATGCGGCAGGAATCTCCCGGAAAAAACCGCAAAAAAAAGAAACCCACGCCGCCACCTCAATAGTCGTTAAACCGACAGCAAATCAGTCGAAGTCACGACGATCCTGCAACGGGCGAAGCAGCGGTGCGGCACTGTCCGCTGTATTTGGATCGCCAATCCTCCTACAATTTGACTGGTTCGTGTTCACAATATTTGCAAATGTTGCCGCCTGCGGCTTCGAGACTGATTTTAAGGATATTCATCATTGAGTTCGGATGGCCCCGACAACTCGTTTTGCATGACTGATCTGGCTCGTACCAGCGGTGAGTGGTTGCGCGGCGACGGTCCGGAATCGGATATCGTGATTTCCAGCCGTGTTCGACTGGCACGCAACGTCGCCGGATTTGCGTTTGTGACTCGCGCTTCAGCGGATGCAAGATTCCAGATCGTGCAGATGGTGAAGGCCGCGATGAACGAAGAAATTCAACATCGCCCGGTGCATCACGTCAATATCGAGACGCTGTCTGCGCTCGACGCTCAGATGCTGATGGAGCGTCAACTCATCAGTCGCGAACTCGCCCGGGGTGATGGTCCTCGAGCTGTTGCGATCAGTGAAGGTGAACGCCACAGCGTCATGATCAACGAGGAAGATCACCTTCGAATTCAGGTGCTCCACAGCGGATTCGCTCTGGACGATTGCTGGATGGAGTGCGATGCACTCGACGATCAGATCGAAGAAACGGTTCCCTATGCGTTCCACCCGGATCTCGGATATCTCACGGCCTGCCCGACCAATGTGGGCACTGGAATCCGCGTCAGCGTGATGGTTCACCTGCCCGCACTGCGTCTGACTCGCGAGATCCAGAAAGTGCATCAGGCGGCGCAGAAAATTAATCTGGCCGTCCGCGGGTTGTATGGAGAAGGCAGCCAAGCGATGGGCGACTTCTACCAGATTTCAAATCAGGTAACGCTTGGCAAATCCGAAGAACAGCTTATCGGAGAAGTGAAAGAGGTCGTTTCCAACATCGTCGGCTGGGAACGCCGCGTGCGTGATTTGCTGGTTCGCGACAAGCGGGCCGAACTCCACGATCAGGTGGCTCGCGCTTTCGGAGTGCTGACAAGCGCCAGGTCAATCAGTTCGGAAGAAACCATGCATCTGCTGTCCAGTCTTCGGATGGGAATCCAGCAGGGCCTGATCGACAACCTGGATTTGGCGACCGTGAACGAGTTGTTTATTCACACGCAGCCGGCTCATCTTCAGCTGCTGCACGGCGAATCGCTGGAAACTTCGGAGCGAAACAACGTTCGGGCAAATTATCTCAGAAAGCGATTGAACTCGTCGTCGCTCGGTTAAGCATCGAACCATCAATAAGGCGAGCGCCACAAATCGTTCCAGTCGCCGTAGGACGGGCACTTCTGCCCGTCGCGGTCTTCGACGGGCCGAAGTGCCCGTCCTACGGTTAAAATGTTTCTGCCGCTCGCCTCAGCACGTTCCCGTTATTGATCTGGCCCGGTGCAGGAAGTTCCATCCTGTGACCGCATGGAATCTTTCTTTTCTGTAATCTGAGGGCATTCCCCTGACCTTGACATGTCAGCATTCAACACGGTGTATTCTGCCCATTCAGCCGGCAGATTATCTTCCAGGAAGATCGCCGACACGGGACATTCAGGAACACACGCTTCGCAGTCAATACATTCATCGGGATGGATGAAGAGAATGGCTTCGCCTTCATAGAAACATTCGACCGGACAGACAACAACACAGTCCGTGTACTTGCAGTTGAAACACGGCTCAGCAACAACGTGAGTCATTTGACACCCTTTCAAGCCAGAGAATCTGGCAACCAATCTTCAACACTATGAATTGATTCAGAACACCGTTGGATTAAGTCTTCATTGAACCAGAAATCAACACCGAAGTCCGTTCACGTCCGCGAGATTCTCACGCGCTGCACGGCTTTTCGATCGACGAAAAACACCTTCAGCAATATCGTGCGAAGGACGCAGGATCAATTTCGACGATTTATGACATTCTTTCCAGCAATTTCCAGATCAGCAGGGTCTCCAGCACCAGACGACGCAAATTGAGACGGAGTCTCGATATGATGTGGCAGAATTGACCGGTTTCGGCAGAAACCGACGACAAGGCGATCGACAATTCACGAAGAGAGCCCTGTTGGGCTTCAAAGGCTCCTTCGTCATGTTTCTTGCCTCAGGAACACTTCTTCCGCAATTTCCTCGGAAAAGTCCCCGGGGCTTTGCCAATGCAACGCGGGTCCGGAGATTCTGTGATTGCCTGGGAAATGAGGAGTTGTCACAACCCCAATTGGCTGGCACAGTGTTAGCACACGATAGTGTGAAGGCTGCCGAATTGTGATCAACCTGAGGAAACGGCAGAATCTGGAAAACTGGCGAAGGAAATCGACGAGTTTTCCTGAATGTGTGAATTCCGACTGATTTTAAAGACTGGATTCGCCAACGACGGCGTTTTTCTTCTCAATGTTTCCGCAAGTTTGCGAATCTCAGCGTAAGACAATTGGGAGTCCGGCCTGTGAGGCTGCTGTAGTTTTTTTTGTGAGTATAGCTCGTGCCACTGACAGACATTGACCGCAAATTGCTGACAGACCTGCTGAATGGTCAAAGCGGGGCGTGGAAACTGTTCGTTGATCGCTATACGCCACTGGTTCTTCAGGTCATTCAGCACACAGCGCATGCACACAGCTTGAAGCTAAACGACGACGATGTGGAAGATCTGTGCGCTGACACAATGACCGAATTATTGGTCCGGGACATGGCGGCCCTGAGAACTTTTCGCGGGCGCTGTTCCTTTGCGACATTTCTGGGTGTCATTGCCCGCCGCATTGTCGTCCGCAAACTCGCCGAACACCGTTTTTCTTCTGCGATGGGGCACAGCAACGCTCATCGAGCGGCAGTGGATTTTGCGTCTCCGGAAAACAGCACCGTCCGGCAACTTGAAAATCGAGATCAGGTCGAATCGCTGCTTTCGAAGCTTCCGGATGAACCGAAACGCATGGCGAAATGGCTGTTTCTTGACGAACTATCCTACCGGGAGATCGCGTTGAGACTCGGCAAGCCCATGAATTCGATCGGGCCGATGGTTTCCCGCCTCCGCGCCTTGCTCCAGCGGAACGAAGGTTCGCCATCCGCTGGAAAATGAGTCTTCTGATTGGCCAGCTTGCGGCATGATACATTCCGCAAAGTCTCCAGGGACAGATTTCTCGGTGCATGCCGAGGGAAACGCGTCAATGTCCGTGCCAGAATGGCGGGTTGCAAACCTGCCGCGCCCAGGATCAAATCTGCATGATCAACGCATCGCCCGTGAACGAAATGACAAATCCATGTGTGCTCTGAAGTCGGCAATCTGTCATTTGCTTCCTCTGATTGGAGCGATCTGCTGGACGATCACTTTGTCGGCGCAACCTTCGGGGGAGACGCCGGTATCAGGCGCGATGAATACCATCTTCGGTGAAAATGTTCTTCAGCAAGATGTCATTGCCATTCGCAAAATTGCCTCATCGATGCCGCCGCCGGAACGCTATGAGTTTCTGAGTCAATGGGTGCTGCCGAATGCGGGGCGATCTGCGATTCGCATGAGCATCGACTTTTCCCCGCCGCAGGTCGCAACGGTCGATCGCAGCGTCACGGACCACCGCTGGGATTTTTCGCATCAACTTGTCGCACCGGCAATCGATCTTGTCGAGACTGCCCGCGAGTTGGGACGGATCGAAGAACTCAGAACAGCTGCAGACAACTGTAATCCGCAGACTCCAGAACAGCAAAAGCAACAGGCCGCGTTCCTTGCCATCCTGTCCATCGCAGCGGGTGATTTCGACGAATCAAACGCGTCGCTGCAGCGGGTGTTCAAACTGGCGCAGTCGATTCCCATCGTCACCACCGAGCGCGGGCCGGAGGCGATTGCGGCATGGATGGCGTCGAAGCATCTGGAAACGCAGGAATCCGCTCGTGATCTTGTCAATCTTGTCTACGAACAGGCCCGCAACAAACAGGGGCCGCGCAGTGAACGCTGGCATCGGCATACGTATTCGCTAAAGCATCATCTGGAAGCATCTGTGGATCCTGCCGACGGTAAACATGGTGTCGCCGGATCAGAATTGCCAGTTCAACAGCCGCGGACGAACTGGTTGCCGGTCAGTCGCATGACAGAAGGGACGCATGGACTCGGATACCCCACAGCGAGCTGGCAAATCCAAAGAGGCGACGTTCGCCACGTCACAGGACATGACGACGACTACCTTTACTATGCGATTCCTTTGAACGGAAATTTTGCGGTCGAAGCTGACACCTCGACATTCAATTACAAGGACATCCATACTTCGTTTGGTGGCTACTGGGCCGGCCCGGGTTACGATCTGAAAGCGTGCCTGGTTGGCAACTTTCGGCAAGGCAATCCGTCGAGTCGTATTGATCCGCCGCTGTCGCCACCCGGCGAATCGATGCGCGTGCGGCTGATTGTCCGTGATGGTGTTCGCACGACTTACATCAACGGTCGCGAGGTGTATCAGCGACCGCACCCAGTGGCGAGTGACCCGTGGCTGGCGATTCACAGTGCGTGGTATTGCAATGGCTCGGTGCAAAATCTGTTTGTGAGCGGTGCGCCAACAATTCCGGAAGTGATATCCCTCGCCACTACGCCTGATCTGCCTGGCTGGCTCCCGTATTTCGACAGTGTCCCTGGACGACGGGACAGCGACTGGCGTCTGGATGTTCAGCCTGATAAGGAAGCTGAATCTGATTCCGCACTTTTGATCGGCAGACGACGTGCTGACCTGGCGGGTTCATTCACGGAAAGTCTGCTGCGATATCATCGACCGATGATGGAAGACGGCACGATCGACTATGAATTTTTCTGGAAGAACGACGCCGTTGAAGTTCATCCGGCATTGGACCGACTTTGTTTCGTGCTGCAACCCACCGGTGCGAAGACGCACTGGGTCACGGACGGAAGATTTGACGGAACAGGCCTTGATCCGGCGAACGTGGACGACGGTGGCGAGAAAGAAAAACCGCTGCCGCTGAATGAAAACGCATGGAATCGCCTGCAATTGAAACTGACCGGTGACGTCGTCGATTTGTCGCTGAATGGCCAGCACGTTTTTTCGCACAAACTTGAAGCTGGCAACGTGCGATCGTTTGGGCTGTTTCATTATGCCGATCAAACGGAAGCCCGCGTTCGCAATATCGAATGGCGCGGCGACTGGCCACAAGTCCTCCCGCCGGTCGATCAGCAGGAGCTTTCCAACGATCCTTCGCTGCCCATCATCGCTGCCGTCAAAAATCTTCCCCTGGTCTTCGATCATGACTTTGCCAAAGGGCTGCCGCAGAACCTGTTTTCCGTCTACGACGGTGGTCTTGGTACCGATATTGCCGAGCGGCCCGATGGCGTTCACGTGACTCGGCCCGGAGGTGAAGGGTATCTGAAATATGGCCTCGGCCCGCGACTGCGTGTCGATGGCAACTTCGAAATCACAGCAGACTTCGAAAACCTCGAAACTCATCCGTCAGACGATGGAAACTGCAATTGCCATTTGGTGGTCGAACTCCCGAATCAGGCATGTCGACTCTATCGCCGAGGCGAAAAGAGCAAGCAGGGGCTGATGTCATCGGTTTTTCGGCGACTTGAAGGACGGACTCAGTATCTGTTTCCGGTCACAACGGCAGAGGATGCAAAGTCGGGTCGTCTGCGAATTGCTCGGATTGTCGATCAGCTGCATTATCTGTTTGCTGAACACGACTCGGAGTTTTTTCGTCTGGTGGACACTCAGGAAATTGGTGTCGAAACCACGATTTCTGACGGGATCCGGCTTGTTCAGGAAACGCAGAACCCCGGCAGCGGAAGTGTTGTCTGGAAACGACTGACGATCCGTGCCGAGACTGTCTCTGAAGACAGTATCATTGTCCCGGCGGTGACCGTGGACGAGCTTGATCGCCAGCGCGGCGCGCTGATATTTCACCTCGATCACGATTTCACTACCCAGGCTCCTACTGTCAGACTCTTCGCTCCTATGGGCACGACCAAACTGCGACCCGCTGAGCCACAAGGTTTTCAGGTCATTGCTTCTGGCTCGGAAATGTGGACATCGAATGGCCTGGCGGCGCAGACGCCGCTAACAGGTGACTTCGACGTGACGCTGGATCTCACCCCGGAAAAACTGGATGTCCCCCGGGCTGGAGATGACACAGCCATGATCCTGCAGACGGAATTCCGTGACAAGAAGCGTACGGCGGTTGAACTCAAGCTCAGTGTGAATCGGGAAGGGAATCGGGAAATGCAGATCATGCGACGCATCGATGGCGGAAACGGGGATTTCGCCTTTCAGACCGTATCAACAGCGCCAGTCAAAACAGTGCGTTCCCTGCGAATCGCTCGCCGGGACTCGTTCGCCCATCTGCTGTACCGCGAACAATCCGATTCACCTTGGAAGCTGCTCGGAGGCGTTCCCGTTGGCACGGATGATGTCCCGCCGACATTCCTGAGAATGCATGTCCACACCGGCGGCGCGAAGCGTGAGTCGATCGTGTGGTTCCAGCGGCTGTCGATTGCGATGGATCAAGCAGCGGCGAAGGACGCACCATGATCAGGCATCATGCGGCGTTTCCGGGGCGCGGCGTGTGCAGTTTTCAGCTGGGGCGATCAGAATCGAATGACGTTTCTGAGTGTAAAACAATGCGGAGGCTGTTTCCGCTGCAGCACGCTGGTCGTAAACAGATGGTTGCGACTGAGCTACCGCAACCGGTGAAACACCAGACGTATGCACCCAGATCGCAGCAATCAACGCGGTTGTGCGGCTCGCCAGATTCCAGACATCGGGTCTGCCGCGCATTATGACTCCAGTTCCATGCCGCCTGCGCTATCGACGAACAGAACTCGCGGCATGCGACCAGCGATGCCTTCCATGCGATTGAAGAATTCCGCTTCGGCACCCTCTTCCGGGGAATCGAGGCCAAGGATCACAATCGCGGCGTCAGCGGATGTTTCCTGTATCGCTTTTCGCGGATCTGATGAGACCACAACGACGGGTTCCGCGACAATTCGCGCGGAATGACACAATGCCACGAGGTGCCGCGACACTTCAACGCGGGCTTCGTCTTTCGGCACGACTCGCAGGATCCGCACCGGATTGTCTCTCCAGCCCGGATTCTGCTGGAGCAGATGGGCCAGCAGGAGCAGGAGTCCTCCATTTTTCTTCCCACGCCACCAGACGTCGATGGATCCGACTGGTACGTCCCACGGATCGTCGTCCGTCTCTGTTTCATTGGCGTCGTCTGCCCGGTAACCCAGAAATCTGACGGAGATACTACTGCGACCGAGTCGTGCGACCAATCGCAGGCTGGCACCGAATGCGTCCGCGCGGCCGGCATCATTTGGCCAACCCATCAGGACCGTGTTTGGTCTGAGGCCACCGATTCCATGGCACTGCACCAGCGCCTCGATACCATCGGAAATGTACGGAGAAATCACCACTGCGGGAAACGCGAGCAGTTCTTCCTTCGCAATGAACGAGCGCAGTGTTGATTCTACCTTAGCTCGTCGCTCCGCCTGCTTTTCGATGTCGCCGGTGACAATATGCGCCAGCGATAGAATTCCGTGGCCAGCGGTCAGCCAGTGTCCATAAATTGGAATATGAGGCCGCGTCCATCCGGTGCCGCTGAGAGCCAGAATAATCGGTCGCCAGTTCTTGGGATGGTAGCCCATTTGTTCGAGACGCAGCAGGCTCCGACGAACTTTTTCAAACGCGGCGCCACTCTGCAGGTCACCCCAGCGCGATTCAATTTCGTGAGACCGGATATACTGATGCAGCCCGGCGATCACGACAATCGACACGCTGGCCCAGACCCAGTTAATCAGAAACATGACGGCCAGGCATCCAATCGCTCCTGCCAGGGAAACTGACCAGTGGCAGTATCGAAACGTTGGACGATAGCTGGGATTCTTCGTGACGGATTCATAAAACGAGGCCAGATTGAGCAGGCCGTACGTGATCATGAAGAACATCGTGATGATCGGTGCGATCGCGTTCAGGTCGCCGAGGACAATGCAGATCTGAGCGATGATGAAGGTCAAAATCGTTGCTCGCCGCGGTTCACTCGTCGCACCCGCCCCAACTCCGAATCCCTTAAGCCAGCTGAAGATATTGTCGCGGGCAAACGCCTGCAGAATGCGAGGCGCGCCCATCATGGAACCCAATGCCGACGAAAGCGTGGCCGCGAAAACTCCCGCTGTTATCAGAATCGGCCAGAGTGAAATCTCCTTGATGATCAGATTGTTTCCGATCAGCTCATCATGCGAACGCACACAGCCCAGCAGCACGGCCTGCGACAGGTAGACAACACCCGTCACCACAACCGCTGCCAGAGTTCCGCTCGGGATCGACTTTGACGGCTCCGCAAGGTCACCGGACATATTCGCTCCGGCCATGATGCCTGTCACTGCCGGGAAGAACAGGGCAAACATCGAAAACAGCGAATCGCCCGGCATGAAGTGCGGAGTCATGTTCTCCTTCATCAGGGACAGATCAATATGCCCGAGTGCGCCAATGTAGAATGACGCGAGCGCCGCCCCGAGGACAGCCAAAATGAAATACTGAACTTTGATCGTCCAGCCAGCGCCGATGTACACGCAGACAAACGTCGCGAAATTGATCAGTGTCGCGATGGCGACGGCGTGCTGGCCGATCGCGGGATAGGTGGTGACAAAGGCTTCCGTAAAACCAATCACGTACATCGCGACGGAAATCGCCTGTGCCAGATAAAACACGACGCCGATGGCACCGCCAAATTCCACACCCAGGCTGCGACTGATCAGATAATACGCCCCGCCGCCTCGGACGCGCGTATTGGTGGCAATTGCTGACAGTGAGAGAGTCGTGAGCGTCGTGATCAGCTTCGACGCTACCACAATCATGACGCCATAAATGATTCCCGCCTGACCGATCACCTGACCGAATCGCAGGAACATAATGACGCCCAGAATCGTGAGCGTACACGGCGTAAAAACGCCGCCGAATGTGCCGAATTTCGTTCTAGACTTGTCGTCCTGACTCATTGGATTGACTTTGGTAATTTGATTTTAAGGAAGCGAGTCGAAAGCTAACGGCTTCCCATTGATTGGGGAATAACAACCACAGGCTCGAATCTTTTCAGAATAGTCGCGATCGGGCAGACAAGCGGTCACATACTTCGCGGTTCGTGTTTCGGCAATGGATGCTGATTCACTGGTTTTCGGCATACGGCAAGCCTGCTGGATGCGCAGAAAGGCACCAATCGAAGTCCACTCTCCCCCAGGAGATTGTACAGCCTGGCTGTTGCCGGAGTGATCTTTTGACGTGACCTACGCAGCCCCGGTTTGGTCGCGCGGCAATTCCCCTCTCGCCAATGCAGGAGGTTGAACCGATCGAACCTGAGTCAGCAGTTCCGCAGGTATTGAGCGGACATGCAGATCTCGCTGAGGGAATGCGATTTCAATTCGATGCTCACGAAACAGGTCGTCAATCGCAAGATTCAGCTCGTGCTTCAGTATGCGGTAAGGCGTAAGGCCGCTTACGAACAGACGCATTTCAAAGTTCAGGCTGCTCTCACCAAAAGCTGAAAAGATCACGACCGGTTCTGGTTCTTCCAGCACATGCTCGTTTTCCTCGGCGACGCGATATAACAATTGCGTCACCAGGCGAGTGTCACTGCCGTACGCGACACCGACCGTTACGATCAGTCGAAGTGTGGGGTTTGTCAGCGTCCAGTTCACAAGGTTGCCCGTGACGAACTCCCGGTTCGGCACGATCAGTTCCTTATTGTCCCAGTCCAGAATCGTGGTCGCTCGAATCTGAATGCGAGTCACCGTACCCGTAATCTCACTGACAGTCACCGTGTCGCCCACGCGAATTGGACGTTCAAATAACAGGATGATCCCGGAAACAAAATTCGCGAAGATTTCCTGCAAGCCAAACCCCAAACCCACCGTGACGGCCGCCACCAGCCACTGCACACTGGACCAGCCGATGCCAATTGCCCGAAATCCCAGCAGCAAACCCGTCACAATGATCAGGTAGCGGGAAACTGTGCTCGCCGCGTATCGCGCACCTGCGTCCAGCGGCAGCCGCTGCAGGATGACCATCTCCATCAGGCCAGGCACGTTTCGGGCCGCCACCAAAGTCAGTACCGCGATCATTATCGACAAAGTCACGTCAGCAGCCGTTACCCAGGGGACTGTCAGGTCATCGGTTTTCGTCGCGAGCGTATTTGGCCACAGTTCAAAATTGCCGAGGAAGCCGAGGGCAGGCAGGACGTCGATCCAAATCCAGTACATCGCGATAAGCACCCCGGCGGACGCTCCCAGCCGTAACAAGCGACTGGTTTGATCACTGATGTCCGCCAGCCTCAGTTCCGGCATTGTTTCCTGAGGAATCGGCTGATCCGGATCGGCCTCGACCGCGACCAGCATTTGACGTTGCCGTTCACGACCGCGCTGAATTGCCAGCTTGCGGTATGTCACAAGCAGCCAGCGAGACAAAACGGCGGTGATGAAAAGTGCAATCAGCCCGCAGCCAATCGTTGCCGCGACACGCTCCGACAAATGTACACCCGTGTAATGAAATCCGGCGAGCGAAAGAGCCCCGAGCACAATCGGACTGCCCAGCAGCATTCCGGTCCAGATCCAGCGCGTTCGCCACAGCAGATCATTTGAGTGTTCATTCTCCAGAGCCTGCAGGATCGGACTGTCAGGTCGAACCAGTCGAAAGGCGGCAATGCCGCCCCAGATCAAGGTCAGCAGGTAGGCGACACGACCGATCGACGACATCATATCGTCATCGCCCAACGATTCGGTGTAAGTCACAACCAGCACCGCTGGCAACATCGTGACCGTCAGCATTCGCATCGTGCGACGAACCGACGCCATCGACGACTCCGCCCATTCAAAATGTGAAGCTCCCAGACTGTCTGGCTGAGCAATCTGGCGAACGAGGTCAATAATAAACCAACCTGCTGCAGTCATCTGCAGAGCGACTCCGAAGGCCTGCAACGTGTTTTCTCCGCCACTGATCGCCCCCACCCGCACCCCAACAAAAAGCATGGCGGCGGGAATTGGCAGCGCGACAAACAGGGTGAGCAGCAACGTCTTTACGGTCGGCATCATGTCGATGCAATTTGCGCGGGCGGCAACCTCACCCAAAACCCGAATCCGCCGCTTGGCCCGCCTGCGGACGACCAGAAGCGCAAGCAGGCAAAAGATGGACATGCCCCAAATCCCGGGATACAGCGAAAGATCGAGCCAAAGAATTTGCCAAATTCGATTCCACGACTTCAAGTCGAAGAACGCCGCCGCGGAATTTACGAACGCTCGCGGCTGTGTCCCGAGCACGCCCGTGCTTCGCACCCACAAAACATGCTCGGCCAGCCAGTGTGACTCTTCATCAACTTTGGCGAGCAACCGCTTTTCCTGCCCATCGAGTTCCACGAGTTGATCGAGCTGAGCACCGCCGTTTTCGATCAGATCTCCCAGACGCTGCAGTCGTGCCGAAAGGATGACTTGAACCTGTTCCTGCAGTTCTGCGACGGGAATTGAATCCGCGCTCGAATCCAGACTGCTAATTATCTTCGACGCGGCATTGGCCAGATCGATCAGCGGCCTTCTCTCCGCTTCCCATTCCATCAGCAGCAGATTCAGCGCGGACACTTCCTCATGACGCGACTGGATCCGGAGTCGCAAATCGTGACGATCCGGTAATGTGGATCGCTGTTTTCGCAGAAGCACGCCGATTGTCGGCGAGAATTCGGCCGCTTCAGACCGTTTTTTCAAAGATTCGAACGCCGCTGTCAGCGCTTGGAATTCCGAGTCCAGGGCATCCAGATGTTTCCGTGTCTCCTGCCGCGCTTCAACGATGCGAGCGTTTTCATCCGCGAGTTCCTTGTTTCGCTCCGCTTCCTTGCGAATCGATTCGTGTGACAACGCCAGTGCCCGCCGGGCGGCCCGCGCTTCCTCCTCCGCCTGCATGCGCCGCGCTTCGGCAGTCTGCGCCTGCCAGTACTGAACGATCCGATCAACCTCGCGGCCGTCACGTTCGGCGAGATCCAGCTGGAGAGTCCACAGACGGGTGGTGGCTTCGTAGGTGCGCGATTCCTGCTCGAGCAATGCGATTTCGCGGCGCAGACGAAGCTGACGGGTTTGCAGGCGAATCGTCTTGATCTGGGTCACCTGCGGAAGTTCCCCCTCCGGCGCGGGAGCCAGCAACGTCTGTCCCACTTCCGCCAACTGCTGATTCGCCTGGTTCCGCAAATCGGCCAGTTGAGGTCGTCGGGCGGCGCGAAGTTCTACCTCGGCAGTCGTCTCATGAACTTTCTGACGCAGCGCGGCGGCAGCCGATTCAGATTCCTTGAGTTGGGCCGTGAGTGCGTCAAGCCCCTGGATCGCAGCCGCGTTCTCAGGAACTGCGTCTTCTTTGAGTGGAGTTCCGAGTCGCTGCTGGAAGTCAGTGATCCGCTGCGGCGCGCCTTCCAGTTCCTGGATCAACGCCGCAGTCCGCGTTTCCGCCTGTTCCGCCGCCTGAAGGTTCTCGATTGATTTTGCATAATGCTGATCCAGCATGGCGAGCGTGGCTTCGTCCAGATCCTTGTCCACGCCCGCTGCCTGTCGCCGCGCCGTCAGTTCAGCAAGCGTCGGAAGTGACACGACTGTGGTGGGGGACGGCAGAACCGCCGTGCCCGGAGAAACGCCCGCAGTCGTTTCCTTTTCCTGTGCGGAGATAAACGTACCCCATCCGAAAATCACGCTGAGAACCGCAATGGATGTCAGCGTTTGACGTCGTTTTCCGCAATCGGCCACAAAATCACCGCAGTCAGTCGTCTGGTGTGAACTCAAGTCAGGCGACGGATTCAACGATCAGCCGGTACCGGTGAGCACACGGAAAGGTGCTTCGAAACGTTAAGTAGCTGGAGGTCGTAGCACTTCAGGACGCGCTGTTCAAGTTGCTTGTTCTGCAGGCTCTCATCGTGCGGGTCGAGGACCATGTGGTGAAAATAGTCGCCCGCGTGCAGACAGAAAAAGTCATCCACATCAGCCACGGAATCGACTATCGCCGCTTCCACAAACGTCGCATCATCCTCACGATGAAATTCGACGACGACAGCGTAACCTTCGGAACGCAGTTTATAGAGCCGCAAATTGTGGTATAGATCTCCAGCGAGGTATTCTGGCAACTGGCACCCGATGGACTCGAACTGCAGGATTCCATTGAACCGCAGTGGCTCCCGATGCTGTCGCGCAATTGAGAACTCAAATTCCTGCGTAGGATCTGCTTCAACCGATCGTTTCCAAAGCTTAGCGAACATTCACATCACCTCCTGCCACTATGAAAGCCACCAATCGAATTCTGAGTTCCATGACGACCCCGTTGTGCAAATTCCCGATTTTCCGTTGTCACGGCCAGTGTTCGATCAGCTGCCGTTCGTTTCCCATATAATTTCAAGCAGCAAACGATGTTCAACTTCCAACGCAGGGAACTAATCCACGGCTGCATTCTAGCGAAAAGCGACGATTATGCTATGACGATTATGCTATTCTGACCGCGTCACGATTCAACGGCAATCTGTGAAACCAGGTTCAGAATGAAAACAGGAGTTTTCGGGTGGCCGGGGTTGGAGAGCGCCAGCTCGAAACCCCGCGGCTGGCTTCATTCGCGTCCATTCGCGGTTAAGAACTGGAACGCCACGCGCACTCGGAGGGCTGACGCCCTGCCGCTCGCCGTTGTGATTCCGGCCACGTTCGCGTCTACTCCAGAAACAGCAACTCCTTCTGATTCAGCAGCACGTGGCACACGTCGGTCAGCAGCGATTCGTTCTGCAGCAGATTCCCCGATGACGGCTGCGCGGCAGCACCACTGTTGACAAATTCCAGCAGCGACGCCAGCTCGATTTCGGACGGCTCCCGCGCAAACGCGGAACGGTACGCCAGACGAATCATGTCGGCATCGTCTCGCATTCCCTGAGCCAGCAGATGTTTGGCCCAGACTCCTGCCTGCTGATGCACGAATTCATTGTTGAGCAGAATCAACGACTGCGCGGGCACGGTGGACACGCTGCGACGACTGATTGCCGAAGCAGGCTGCGGCGTATCGAAGGCCAGCATGAACGGATTCAGAAAGTTCCGGTTCACGCCCTGATAGATACTGCGTCGCCCCGCTCCGTCAAGCGGCCCCGAGTTTCCTGGCCGACCTCGGCCTTCCATAAAGCTGGACAGATACACCGGCACGGATGGCCCGTACATCGTGGAGTCAAGCCGCCCGGAAATCGCCAGCATGGAATCACGAATCACTTCGCCTTCCAGCCGCCGCACGCTGAACCGATGCAGCAGCCTGTTCGTCGGATCTTTCTGGTCCGCCAGTTCGCTCCGTTGACTGCTCAGTCGATAGGCTCGCGTGAGCATCAGGCGTTTGATGAGTCGCTTGAGTGACCAGCCGTCTGTGCGGAAATCATCTGCCAGCAAATCGAGCAACTCCGGATGCGTCGGTTTTTCGCCGAGCACCCCAAAGTTATCCGACGTCGCCACGATCCCGCGTCCAAACAAATGCTGCCAAACTCGGTTCACGGCGACGCGGGCGGGGAACGGATTGCTGTCGTCGAGGACACGAACAGCAAGTTCCATGCGACCGCTGCCTTTCGGATACAGCAGTGGTTTGCTGAGATCCAGTGCGGTCAGCATGTGCCGATGAGCGGTCGGACCGGGGTTATTGTGATTGCCGCGAATGAAGACATGCTCGTCTTCGCCCGTGCCTTCGCACATGACAAGAACAGGATCTCCGGGCTGTGGCTGCTCGGCAGTTTTCGCCCACGCCGCGCACGCCTTGTCGAGGGCTGCTTGTTCCGGTTCCGGTATGAGCCGCAACTTAACCACGACATCCGACCAGGCATTGTCGTCGGCAACAAGCTTTGCCCATTCGCGAACGAGGTTTCGTCGGTCGCCATGCTCAAGATCAGCACGAAGCCTGTGGTTCGTGTATGCGATTTCAGGACGGGGGACAGGAGTTTCCCCGGGCTGTGCCATAAACCGAACTTCGCGCACAGCAAACCAACCGTCGCCTTCATCCAGAAACTCAAGATGGCAGCGATGGCCAATGTAACGCTTCACATCTCCAGCGATTCGAATCCATCGGAACTCACCGTCAGTATTGATCGGCTGCCGACAACCGCCGAACAGCAGTTCGCTGAATTCATTCATCACATAACCGTCGATCACCAGGCGGACTCGCGCGTCTTTCCCCGCTGCCAGAATCTGGATTTCCGGATGCGTAAGCACAAACTCTGGCGAGTGCAGTTGTCCCCGAAGTTTGGCGGACAGCGCGACCGATGTAACGCACCCAGCACCGTCAGGTTCAGAATCAGGGTTGAACCATTTCAACTCGCGAAGCAACGCCCGGCTCCAGTGTTTTTTAGACACCAGAACATCGTGCTTGGGACCGCTGTCGCCGCCAGACATGCCGCCGCCGTCTCCAGCCCATGCTCCGCCTCCGCCAAAGCCTCCCATCGACCCGCCAACAATATCTCCCCCGCCGCTGAATCCACCTGCCATCTCGTGGCTTGTGCGGGGAATAGTGCCGTGAAACGCTGCACCGAACGCCCGCCAGCCGTCCGGTAGCCCTTTGTGCATATCAGCGTACAAAGACGAGGTGACAGCAGACTCCCTGTCGTCGGATCCAGTGGACGCCTTGACGGACAAGGTTCCTGCAACCACAGTGTCCTTTTCACGATTGGTAAGCCACTCCTTGATAACGACAGCATCTGCCTTCTCCACTGGCTTTTGCATCAGAGTCGCAAACAGCGACAACGGATTCGAAAGATTCTTTGACTTGGGCTCCAGCAAGTGCTGTCGCATCCTGGCGACATTTTCGTCGTTGACGATTCCGCCATCACTTCCCGCCGTTTCACCCATCGCCTCCAGTAACAGATCTTCTCGGATATCGACGCGCAATCTCTCAACACCGTCATTGAGCGCTTTGACGGCTGCCGTTCGATCACGATCCAGTTGAACAATGAGTTTCGTCGTTTCATCATGCGAATCCAGCCACTCGACTCGCCGCCGGGAACTCTGCAGGAAGCCGGACAGCGCGTAGTAGTCGTCGGTCGTGATTGCATCGAACTTATGATCGTGGCAGCGAGCACACGCGATGGTCAGACCGAGGAATGTTTTCCCGAACACGTCGATCTGGTTGTCAATCCGCGACGCTTCTTCCCCCTTGACATCGACAGGAGCGTGTTTGTCTTCGCCGAGAAACCAGAAGCCGGTGGCGATGATCGATTCGTTAAAGCCCAAATCCGTATTACGACGCGGTTCGGTCGTCAGATCCCCGGCGATGTGTTCGCGGATGAAGTCGTTGTACGGCACGTCGGCGTTGAGGGCTCGTATGACGTAGTCGCGATAACGCCACGCGTACGGCAGCGGGTAGTCAAATTCATGGCCCAGCGTTTCCGCGTAGCGCACCAGATCCAGCCAGTGCCGCGCCCAGCGTTCGCCAAACTGCGGCGATGCCAGCAATTCATCGACGACCTTTTCCATGGCGACCGGCGTCGCAGCCGGATCGTTGTAGAAGCGGTCCTGCTGTTCGATCGTGGGCGGCAGACCGATTACGTCGAAATACATCCTTCGCAGCAGAGCCCGACGGTCGGCGTCCGGGGCAGGAGCGATTCCCGCTTCTTCCATCTTCGCCAGCAGAAAACGATCGGTGTCACTCGCTGGCCAATCTGTTTGTTTGACTTCCGGGATCGCTGGTCGTTCGATTTTCTTCCAGGCCCAGTGCGACGCGATGCGTTCTTCGAGAGGAAACGCCGCCTTCGCGGTCGGCGTGGGCTTTGGTTCTCCGTCATCCGGCCAGACGGCTCCGTCGGCAATCCAC
>JBBQSE010000056.1:0-25454 GCA_038214195.1 Planctomycetales bacterium
GTTCCACCTGACTGGAGCCCACCCACGTTTTACGTCACGTACTACGCAACCGTGGGTTTCGTGCTCGGTGGCGTTGCGGCAATGGTCAGCCTGATGTTCAACGTCATCGGATCGACCGTCGCCGGAAAACATCCGCTCGAAATTATCCGTGTCTATTTGACGTTTCCACTGGGCGAGCGAGCCCTGCCTCTGGGGAGTGACAGTGCGAAATCTGCATTTGTCATCGGCGACGGCGTCATCCTCGCATTGGGCTGCTGCCTTTACATTGGAACGGGCATGGTGCTGGGAAGCTTGTTCCACTGCGTGATTTCACGCTTTGCGGAAAACAAGTCACTGGGGACACGACTGATCTGGGGCTCCGCTCTGGGGGCTATCGTCTGGCTCATCAACTACTACCTGATCCTGTCCTGGCTGCAGCCCGCTCTCTTCAACGGCAACTGGATCACCGACAATAAACTTCTCCCCTGGTGGGTCGCTCTGGCAACGCATTTGGTCTTTGGCTGGTCAATGGCTGTCATGGCACCGTTTGGCGCGTATGTGCCGTATCGAAGACCAACGAGAAGTTAGCCGGGATTTACGACACGCCGCAGCGGAACTCGTGAGGGTTCCAATCTGAAGTCTCACGACTTCCGCTACATTTGATTATCACCAACTACTGAGCTCTCGCTGATGACCGCAAACGACAACAAAACGCACCACGAGCTTGTGGATGAAAAGATCATCAAGTTCTACTTTGTAACTGCGTTGATTTTCCTGACGACATCCATGCTCGCCGGGCTTCTTATGGCGCTGCAATTGATTCGGCACAATCCGTTCACGGGGATCGAGCTGTTTTCTCCTGGTCGCTGGCGAATGGTGCATACCAACGCCGTCGCGTATGGATTTCTGGCCAACGGATTTCTGGGCTGTTTGCATTGGGCGGTGCCGCGACTGACGTTGCAGCCTGTCGCGAGTAAGAAGCTTTCGTGGTTCATTTATGTCGCCTGGCAGGTGGTCGTAGGCGCGACAGCAGTCGGCATCCTCCTCGGTGAAGCGCAGGGCGTGGAATGGGGCGAAACACCAGTTTGGATCGATCCCGTCGCTCAGCTCGGACTGCTGCTGGTGGCAATCAACTTCATGACCCCCATCGCCAGAATGAAGGGGCCCATCTACGTCAGCCTGTGGTACTTTTTGGCCGCGTTTGTCTGGACGTTTCTGACGTACGCCATGGGCAATTTCGTGCCGGAATATTTCGTAACCGGCACAAGTGCCGGAGCTGTCGGAGGACTGTTCATCCATGACCTTGTGGGACTGTTTGTGACTCCGCTGGGCTGGGGATTGATGTACTACTTTGTTCCGATTCTGTTGAAACGCCCGATCTGGAGTCACGGTCTGTCACTGGTGGGATTCTGGGGGCTGGCATTCTTCTATCCTCTGCAGGGTATCCATCATTTTCTGTACACGCCGATTCCCATGTTTCTGCAGTACGGTGCCGTCGTCTCTACAATTGCCGTCGAGTTGGTTGTGACAACGGTGATCATTAACTTCGTCGGCACGATCTGGGGAAAGGCTGGCGTTATCAGAACAGACTTGCCGATTCGCTGGTTCTACACGGGGATGGTTTACTACTTCCTGACCTGCCTGCAATGTTCGTTTCAGGTGACACTCACGTTCCAAAAAGTCATCCACTTCAGCGACTGGGTCGTCGGGCATGCTCACATGGTGATGTTCGGCGTGTTTTCCATGTGGATTATGGGGATCATGACCTATTTGTTTCCGCGCCTGTTTGGACGCGACTGGGCCAGTCGATCACTCTGCGAGTGGCACTATTGGCTGTCCACGGTGGGATTGTTTGTGATGGCAGCGGACCTGATTCTGCTTGGGCTGTTTCAGGGCTGGTCATGGGCGGCACTTGAGCCCTGGGATGCTTCGACGGAGTTCTCAGTCCCGTTCTGGATGCTCCGCGTCGTGGCGGGACTGGCGATGTTCGGCGGACTCCTTGCGTTCCTCTTGAATATTTGGCTCACATTCAGAGCATCATCGGCAACGGCACCAGCTCAAACTGGTGAATTGGCAACAACATAATTCGCCTTAGAACAGTAACACTGAACACTACAATCTGAAAACTACAAACTGGCAAAAGCAATGTTTGAAAGCAAAGCAGGCATCCTCTATATCGCAGGCATCGGGTTTTTCGCCCTCGCCTTCGTTTCGAACGCATTGGTTCCGTGGCTGATGTACAAGGACATTCCCGAACAGACAGTCGCCGAATTGATCAACCCGAATCTAAGGTATCAGTTCGAAGATCTCGCTCGACGTTTTCCGGATTCGTTCAACAAATACGTCGGGGAGTCTCCAGGCGGTGACGCGGAACACGATCCGTGGTGGAACGAAAAGTGCGCCGACTTATTGCGTGCTGGTCACAAGATTTACGTCGGCGAAGGCTGTTGGCACTGTCACAGTCAGTTCGTTCGTCCCGTCTCGAACGAGGAAGAGCGCTGGGGACCTGTATCGCGGTCGGTCGAGTATCAAAACGAGCTTCAACGCCCGGTGATGTTTGGCACCCGTCGTGTTGGTCCTGACCTTTGCCGTGAGGGCGGTCGTCGATCCAACGACTGGCACGCCGTCCATTTTTATAAGCCGGAAAGCGTGTCTGAACGCTCACCGATGCCGGAATATCCGTGGTTGTTTGACGGCTCTCCCGACAAGCCAAATGCCCGGGGCCTCGCGTTGATGACCTACGTTCAGTGGCTGGGCTCGTGGCAGGAAAGTTATCCCTACTACGAGGCTTATGTGCCGTCAGTGTTACCAAAGCCCGAAGCTGCCGCTAAGGCCGCCGAAGCGCCGGACGAGGAGGATGCAAAATGAACTCAACAATACCTCAGCCTGAAAATCAAAACGTGTCGAATCAGGAATCAAAGATCGGGATCGCCCAACCCCGAGAACGGTCAATGGCGTGGACGATTACGATTGTCTTCGGGGTTATAATTCTCATACCGAGTCTGCTGGGCTTTGTGATGAAGTTCAGGGAACTCGTGACTTTGACTCACGGACCCAGCGAAGACGGTGGCTTCGCCATCACGCCCGTGATCAATTATTTATTGGCCAGCGTGGGGTTTTTCTTTTTGCTGTTGTGGGCGGCATTGAACGGCATGTTCCGCGACCTGGAACGTCCGAAGTATTTGATGCTCGATAATGAACGGGAGCTGGATTCACATGTCTGATGCCCAACACGCTGGTGGACCGGATCAAACGACGCCGGAACAGGAACATGTCTGGCACTACTATCGCGGCAATCAAATACCGTGGTATGTGCGCGTGATCTGGCTCGGTTTCTGGATCTTCACTGTCTACTACATCATTCAGAATTTCTTTCCGGCGATGCAGGTTGAGATGGTCCTCCCTCCATGAACCAATTGCTAACGACAGCTGACGTTTCGAACCAGACGACCACCGTTGCGTCCGCCCGGACGATCTGTTGTACCTGGTGCGGACTGCCGGTTGCCGAAGCCTGGAATCCGTTTTCTCGCCGGAACGCTGAGGAATCGCATAATTCCACCATCTCGGACGATGAATCAGTTTACTGCTGCTTCGGCTGCCGTATGGCTCATGCGATCACTGAAGAAAGTGGCCGTGAAGGCGAGGTTCGCTGGACGGCCGTTCGTCTGGGCATCGCCATCTTCTTTGCCATGAATCTGATGGCGTTCACGATGACCATGTGGTCGCTCGACGTTTACGATGTTCAGCGCGATCCGTTTCAGACGCAGCTCTTCGAAGTGTTTCGCTGGCTGAGCATGCTCTTTAGTCTACCGGTGCTGTTTCTGCTTGGAGTGCCGCTACTGCAAGACGCTGTGCTGAGTTGGCGGCAAAGGATTTTCTCCACCGATCTGTTGATCGCCACCGGCGTGGTTGCCGCTTACGTAATCTCGGTCATCAACGTGCTGCGGGGCGCGGAAACCGTCTATTTCGAAGTTGGTGCGACGGTGCTGGTGATGATTACGCTCGGCCGCTGGTTTGAAGCAACCGGCAAGCAGAAAGCCACGGAGGCGCTGGATCAGCTGGCCGCGCTTCTGCCCGCAAAATCGCGTCGCCTTACTGACGACGGAGCGAAGGAAATCTCCTGTTCGGAAATTGCAGTCGGTGATCGACTCCAAATTCAAGCCGGAGAACGATTCCCCACGGATGCCATTCTCGCAGACGGCCAGACGACCGTCGATGAGCAGGTCTTCACTGGCGAAAGCACGCCGCTCAGTCGCCTTCCCGGAGACCGAATTCTCGGTGGCACTGTCAACCTGGATGGTCACGTCATCGTCGAAGCAACCGCTGCATTTCGCGAAGGATCATTTGGACAACTGCTGGCGCTCCTGCAGCAGGCAAGAATGTCACGCGGATACTATCAACGCATCGCGGATCGTGTTGCATCGTGGTTCTTTCCGCTGGTTGCGGGAGTGGCAATGCTGACACTGATCGTCCACTGGCATAATGGAGCCGGTGCGGCGATACAGATCAGCCTGAGCGTGCTGCTGATCGCCTGCCCGTGCGCCCTTGGACTCGCAACTCCACTGGCGGTCTGGACGGCGCTCAGCACCGCAGCAAAACATCAAGTGCTGTTTCGGAGCGGTGACGCCATCGAACGACTGGGAATAGTCAAGGCCGTCTGCTTTGATAAAACCGGGACGCTCACCACCGGAACGCCGCAAGTGAAACATATGTGCGCGCTCGACGATCACGATTCACCGAAGGCTCTGCTGCTGAGTGAGGCGCTGGCGCGCACGTCGTCGCATCCGTTTTCGCAGGCGATCGTCAAATTCGTCGAATCGTCCGCGTCACATGCCACCGATCTTGCCACAGATCCGCATCGTATTGCGACGTTCAGCCAGGTCCGCTCCGTGCCCGGCGGCGGTGTCGAAGCGACACTTGCAAACGGTACGCAGGCTCGTCTCGGCAGCCTGAATTTCGCGGCAGCGCAGGAGGATATCGAGCCCAGACTCAGACTCCGCCTGGCACATGCCTGTTCGATTGCGGATCAGGAGGCGGCTTCCGTGGTCGCGATGTCGATTGCGGGTCGTCCAATGATTCTTTTTCTCCTCACCGAAACGATTCGCCCCGAAGCGTCACCGGCCGCGAAGTCGCTCATGGACGCAGGGTTTTACGTGACCATACTCACCGGGGATCGTTCCGCAAAGGCGGAGCAACTGCGACGTGATCTTCTGGACTGCCACGAAGTTGGCTGCCAGTGCAGTGTAGAATGCGGAGCGTCACATACCGATCATCATCATGACCATCTGCCCCATCCAGGACCAGCACCGACATCGCGTTTAACCATCGAATGTGACCTGCAACCTGATCAAAAAGTCGCTCTGCTGACAGAAATTCGCGAACGTTGCGGTGCCGTCGCCATGGTGGGC
This sequence comes from Planctomycetales bacterium, assembly GCA_038214195.1. Classification (GTDB taxonomy): domain Bacteria; phylum Planctomycetota; class Planctomycetia; order Planctomycetales; family Planctomycetaceae; genus SXXK01. The sequence goes on from JBBQSE010000056.1 coordinate 5,388, forward strand.
GACGGCATCAACGACGCCCCCGCGCTGGCCATCAGCGACGTAGGAATTGCCATGGGCTGTGGTGCGGACGTATCGCGAGACTCGGCGCAGGTTTGCCTTTTGAGTAATGATTTGAGTCGGATCCCGTGGGCCATTCATCTGGCGCGGCGCACTCGATCGGTTATTCGCCAAAATCTGTTCTGGGCGTTTGGTTATAATTCTGTCGGAGTCATTCTGGCGGCCTTCGGGTTTCTAAATCCCGCTGTGGCCGCCGGACTGATGATCGTCAGCAGCCTGCTCGTGATCTCAAATTCGCTGCGGCTCATGGGCGAATCACCGTCGGATGTTTTGATGTCTGCGCCGGGAACGACAGTGCAGGATGAGGTGTCTCCGGGCGTTGTCGCGGGGCAGCAGCCACTGGACCGGGAGGCAGTCGCATGATGGCCTCCATCACAGAACTCTCACTTGTATTCCTGAGCGGCGTGCTGGGGTCGGCGCACTGCATCGGCATGTGTGGAGGAATCGCAGCCACGATGAGCCTGGGAACTCGCTCGGTCACCGGAGCGATTCTGCGTCAGGGATGCTGGAGCCTGGGACGGACCACAACCTATGTCTTTCTGGGCGTCACGGCCGCCGCGATCGGGGCAAGATTTCTGCGAGCGCAGAGCAATGCGGTTTGGTGGCAGGCGATGTTTGCCATCGTGGCCGGTCTGCTGTTGGTCGTGCAGGGACTGCACGCGGCTGGATGGCTGTCCTGGAAAATTCGCCGCAAGTCAGGCTTGCCCTGTGTGACGCGAACAGTGTTTAGTCAGTTCTTCAGTGGCGGTTCGTCACTTTCAGTTTTTGTCGCTGGCCTGCTGACCGGATTTCTTCCGTGTGGACTCGTCTATAGTTTTCTGGCACTCGCGGCCAGTTCCGGCAGTGTTGCCAAAGGCGTGCTGATCATGTTGAGTTTCGGACTGGGCACGATTCCAGTAATGCTCGTCACCGGAGCTGGCTTGTCCGGAGCCACGATTGGCATTCGTCGAAAACTGTTCCGCGTCGCAGCCATCAGCGTCCTGGTCACCGGCCTGATGACCACCGCCCGAGGAATCACATTCGCCGCCAAAGTCTCAAGTTCCGAAGTAACTCCGGTCTGTCCTGTTTGCCTGCCGGGCGCGGCGAAATGACAACAGTAAGCTGAGACGCTCATCCTCGAAAAGGAGAGGCAGATGTCGATTCTTCGTACAATTCAGAAACAACTCCTGAACACTTGGATGCTGGGGATCGCGATCCCAATCGTGTTCGTTTCGCTTGTTCCTGAAAGCAGGGCGGAGGACTCGGCCCGCAATGTGCTGGTCGAAGTCTATTATCGCGAAGGCGACCTTGGAGCCAAAGAGGCCATCGCAGCTGCGGAGAAGATCAAATCTGATCGTAGCGGGATCACGCTGGTTCTTCGCGACATGGAGAAAGACGCAGGCAATCAGGAACGACTCGAAGCCATTCTGCGGCACTTCAAAGTCGCCCCAAAAACATCGCCCGTCATTTACGGCTGCAATCGCGTGATTCATGATGCGTCAAAGGAAAATTCCTGGGACTCGCAATTGATCACAATGCTGCGGATCGAAGTCTTTGTTCGAACCGGCTGTTCGCGTTGTGCGTCCGCGAAACAATGGCTGCCGACGATTGTGAAGGAGTATCCTGGACTTGAGTTCGTCTATCGCGACATCGCAGTCGATTCGGCGAGCGCGAGTCGATTGTCACGACTGGTGGAACAGCACAGGACGGCTGCGGCGAGTGTCCCGGTATTCTATCTGTGCGACACGCTTGTCGTGGGATTCCAGGACGTCGATTCCACTGGCGAGCGATTGCGGTCGTTGCTAAAAAGCTGGACTCATGTGCCTCGTCGCGCGCGCAGCGACGAGAAGAATGAGTCGTCAGACAAGGCGTCCACCGGCCAGAAATCTTCGTCGATGCTGTGGTCGGTCCCGCAGGTCTATTCTTTGGCAGTCGCTACGGTCAACACAAGAGAGCGAACGCTGCCGCTGAGCGCATCCATGCTCACATTGACCTGGGTCGCGGTCCACAGTCCAGCCGACGAACCCCCTGACCTGCCGCTGCCGGGCGATGACATGTCGGACGAATCCGAAGCGGAATTACCGCTTCCGGGGACGGGCGAAGACGACGCTGGCGGCAATGCGTCGATCGACGAGCCGAATGATCGCATCAACCTGCCTTTGTTCGGGAGGCTGAGTGCCAGCAAACTGGGGATGCCGCTTTTCACTCTGGCGGTTGGCCTGGTGGATGGATTCAACCCCTGCGCGATGTGGGTGCTGCTTTTCCTGCTATCAATTCTGGTGAATCTGAAAAGCCGAAAACGCATTCTCGCAATCGCCGGCACCTTCGTCGTCGTCAGCGGTCTGGCCTATTTTGCTTTCATGGCCGCATGGCTCAATGTGTTCATGCTGATTGGTTATCTGCGGTCAATTCAAGTCGGACTGGCTGTGATGGCGATCGTGATCGGCGCGATTCACATTAAGGACTTCTTCGCATTCAAACGGGGCCTCAGCCTTTCGATTCCGGAATCTGCAAAGCCCGGCATCTACGCACGCGTTCGCAGTATCGTCACGGCCGAACATATGACCGGTGCCGTACTCGGCGCGATTACGCTGGCCGTCCTGGTCAACATCATTGAGTTACTCTGCACTGCGGGCCTGCCAGCGCTGTACACCAACGTGCTGATGCAGCAGGGGTATTCGTCAGGGATGAAATATGCCTACCTGTCGCTGTACATCGTCGCCTACATGTTTGACGACACATTGATGGTCGGCATTGTCACGCTGACTCTGAGTCGCAAGAGAATGCAGGAGACGCAGGGCCGCTGGCTGAAACTCATCAGCGGCAGCGCCATCCTGCTGCTGGGTGTCATCATGCTGTTTCACCCGGAATGGTTGCATTGAAAGCCAATTGCCTCGGCGGGGTCGTAGTGGGATTCGGAAGAGTTCCGAACTGAAGTCTCAAGGCTTGAGCGAGATCGTGCGACGAACTGAAGTCTCACGACTTCAGCTACTTCGCGGGTGGTTGCCATGGAACAGCTCCGCCTCGCTGCAGGTGTTTTCGCAGGGCGGCATTCAGGCGATTGACGATGGCCGATTCCATCATCCATGTGCTCAATTAAGGCGACGAGTTTAGCACGATTCGACTTGATGCCAGACTCTCGCTGCACCACCCACTCTGAGAACAAATCCGTGGCGTGGCCGTTGGGATCCACTACCTCTTTTCCGTTTCGCATGTAGTTCACATCATGGCGGCGATGATGGTAATAGTCATCCATCATGTCTCCCAGAAATCCACGGAACACATTGAATCCGCGTTCTGTTGGTGTATTGGGAGACTCCAGCCCCAGTTGTCTTCGGGATACGTCCGAATGACGCCTGGCACACCGACCACTTCCTGGTACCGGCCACTCAGCAACGCCGCTCGCTTGGGAGAACACACATGGCAGTTGGCGTAAGCGTTTGTCAATTTCATTCCGGAACGAAACAGCTCATTCAAATTCGGAGTGCGCATGTCCGACGAACCACAACACTGCAAGTCCGCATATCCAAAGTCATCCGCCAGAATTGCGAGCAGATTAGGACGTGTATCGCACCGCTGAGTTTGAACTATCGTACACCCGTCGCTCCGCCGACGGGAACTGAGATCTTCCGCCGGCGGAGCGGCGGAGCTACGGTACGAGTCCCGTCAAAATGCATCCCGAATGTGCTGCAGATTCTGTTTTAGCCGAGCCGCCAGAGTGTTGCCGTCGGGGCTGGCGAACTCGCACAGGTCGATGCGAATCACGATGCCGCCTGATTCACGAACAAAGTCTTCTGCTGCCGACGATCGCCGTGAGTTCATCAGAAAAATCTTGCGGTCATCGCCGTTCATCTTAAAGGCTTCAAGCAATGCCTGACGGTCGTCATCGGATAGCGACTCTGAATCGCTCCAGTGCAGATAATGCAGTTTCCATCCAAGACGGCGGGCGAGATACTGATAGTGAGGGGCGTCAGAAAAGACGGTCAATTCCGCATTGCCGGATTTCTCCGGGACTCGTTCCCGAATGGCCGTGATCTCCGAGTTCAAACTGTTGAGTTGGGCGGCGAGTCTGACTTCTGCCGTTTCGATCGATTGTTTTCGATCCGGCAGCAGGCGACTGCACTGAATGCTGACCTGATGCAACTGCGCAATGCACAACTCAGGATCCAGCCATGTGGCCCAGACGGTCCCCGGATGACTGTGCTGCCCATCCGGCCCATGCTGATGGCTGACCGCATCGGGGATTCGAATGAACTGGTCGTAGTAGCCAGCCGCAGTATCACGGACGCGTGAACCAGGCAGCGAGACTCGATCTTTCCACGGTTCATATCCCGCTCCACTAATCAAAATCAGGTTCGCCTGCTGCATAAGTCCGGCCTCTGCGGACGTGGGTTTCCAGTCGCGCGATGTGGTATTCACAGGAACAATTTGCCGCACATCCGCAGCATCTCTGACGATGGCCATCGTCATGTCCATCAGCGGATCACTGGTGACGATGATCTCGGGACGTTTGCTGTCCGCCGCCGCAGGATTTGGCTTGGGCTGCGTTGATCGATTGCAGCCAGCGATGACGATCAGCAGGATCAGAAGTGCAAGCCGATTTTGCATGGCAGGATGGCCGTTCAGAACTGATGCCCTTCCTGTGGGCCGTGTTCAGTGAAGGTAAGCACTTCCGGGCCGTCTTCGGTCATGAGGATTTGATGTTCAAACTGAGCTGACAATGCTCCGTCGATCGTTCGCACGGTCCATTTGTCTTTGGTATCGACCCGCGTCTTCCATGATCCGATGTTGAGCATGGGCTCGATCGTAAAACAGGTACCGGGCCTGAGCACATCCCGGTTTGACGTGAGTGACGGAAAATGGGGAACTCCAGGTTCCTGATGAAACTCACGTCCGATTCCGTGGCCCTGATATTCGCGTACGACAGTATAGCCCGCCTTTGTTGCGAACGTCTGAATCGCGCGGCCAATATCTGTTACCGTACAGCCTGGCCGACAGGCCCTGATTCCCACAAACATGGCGTCATACGTGGTTTGAACCAGTCTGCGGGCGCTGTTGCTCACATTGCCAATCATGTACGTTTCGGACTGATCGCCGAACCAGCCATTCACGATCGTGGTCAGATCAACATTGATGATATCGCCGTCCTTCAGTGGCCGCGTGTTCGGAATCCCGTGGCAGACGACTTCGTTGACGCTGGTGCAAATCGTTTTCGGATAACCGAGATATCCCAGACAGGCGGGCGTATGTCCGTGATCAAGCGTGTAGTCGTGCGCCAGCGTGTCAAGTTGGAGTGTTGAAACGCCCGCTTTGATGTGACTCCGCAAGAAATCCATCAACTGCGAATTGAATCGCCCGGCCGTGCGAAGACCTTCGCGTTCGTCTTCGTGAAGATAGAGCGGTATTGTTTTTTTGAGAGCGACCAAGAACAAAATCCTGACGAATTGGGTGTCGGCAGCGGCGATTTCGCCTTCGAGGAGCCGCGATTATTGTGGGTGGCGGTTCCATGTCAATCTGTCGGCGGTAATACTTGCGGAATCACACAGAATCCCCTCCTTTTACCGCGTTCTGTCTCCAAACAGTAGAATTTTGGCGGGTCCCCCTGTGATGTCGTGGATTCCCTTTCGTCCGGCAGTCGAATTTTTGCCCCGGCGAAGGGAATCAGGCCCGGTGATCGACTAGACTGGGACGATGGTGACAGGAAAACGACGCGGTTCCAGACGACTCACAGCCAGCCATCAGAGAAGCTGGCTTTGGGGACGCCACGCAGTCCTCGAAACATTACGCGCCGGCAGATGGCCAATCGACGAACTGTTGGTCGATGAGGAATTGCCGTCCGATAATATCGTCGAAATCGGTCAACTGGCGGAACCCTTGGCCGTTTTCCCGCAGCTCGTCACGTCGGAACGATTGACGCAACTCAGCCAGACCGACGAACATCAGGGCTTCCTGGCTCGCATGGGAGAGTTTCCGTACGAGGATCTGAACGCCCTGGCAAGTGCCGCTCGATCGACATTGCCTCCGGCCTCGCAACAGGACAATCCCTCAGATTCGTCCGGCACGCTGCCGCTGTTTGTCGTCTGCGACAGTATCCAGGATGCCCATAATTTTGGAGCAATTCTGCGATGTTGTGACGCGGTCAGGGCTGACGGTGTGGTCATCAGCGAGCACAGTCAGGCGCTCGTCACGCCGCATGTGGCCCGAGCATCTTCCGGTGCCGCAAATCATCAGCACATCTTCCGGGTCCCGGATTTAATCGCAGCCATCCAGAATCTGAAGGATGCTCAATTCCAGATCGTCGCAGCCACCGAAAAATCGAATGTCATTCTTTGGACTGCCAACCTAAGTGGGCCGACTGCCTTCATCGTCGGAAGCGAAGCGTTCGGCATTGCCACCGAACTGTTGGAACTCTGCGACAGCCGCGTTTCCATCCCGATGCTGGGCCAGGTCGATTCACTCAACGTCGCCGTCGCTGCGGGCATCGTGCTCTACGAATGCCGTCGACAGCAGATTGGCGCGGGGCTGTAAGGCGAGCGCCAGAATCATGGCTACCACAAAGATGTTGCCATACCGAAGGAATCCGACTTGGGACAAGTCGGACTACAGCGTAGGCAGATCTGTCCCAGATCTGCATCCTTCCGCATGATCGATCGCAAATGGTTGTCTGGCCGCAGATTTGGGAATTGGTAATTCCTTTACTGCCGATCGCCTAAAAAACAATCTTCAATCATCACCAGTTCGTGTCCCGAACGCCCGCCAGATTTTCAAATTCACTCTGTTGGACGTCGTGCGACTTGAGCCATCGGCCATCAGCGAATTGACGAAATCTCCATGGAGACTGTTGGGCGGAATCAATCGATGTTTTGTATCGGCTCCATCTTCATTCGGACCGTTGCTGCTGGCAGGATGATTTGGTGGCAGCATGTGATCATAGTCACGGGAATAGCCAATGCCCGATTGAGGATCCGGCGATGTTCTGTGAATCCGCGCCTGATCGACAGCGGCCTCGACGTCGTCCTTTCCGTAATATCGCTTCTCTGTCCACCAAAAGACACGCAGAGCGTTCGGCCCCGTGATGTCGCCCTGGACTTCGGGAAGGATACTCAGCCGCTCGGAGATTGCGAACGTCGTTGACAGGCCATCGGAAAAATCCGTTTGGCGCGAATCGACCGAGTCGTCTCGGCGAAATCCACCATAAGGCTGGTACGCCGCGAAGCCGACACCGATATTCGTGTGGTAGTTGGTGGTGAAGGACTGACTCGCCGCGTCGTACGCATCCGAATCCTCCGGACAAAGATACACCGGCACGCGAAGAGAACCGCCAGTCTTGTCCTGATGCAACAATCGTTTCAACACCGCTTCCGCCGAAACAGCAGGCAACATTCGCATTTGGAAATCGCTGATCACGCCAGAATTCTCATCCGTCAGATGGGCCGTCGGAAATGCGCGATCCGCATCAACAAACATCTCCAGGGCCGTGCCAATCTTATGCAGTTTTTCATGACAACCGGCATTCCGAGCTTTCGCCCTCGCCCGCACGATGGCAGGAAGAAGTACTGCCAATAACACCGCGACGGCGACAATTCCGATCATGACTTCCACAATCGTGTAGCCGCTTTGTCGCTTTGTGGCGGGTGATGTTTGCGGCAAACAGCATTGTTTGGAACGCATCAGGCCGTGAAAACACATCTTAAATCCCGAATCACTTTGGCGTAAGAAATGGTAACTGTCGTGCAAGTGAATCACAGTTCAGACGGTGGCTTAATTAGGCGAGCGGCAGATGGTGTCATACCTGGAAAGAAGCCCGGCTTCTTGGAGAAGCCGGGCTTCTGGTGGTAAATCGTTTTGTGCCGCTTGCCTTAAACTTCCACCCATGAGCAAATTTACGGATCGCTACTTCTTTCGCGGACGAATGAACCACATGATCAGGCCCGCGAACGCCAGGAACGGCATGAAGTACTTGATTCGATTCCACATCAAGGTCGCGATCACCAGAGCGACCATGCGGCCATTGGTTAACGCTGCCCAGGCGGCAGGACGAGTTTTCGTTGGGAAGCAGAGCCACAGAGCCCCAAGTACGATGCCAACGCGGAGGGCTGCGGCGGGCCAAACAGAGTCTTTTTCGGCAAATGTAACGCCGATTGCCGCCACGCCAAGGCACACGATTGCCGTCCATCCAACGCGGTGGCGGCGATCGATCAGAGTTGGCTCGACACTATTCATTGGCACAATACGCAGAAACTTCATGATGTTCGTGGCTAATTACCACGTGCCACTGATCGTCGTGCAAAGTCCGTCCAAGATCAACTGACCGAAACGTGACTGGACGGCGATCCGCGAGCATTCGTCCCCATTTTACCAGTTCGAGGGCTGGGAGCCCTGATTTCTCTGATCCGGCAGAAGTGCGGGATGATTGCTTGTTTTCGCATCAAAAGCCTGAGACAATCCGCACGCTAAATTTGTCGCAAAGTCCGTTCTTCGCCCCACACGAAGAGTGGTAATTTCGTGAAAACATTGGCTCGGATTCGGTTTACTGTGTCGTCAAGAATCCGAGCTGAGACGTACTTCGAATTGCTGTGTCACAGAATTAATGAACTGGTGTGTCTAAAATCATGTTGAATTCGCTTCGAGTCCCGACTTCCGCAGCCTCTCGGTCAATGACCGTGAACACAACGTCTGTTGTGGGTGCGGGTTTCGCCGACTCGCGATTCAGTGCGATTGGTGCCAGTGTCAATGTGGGTGCGAAACGCGCGGCCGCGTCTAAACAGGCCATCCTGCCACCTCGCTGATCCGGTTCTGAAATTCTGTGTGTCAGCGAATTCCTGGTGGCAAAATCGACGCGCACGCCGCTCCGACCGGTTTCGTCGGAATCAATGAAGCAGTTTGAAAAGGCGAGTGGCAGGGCGTCAGCCCTCCGAGTGAGCGACGATGTTGCTCGGAAATCTGAAGCCATGCCGCTCGCCAGCGGAATGAATTGAAAGAAAGAAGACTAAATTCCATGGAAGACATCCGCGGTAACCTGTATCCAGCTCCATTTCGGCCCCCTTTTGGCGCGCCGGAAGCGACAGGTCTCTACGATCCCCGCAACGAGCGCGACAATTGCGGGGTGGGATTCGTTGCGAACATCAAAGGTGTTCGAAGTCGGCAGATCGTTGATGACGCAGACCGCATTCTGCGACACATGGACCACCGTGGTGCCTGCGGGTGCGAATCCAACACCGGCGACGGGGCCGGAATGCTCACGGCGCTGCCGCACAACTTCCTTGTCCGGGTTGCCAAAGAGGACATCAAAGTCGATCTGCCTGCCGCCGGAAGCTACGGGGCCGGAGTCGTGTTCCTGCCTCAGGATGAAAAGCAGCGTGCCACCTGCAAGAAGACCGTGGAAAAGTTCATCGCTCAACAGGGACAGAAACTGCTCGGCTGGCGAACGCTGCCGGTGGATTTTGAAAAAGCTGACATTGGAAAAACCGCTCGGGCGTGCGCTCCGCACATGGAAATGCTGTTCGTGGGCGGCGCGGACGGACTCGACAAGGAAGCGCTCGAACGACAGTTGTTTATCATTCGCAAGCTGTCCAGCCACAAGCTGCGCAACAGCGACATGTCTCAGTCGCTGCTGTTTTACGTGTGCTCACTGTCAACCAAGCTGATCATATACAAGGGCATGCTCACGTCGCATCAGGTCGTGCCGTTCTTCAAAGATCTCCAGGCCGCCGACTATGACACGCATCTGGCAATGGTACATTCGCGATTTGCCACCAATACGTTTCCCAGCTGGGACCGCGCTCAGCCGCTGAGGTTTATGTCGCACAACGGCGAAATCAACACTGTGAAGGGCAACTCCAACTGGATGTTCGCTCGTCAGGGGATGATGAAGAGCGACCTGTTTGGGAAGGAAATCGAAAAGCTGTTCCCGATTGTCGAACCTCATACTTCCGATTCCGGTTGCTTCGACAACGCCCTGGAAATGCTGTACCACTCCGGCCGCACGCTGCAGGAAGTGGTCATGATGATGGTGCCGGAAGCATGGCAGAATCATCAGACGATGCCCGAGCACAAGCGGGCCTTTTACGAATACTATTCGGCCCTGCAGGAACCGTGGGACGGACCGGCGTCAATCTCTTTCACCGACGGTCACTACATCGGCGCGACGCTGGATCGCAACGGACTGCGCCCGAGCCGCTATTACGTCACAAAGGACGACCGTGTCGTCATGGCCAGCGAAGTCGGCGTGCTGGACATCGAACCGGACAATGTCGCTTACAAGGGACGGCTGCAGCCGGGCCGCATGTTCCTTGTCGATTTCGAACAGGGCCGCATCATCGACGACGAGGAACTCAAGGCCGACGTGGCTTCACGCCGTCCATACCAGCAGTGGGTTCAGGAACAGCGTATTCGTCTGGAAGAACTGCCGAAGAAAACTCCACCCGAACGGCTCACGGGCCAGGATCTGCTGAACCGGATGCAGGCGTTTGGATACACTTCGGAGACGATGCAGTTCATGCTGCTGCCGCTCATTAAAGCTGACAAGGATCCGATCGGTTCAATGGGCAATGACGCGGCGCTCGCGTGTCTCAGCGATCAGCCGCGAATGCTGTATGATTATTTCCATCAGCTCTTCGCGCAGGTGACAAATCCGCCGATCGATTCGATCCGTGAAGAAGTCATCATGTCGCTGGAGTGTTACATCGGTCCGGAAGGCAATTTGCTCGACACAAAGCAGGAAAGTTGCCATCGACTCGCGATTCCGCATCCGATCCTGACAAACCATCAAATGGCGAATCTGAAGGGTGTCAAGCACCGTGGCTGGAAGTGCAAGGTGATTGATATCACTTATCCGAAGTCCGAGGGTGTTGCCGGTCTGCGGCCTGCGCTGGATCGCATTTGCAAAGAAGCCCGAGACGCGATTCGCAATGGCTATAGCCTGATCGTGCTTTCAGATCGCAAGGTAAGCGCGGATCGAGTGCCCGTAAGTTCTCTAATGGCGACCGGTGCGGTCCATCATCATCTCGTGCGAAATGAGGAACGAACGCAGATCGGACTGCTGGTCGAATCCGGTGAAGCTCGCGAAGTGCATCACTTCTGCCTGCTAATTGGATTCGGAGCCGACGCGGTTAACCCCTACCTGGCTCTTTACGCGCTGCGACAATCCCGTCTGGACGGCAAGCTCGGCGACGATTGGGACGACGATCGAATTGTGGCTGCCTATCGTTCCGGTGTCGCCAACGGAATGTTGAAGGTCATGGCCAAAATGGGGATTTCGACGCTCCAAAGCTACAAGGGGGCTCAGATCTTTGAAGCCCTCGGCCTCGCTGACGAAGTTGTCGATCTATGCTTCGCGGGTACCTCCAGCCGCATCAAAGGCGTCGGATTCGACGTGCTGGCTCAGGAAGCACTGATGCGGCATCACATTGGCTTCCCGGAAAATCCAGACAGCATTTCTCACGAACTGCCGAATCCCGGTCTGTTTGCCTGGCGGCGCACGGGCGAAAAGCACGCCTGGAATCCGCACACCATCGGACGCATTCAGCAGGCCGCTCGCACCGGCGACAAGTCCGCCTACAAAGACTTTTCGAAACTTGTGAATGCGGAAACAACTCGTTCCTGCCATCTCCGCGGACTGCTGAAGTTTCGCAAGGGCACACCTGTCCCGCTGAACGAAGTGGAGTCTGTGGAAGAAATCGTGAAACGATTTTGCACGGGGGCGATGAGCTACGGTTCCATTTCAGCCGAAGCGCATGAATCTCTCGCAATCGCCATGAACCGCATCGGCGGCAAGAGCAACACGGGCGAAGGCGGCGAACGCTACGATCGTTTTGAGCCGATGGAAAACGGCGACTCGCGTCGTTCTGCCATCAAGCAGGTCGCTTCCGGTCGCTTCGGTGTCACGTCATGGTATCTGACGAACGCAGACGAACTGCAGATCAAGATCGCGCAGGGAGCGAAGCCGGGTGAAGGCGGTGAGTTGCCAGGTTACAAGGTCGATAAGACCATCGCATCGACGCGAATGTCAACACCGGGCGTCGGCCTGATCAGTCCTCCTCCGCATCACGACATTTACTCAATCGAAGACCTGTCGCAGCTGATCTTCGATTTGAAGAATGCCAACCGTCGCGCTCGCATCAGCGTGAAACTGGTTTCGGAAGTTGGAGTTGGAACGATCGCTTCGGGCGTGGCCAAGGGGCACGCGGACAATATCCTGATTTCCGGCTTCGAAGGCGGTACGGGAGCTTCTCCGCTGACCAGTATCAAACATGCTGGTCTTCCCTGGGAACTGGGAATCGCGGAAACCCATCAGACGCTTGTGATGAACGACCTCCGCAGTCGAGTCCGCCTGCAGACCGACGGCCAGTTGAAGACAGGTCGTGACGTCGTCATGGCGACGATGCTGGGGGCCGAAGAGTTCGGGTTCGCAACCGCACCGCTGATTACGCTCGGCTGCATCATGATGCGCAAGTGTCATCTGAATACGTGTCCCGTCGGCATCGCGACTCAGGATCCCGTCCTGCGCAAGAAATTCCAGGGCAAGCCGGAGCATGTCGTGAACTATCTGTTTATGGTCGCTGAGGAAACTCGGGAGATCATGGCCGAACTGGGCTTCCGGACGATCAATGAAATGGTCGGTCGAGTTGACATGCTGGAACTTGATCCGACTGTCACGCACTGGAAGGCCAGTCAGCTGGATCTGTCTCCGATTCTGACGCCCGCTCAGAAACCGCACGCCGACGTGCAGACCTTCTGCACCATCGATCAGGATCATGCCCTCGACGGTGTGCGGGATATGGAGTTGCTCAAGAAGTGCGAAGCGGCTTTGAAGGAGAAGAAGCATGTTCGGATCGACACCACGATCCAAAACATCGACCGTGCATTTGGGACGATCCTGAGCAACGAAGTCAGTCGCGCTCACGGAGCCAACGGTTTGCCGATGGACACGATTCACATCAAGGCCAAGGGTTCCGCAGGACAGAGCGTCGGTGCCTGGCTGGCTCATGGGATCACCATTGAAATTGAAGGCGACGCCAATGACTATGCCGGAAAGGGATTGTCCGGCGGTCGCCTGATTGTCTATCCGCCGAAGGAAGCCGGCTTCGTGGCTGAGAAAAACATCATCATCGGCAACGTGGCGCTCTATGGAGCGACCTCCGGCGAAGCATACTTCCGCGGCATCGCGGCGGAACGCTTCTGCGTCCGCAACTCCGGAGCCACCGCCGTCATTGAAGGCTGCGGCGACCACGGTCTGGAATACATGACCGGCGGTCGCGCCGTGGTGCTCGGCCCCACCGGTCGCAACTTTGCGGCGGGCATGTCCGGTGGTGTGGCCTACGTCTACGACCCAGACCAAACGTTCCTTGTGAACTGCAATCTGGAAATGGTCGAACTGGAAGAAATGACAGAAGAGGCCGACGTTCAGGAATTGAAGACTCTGATTGAAAATCACAATCGCTTAACGGGCTCCGCCGTTGCCAAACAGATTCTGGACAGCTGGAAGAAATCTCTGAAGCATTTCCACCGAATCATGCCTGTGGACTACAAGCGTGCTCTGAAGGAACTGGCGGCGGAACAGATGGTGAAGGCGTAACGGGTCGCGATTTGCGACGCGGCTGGACAGCAATCGAAGCCCGGCATTTTGAAAATGCCGGGCTTCTGCGTTACAGTCCACTTTCCGGTGTATGCGCGGAGTGTTGATTCAATGAGTGGCAAGGCGTTAGCCGCCGGTGATTGTTTGGAAAATACTAAAAAAACCGGCGGCTAGCGCCTTGCCGCTCACAATTTTCGATTGAATCAACGCCCTGTGATGGCGGCGGGCGATTCCTCAGGACAAACATAAACACAGCACGCCACTCGCGTGCATCACGGTTTCAGGAGCATTCATTTTCGATGGCTGATCAACACGCTCAACTGGTGGTTCTTGGTGGCGGTCCTGGCGGATATCCGGCGGCGTTTGCGGCGGCGGATCATGGGATGAAGGTCGTCCTGATTGACGAAGGCGTCAAACCCGGCGGCGTCTGCCTGAATCGCGGCTGCATCCCTTCCAAAGCGCTGCTGCATGTCGCAAAACTGATTAACGAAGCTGCTGAATCTGCAGAATGCGGCGTGACATTTCCGAAGCCGACGATTGATCTCGACAAACTCCGCGCGTTCAAGAACAGCGTGATCGGCAATCTCTCCGGCGGCATCGAAGGACTCTGCAAAGCCCGTGGCGTCGAGTTGCTCAAGGGGCGCGGAACGTTTTTGAACTCCGACACGCTGGAAGTGAAGACGCCGGATGGCCAGACGAAAACGCTGACCTTCGATCACTGCATCGTGGCGACGGGATCGCAGCCCGCCATGCCCCCGATGTTTGCTCTCGGCGACGATCGCATCATGGATTCGACCGGAGCCCTGGAACTCAAAGACATCCCCAATCGCCTGCTCGTGATTGGCGGCGGCTACATCGGGCTTGAAATGGGTTCTGTCTACGCTGCCTTCGGTTCGGAAGTCACGGTTGTGGAAATGACGGCCGGTCTGCTGCCCGGCGCTGATCGCGATCTTGTCGCTCCCCTGCAGAAACGATTGGCGCATCAGTTCAAAGCCATTCACCTGAACACAAAGGTCGCAAAACTTGAGCCGACGACTGCGGGCATCGTGGCCAGTCTGGAAGGCGAAGGGGTTGAGCCCAGTCAGACGTTTGATCGAGTTCTGGTCTCTGTCGGCCGACGCCCGAACAGTCGCGGCCTGGGTCTGGAAACGACGAAAGTCCAGATCGACGACAAGGGATTCATCAAGATCGACAAGAACCAGCGAACGGCAGATCCGAAACTGATGGCGATCGGCGATGTCGCCGGTGAACCGATGCTGGCTCACAAAGCCACACGCGAAGCAAAGATCGCCGCCGAGACACTGCTGGGCGAACCTGTCGAATTCGATAACATCGCCATCCCGGCGGTCGTGTTCACCGATCCGGAACTGGCCTGGGCGGGGATCACCGAAGCCGAAGCGAAAGCTCAGGGCAAGGAGGTTTCCGTCCATCGATTCCCATGGGCGGCCTCAGGTCGAGCCCAGTCATTGGCCCGCACCGAAGGCATCACCAAGCTCATCGTCGAACCGCTCAAGCAACGCGTGATCGGAGTCGGCATCGTCGGCCCCGGTGCGGGAGAGATGATCGCCGAAGCCGTGCTGGCAATCGAAATGGGCGCCACAGCCCGCGATCTGGCCGATTCCATCCACGCCCATCCAACACTTTCCGAAACCCTCATGGAAGCCGCCGAATCCGTCTTCGGCCAGCCAACGCACATGTTCCGACCGAAGAAGAAATAGTTGAGCAGACGACGAACTCAAAGTCCCATCTCCCCCGAATCGGGGGAGAAGGTGCCCGCAGGGCGGATGAGGGGGCCTTCGCGTCGTACTTTGTGAAAATCGTGAGCCCGTGGGTTATTCCGATTGAGCAGCCGTCATGAACGAAAACCCTTACCGCCCGCCGGTACCAATCAGCAGTCCTGACCAAACAGGTCCAGTGCTAAAGTTCCGCTGGGGCCTTATTCCGGCGACATTCTGCTGGGGATTGCCGTTGCCCATCAGTTTGATCTATGCGGGCTGGGCACTTGTCCTGACATTTCGATCGTGGCCTCGGTTTGTTGCATTGTGGAATGTGGGTGAACGAATTATTCCAATTCTCGCGCTTTCATGCCCTCCGTTGAGTATTGTCCTGGCGATCGCTCTCGTTGCCTCTGGTATCGCGTGGAAGGATGGTCGCTGGCTAAAAGCGATCGTGCTGAGCGTGATCGTCTTTGCCACGATGGGATCAGCCAATGTGATGTCTGCGAAGTTGATGCCCGCTGTGTACCTCCGCGTACTGTGGACCGGTGAGATTCCAGACTACGTCGAGGCCGATGGAAAAATATGGACGAATCCGTTCATCTGGAATTCCCTCTGAAAATCACCAAAGAGGGAAAGAGGAAGAGGAAATCCAATGTAAAGTAGAATGTCCCATTTTGCGTTGTCCAGTGTCAAATCGCGCCACCAACGATCAATCTTGATGAAGCAGATCCCGAATGCAACCTGGACTACATCCCTGAAAAATCTCGAAGCATGCGCATTCGTCGAACCCTAAAAAACAGTTTTGGATTCGGTGGCCACAACGCCTGCCTGATCTTTGGCGAGGCATAGTTCGTGCTTTGTTAGGCCGAGTCGGCTGGAAGATTGAACGCTTCCCTAAAACGCAAAGAAGCTGCCGAGGCACAGAAACACGGCAGCTTCAAAACGAATTCAGATTAAGTCATGGCGACTCAATCTGTGATACACCAGAACTTACTCATGCGAACCGGAAGCTTTGCACCGATCACATGGAACGCGAGTTCGCGTCAGACACCCATTGCGATACTGCTCCACCACAAAACAATCGTGGCAAGGAGCTGCATTGCCACTTCGTACCGGACTTCCTGTCGATTGGCAATCCTTACATTTCGACTGACAGGCACTACATCCATCGCACTGCTGACGAGCAGCATGCGGATGCAGCGGAATTCCGATCGTCGCTGCGCAATCATTGCAGCGAGGATGCAACGGAATTCCAATCGTCGCCGCACAACCGCCGCCATTACCATGTAACGGCGTGTGATGTACCGCTCCGCAATCGGAGCAGAGCGGTTGCTTCAATCCATGCTGACCGCAGTCACAATCGGCATCCTGAGAAACATTCTTCGTTCCGGCACATCCCACCAGAACAGGCGCAGGGGCCGCCACGGGATAGCGATGCTCAGGAGGTATTCCCTTGGCATCCCAGTCCACAAACACAGAACCTGCTGTCGATGCCAGACGACTGGACATCCCGCGATACTGATAACTTTGATCGAGACTTCGAAAAGCCTTCGAAAGATTCAGTAACTCCGAATTCACTGCCGAGGACAAATCGTCAGCGACAGAAACATTGGCTGCAGATCCATGCAGGACCAACAGCATACCGGCCAACCAGGCCAAGTGCCTGCCGGTAAAAGTTGAAATACTCATTGTAAACGTCTCCAAAAGGAGTGAAGAAAACTGTGCGGAACTCTTTAGATATGACTGTCCTGCAACCGTTACAACGCGCACAACCGGTACTATTGGAACAACCGGATATTAAAGTCGAGCGAAAAATCGGCATTTTTCGACAAGAGTCCTAGAGTGAGAGTGTGAACGTAGCCGTCTCGCTCCGCCGAGACGAGCATTCAGGCGGGGCCCCGTGCGACTGTGTTGTTCAGCCCGTCGTCATCGGGTTGGCGAAGTCTATCCAATGTGCAAACAGATCGACGCTCTGAGTTTCGAACTCCGAAACCGCTTCCTCCGAATATCGACGTGGTTCCAGGTGGATTTCTGCAAACCTTCCACCGCAGCCTCCCGACCTGCGGACATCTCGTGCTACGCAGCACACTGCTGCGAGCGAATCTGGGGGCTACTTACCAGGGGACATTGTGTGCCGGGATAAACCGGTTTGGAATAGAGAATGAAAGTATCTTACGAGGAAGGATTAGCCAACTACTTCGGCCTTCAGCGGAGGGGCGGATCGGGCGACCGGTCTGTCTTGAGCGTCCGTGCGAAGGGTAACGCAGGCCAGCCATTGAGCTCCGACATCACCACTTCCGTGTGCCGATCCAGTAATGTCAGGGAGAAGGCCACATCGGGCGTACCGTTACAGGCAAGGTGCGAACGAACACGGCGGAGTCGAAGACCCTGTGCATGCGTGGACATTCCAAACGCGAGAACCGGGAGATCCCATCAGCCTCAGGTGCAAAGCCGCCTGGCGGTTCACTCCTTGAGCGGCCAACGAACCTCTCCGAGGGCAATGTTGGCATGAACGCTGTTGGGAAGTCAGATGACTTCGTAGTACCATCGACACGGGCGAACAAAACTGCGACCGCAGCGGCGGAGTCCGACGAGGAAAGGAAGTCACCGAAGGGAAGTGTTGTCGAATCGCCGTCGATGTACCGGACTCAGCGCCGGATCTCGCATCACTTGGTGCGGCGCGATGGCCACGACAGGTATCGTTGCTCAGCAACGCGATCGTTTGACCTGACGGAGGAGCCGTATGACGTAGTTCGTCCCGTACGGATCTGTGCGGGGGGCGGTCAGCAATGACCGTCCCGCGATCTACTTATTCGCGAGTTTTGGTCTGCCACGCGGGCGAAGCGAGGATTCCAGTCCAAGGTTTGCTGCAGTTCTCGTCTGCCAGCGAGGATTGCCGAATGGTGTACCCCGAGCAAGGCTGTGGCGGAGCGACTTGAGTTCGGCTTCTGTTTCCACCCCGTTGACATATCGAGTCCACTGAGCGGGCTTAAGAATCGGTCCGTCGCACAGCAATCCCTCGGGACCGCTCCGAGCGGTTGGTTTCAGGCTGGACCACTCCCAATTCTGGCTTCGCTCAACCATGTCATCATCCTTGTGAAAGACGTCACTGCGCCCATTATTACCCCTGTTCAGGACATGGTAAACAAAACCACCGCGAGATGCTCTGGATGTTCGTGGCATTGAAGCATGCCTAACGGACGCCAAACCCGATGTAAAGTAGAATGTCCCCTTTTCGACCCCGCAGGCTAGTTGAGTCGAGCCAAATTGGGACTTGCCGAAGGCAGGGCAAGATCTCCCGATGTTCCAAAATTAAGGCCAACAGGGCTCTGCGCCAGCACTGTCCCTCGGATCTGGTCGACTATCGGTTGTGTCTGAATAGCAGCCAGCCGTTCCTTTGTTGCTATCAGGGCCACGATAAATTCACGCACGGCGGGCGACGCGGGATAGAGTGCAGAGTCCGAATTTTGCGCACACGAGCGAAATATCTTTCCGGCAGGAAGCAGGAAACGATCCAGGTCAGTTGGCGTAGAATCATTCAGCAATGCCATCGACCAGGTGGCTAGCTGATTCGTGTTGTTTGCAAACTGTGCGACTCGGCTCCTCGCTCGTTCCGGGTCACTGTTCTTCGACGCAGCGACACCTTGAGTCACCTTAAGGATGTCGGTCCACGCCATCAACAGGCCGGAGACTGAAATACTGCAGGCTGAGAGCATTCGCCTGTCTGTTTTGGGACGGTCAGGATCTGAATCTTCTGTCTGCCGAATCTCATACTCCCGATTGACCCAATTGGTAACCCCATCCAGCGCTATCGCGAGGGAGCGATGTCTCATCGGTGGCTGCAAATTCTCCTGCAACGCCAATCTCGCAAACAACCGAAGAAGCGGGCCGTGGAAGGATTCATCCCATCCCGGCCTGTATGCAAGCCATGTCGGCTTTCCGGGAGCAAGGTCGAATCGCAGGTTTCGGTACAGCAACTCAATCAGAGAAACATCGGCCTCCAGGGCTTCCATCGATACGCTCGCACCAGGACCCAATGATCCACAATCAGGCCACTGATTCAAGAGAGGAGACGTGCCATCAGCGAGTTCGGCCAGGTCATTAAGCGTTGCAAGGGCTTGCGGTCTGCAGCCTGCGTGCCTGAAGGCACTTTGTAAGGCCGTCCGTAACTCTTGTTCAAGCGGCACGACACTCACTGGCGAGCCACTCTCCGGTCCCTCCGAGGAATCAGAAAACCGTCCGCTCTCAATCATCAAATGGACTCGACACATGACTCCAAGCAAGTCCGTTGATCCAACGCTCTGCAGGCATAGCACGGCAGGATCAATCTCCCGAATTGCCGACGACCGAAATGCATAACGCACCAGTGGAAAGAGCCTCTCAATCTCTTCGGTAAACCTCTGTATCTCTGCGTCAATTTCGACAATGGCAGCGGCAGCACTCGCGGATATCTGCTCTAACTTCGTCACTCTTTCACGGGCGAGTCGCAGTCCTTCCTGCATCGACTGAAGTTGCCCGAATCCGATGTCGTCACCACTCCAGGCGCCAAGTTCTTTTTTGACATCAACAGTCACAGGAAATCTTTGAGCTTTGATCTCCTGCAACTGCCCATGGATCTCAGTCACACGATCACGGGATTTCTTGAGATGGCTGACCTTCCGCTGCTCAACAAGTTCCTTTTGCGATAACGCTTCAAGTTCGTTTAAGACTGCTTCAGCTTCAACAAGACTTTCCTGC
>JBBQSE010000057.1:0-25281 GCA_038214195.1 Planctomycetales bacterium
CAATTCAATGATCTGGAGCGGAAAAACCGGCGTTTTCCAAAAACGGCGGCGAAGGATACGACGCGAGCGGCGAACCACCATTCGCTTTGGTTTCCGGGAGGCGCGGCGGTATAATCAGGCATCTGGCCCAATACGCATGCGGGCTGTTGATTTAAAGGGGTCAGACCCTCTAATGACGGTAATCAATGGCAAAAACACTGACAATTTGGCTTCGACAGCCGGTATGAAAGGGTCTGACCCCTTTAAATCAACAGCCCGCATGAGTATCGGGCCAGACGCCTGATTATACCGCTGAGCCTACCGGAAACCAAAGCGAATGGTTGTTCGTCGCTTGCGTCGTGTCCTTCGCCGCCGTTTTTCGAAAACGCCTGTTTTCTCGTCGCGGATCAGCGAATTGGCAGGAAGTTCAGACCGGAAGTGGAAATTGTGGCCAAACTCGTGAACAATTGGCAGCTATGTCAGACACGAGCCCGTCAGTTCAACCTCTTCAAAACAGCCAGATGGTCTTAGGCCGTCTTTGGGTTTGCGGACAACGTGCGTGCCAGGGCGTCCTGATTCTGACACTTCTGATTTCGACGGCACGTGCGCAGCCGACCGAACAGCCATTGTTCGGGGTCACAATTCGGAATACGACACTTGAGCAACGATTTGCCCAGACGAGGACAGAATGCGACCCGGTCACGAAAGTGATTCTGGGAAGCGACGTCCAGGGGGAGCAGTCAACAACCACGGAAACACGGTTACGAATTCTGCCGGACGCTGGCAATATACGTTTTGACGTGATTAACACGGGCGATGTCACCAGTCAGACGACCAGCGTCAATCGGGAGGTACTGATTGATGGAGTGGGGAATCATCATTTTGAAATCACGAAGCCATTCTGGTTCGATGGCAGTGGCTTTTTGACTCAACCGGGCTACGGCACGATTCAGGCGAAACAAAGTCCACGACGAGTGGTGAGTGCCATGGGAGCGGCGCTGCCGCTGTTGAGTCCTTTGTCAGATCGAATTGCGTGGGAACAGGTGTCCCGGCGACAGGGACAAATCAATCAGGCTGTTGCGGAAGATTTGTCGTGCGACGTCCTGCCAAAAGTCAATCGGATTATCGACGAGGAGTTCGCACGTCTGGAGCGACAACTGGCCAGCATGCGGACTCAGGCTGAAGCCAGCCTGAAGGACACTCCGCTCCGCTGGGTCGCAAGTTCCACCGATACAACGTTTTCCATTGCCGCGATTTCGCGGCGGGACGGCAGAGTGCCGACGTCTCTTAACGCGGCCACTGTCGCCATGCCATTGTTGAACGCGGACGAAGAAGTTGCGTTTATGATGTCAGAATCCGTCGCGACTGCTCTGCTGGCAAACCATGTTCCCGGCGGACTGATGCTGACCGATACGCAGGTCGAGAAGGCCGCAAAGGCCTGGAACAGAAACGGCGATGACAAATGGTCTTTGGTCTCTCTGCTGCAGTTGGTGCGGGACCTCGAAAGCTATTCCACTTCGACACCTGCGGCGTTTTCAATCGAAATGGCAAAGGTGCGACCGATTGCTGTTCGATTCGATCGTGGTGATATCTGTATCGAAACCGCATTTCAAATTGTGCCAAAACTGGGAGCCCCAAGCGGCGGGATGAAGATGTCCTGGCGAATGCGTGGGCGTGGTGTTTCGGCAGACGAATGGGCGATTGCGCTGGACCGCGTCGACGTTGGCGACGAGGGAAACTCAATATCGATTGCCGGTGGTGCATCGACGCAACCGGAATCGCAGCCACCGGAGTTGAGAATCCCGATTGAAGGCAAAATGGCTCCAGGCGAAGTCGATACGAATCCACCGGAAGTCGTCACAGTGAAAACAGGCACACCCTGGATATCAGTCGTCACAAATGCTGCTCAGTCGCTCGTCGAACAGATTCCACCTGCGACGCTGCCGCGTGAATTCAACTTGCCAATAACGCCTGCAGATTCGTCCGGCGTGCGGCTGATGCGAATTGAATCGGCCGATGGCGTCCTGCGAGCCGCGTTTCGAATGGTCGATGATCCGTAGGCTGGATTCTTTCTGTCGCTTGCCTTTAGCGTATACATCGCGGCCTCAGATGCTAAGATTCGGTGCGTTTGTCTGTTTCAACAATGGAGGTTTACTGTGAAGAGTGTTGCGCGATTGTTGCTGGTGCTGGGTGTCGTCGGATCGATCGGAATACAATGCTTTGCCGACGAGGCGAAGAGCAAAGATCAGAGTCCTGACGTGTACAAAGTCCTATTCGAAACATCGAAGGGAAACTTTACCGTGGAAGTGACCCGTGAGTGGGCTCCAAATGGTGCCGATCGTTTCCACAAGCTGGTTGAAGCTGGATACTACGATGATTGCCGTTTCTTTCGCGTCGTGCCGAATTTTATGGTGCAGTGGGGCATCAATGGCGATCCAGAGATTCAAAAGAGTTGGGTGGATGCAAAAATCGAAGATGACCGCGTAACGCAATCCAACAAGCGGGGTTTTATTACGTATGCCACCAGTGGCCCGGACAGTCGGACTAGTCAGTTGTTCATCAACTTTAAGGACAACGCCGGACTGGACAGCCAGGGCTTCGCGCCGTTTGGGCGAGTTGTTGACGGAATGGACGTTGTCGATGCGATCAATGCGGAGTATCGCGAAAAGCCGAATCAGGGCTTGATTCAGGAGCGAGGGAACGAATATCTAAACAAGAGTTTCCCGAAGCTCGATTACATTAAAAAGGCCAGCATAGTTAAGGACGAAGAGCCTCAAGAAGAGAAGGCTCAGAGCAAGAAATCAGAGGCAAAGTAACGGCGGAATTTGACGAATTCCCAAGCAACCGAAGCCCGGCTTTTGCCAAAAGCCGGGCTTCTCCCAACTTCGGAGAAGCGGAACATCATCATGAGTAACGCGAGTGTGACGGGACAGGTTCACGTGATTGAACCAACAAAGACTTTCGGACAAAAAGGGTTTCGCAAACGCATGGTTGTGCTGGAGCAAACCACCAGTCGTTTCACTAACTATCTGCCGATGGAGTTTATCGGGGAGAGTTGCGACATGGTTGATAACCTGAAAGTCGGCGACACGATCAAGGTCAGTTACCGTCTGACCGGTCGCAAATGGCAGCGTGATGAACAAAGCGAGGTGAAGTTTTTCCTCAGCGCCGAAGCGATGGAATACGAGTTGATCAAAGATGGTGGCGGTGCCGAATCAGCAGCTGAAGAGCACGATGAAGCTGACTTCGGTCCGGATGACGGTTCAGCTCCTTTTTAGAACTTTGTCATAGTAGTTCGACTGTCCCAAATTCTTGACTAATTGGACAGCGCCAGTTTTGGCGGAAACCGTGCATTTTTGCAGCCCGAAGCGTGAGCGAGGGATTGTGCCTAACTCGGTCCCTCGCTCACGCTTCGGGCTTCTACCTGGGACAGTCGAAGTAGAATGATGGATCGGGTGGCCGAAGGTTCGAACTGTCGCTCTCCAACCCCGGCCACCCATCAATGCATGCCCCCCCAGGTGCGATTCGGACTTTGGAGATTCTCGTTGCGTAACCCGTTCCTTGCACCACTATCGCTGGCGACTCTGTGGCTGCTGCCGGTCATCGCGGTAGCTCAGGTTCACGATATGCCGCCATTACTCGTCATCGGTGATCAGAGTCATCAGGTTCCGATCGTTATTGGGCATCGCGGTGCGTGCGGCTACCTGCCGGAACACACGACTGAGTCCGTCGTGCTCGCGCACGCGTTGCAGGCCGACTACATCGAACAGGACGTGGTGCTCAGCAGTGATGGGATCCCCGTCGTGCTCCACGATTTGACTCTGGACGACATGACTGATGTCGCGTCCGTTTTTCCCGATCGCAAAAGGCCGGACAGCCACTGGTACGCGATGGATTTTTCGATGAAGGAACTTAGACAACTGCGGGTGACCGAACGCCGTTCGGCCTCGCGTCCGTGGAAAGACAACGGCACACGATTTCCATTGGAGTCCGGACATTTTCGAATATCCACGCTCAGTGAACACCTGCAGCTAATTCAGGGACTCAATAAATCCCGCCCGCACAAGGCTGGTGTCTACGTCGAAATGAAGGGACCGGCGGAGCATCGCGCCGCAGGGCTTGATTTGTCGCAGGCGGTTCTGGAAGTACTCACAGAGTACGGCTACAAATCGGCAGATGACCGAATCTTCCTGCAGTGCTTTGATGAGTCGGAAGTGCGGCGGCTTCGCACCGAATTGAAGACACCGCTGCTGATCATTCAACTGCTGAGCGATCCGGCGGACGCCGCGAAACTGAAAGCGATTGCGGAGGTGGCGGACGGGATCGGCGTGCCGCTCAGTCATGTCGTGACTGGTCGCAACGACGACGAATCTCCTCAACTAACGACGCTGGTTCAGGACGCTCACGCTCGATCACTTCAGGTTCACGTGTGGACCTTCCGAACCGATGCACTGCCAAAATACGTGGAATCACCGACTCAGTTTCTGGACTGGCTCGTGATCGACGGCGGTGTGGACGGCATTTTCGCCGATCAGCCGGACGTAGTCGTTCAGTGGCGATCCGCAAAGGCGCAGCAGGTGAATGCTGGCAACCCCTTTCGGCTTCTCAACAAACGCGGTCGGTCCGATTCGCGCGATGAGAAAGCAACTCCGAGTCCATGAAGGCATTAGTCACTGGCGGAGGCGGATTTCTCGGCCTGTACATTGTGGAGCAACTCCGCGCGGCTGGGCACGACGTTCGCGTACTTAGCCGTGGCCAATATCCGGCTCTTGCGGCACTGAATGTAGAGACTCAGCAAGTCGACATTCGCGACGCTGCGAAAGTGGACGTAGCCTGTCGCGGCATTGAAGCTGTGTTTCATGTCGCCGCCGTTCCGGGGGTTTGGGGATCGTGGCAGACGTACCATGCCATCAACACGATCGGCACACTCAATGTGATTTCCGCGTGTCAGCGAAACGGCGTGCAGAGGCTGATCTACACCAGTTCTCCCAGTGTGGTGTTCGACGGTGCGGATCATATCAACGCGAACGAATCGCTGTCGTATCCGACAAGATGGATGTCCCACTATCCGCATTCAAAGGCTCTGGCCGAACAGGCAGTGCTGACCGCAAATCAGCCGGACGGTCTGCGCACGGTGGCTCTGCGACCGCATTTGATCTGGGGTCCGCGCGACAATCATCTTATCCCGCGACTCATCCAGAAATCCCGAAGCGGTCGGCTGCGACGTGTCGGCAACGGGGAAAATGTCGTCTCGATTTCTTATGTGGAGAACGCGGCGGCCGCTCACGTGCAGGTGGAAGAATCACTGCGAAATTTGGTGAACGCCGCTGGCAACGCTTACTTCATCAACGAGCCTGATGCTGTCAATCTCTGGGACTGGATCAATCTGGTTCTCGAACGCGCGGGATTGCCAGCGGTAACGCGTTCCATTTCCGCCACCGCTGCCGGGCGAATTGGCTCGGTACTTGAAACGGCATGGAAGGTGTTGCGACTGAAGGGCGAACCGCCGATGACACGGTTCGTCGCGGCGCAGTTGTCGGGGTCTCACAGTTACAGCATTGAGTCCGCTCGGCGGGACTTTGGTTACATGCCCCTGGTCACAGTCGAAGAAGGACTGCGGCGAATGCAGCCAGACCTGGACATGCTGAAATCCGCCTCGCCGTAATTGTTTAACTTTCTGGCCTCCGATCTAACTTTTCAGCCTGTACGATTTTTGCGGGTCGCAACGGCTCTTGACCTGGCACTTTTCGACGCATTAGCATGGGTTGCAAGATTTGGCAGGATGCGAAGACTCTTTCGGTCGTGTAGACTTGCGCTGGTTTGGGGTTTGCTCGAAAGTCAATCGCATTGCATGGTTGCTGCGGTATGGTGAGAGCGAAGAGCGAGCGAGGATTTCGCCGATTTCCCTGATACTGTGTTTGGGGTGTGCGATTCGCGATTCGGTATCCGCGAGCAGCCTTAATGCTTTTGAGATTCCGCCGGAGTCAATTTGATGAGCAGGCTTGGTATTGTTTGTGGTTCGCTGGTCATTATCGGACTGCTCGTGGAATTCTGGCTGGCAGCCAAACTTGGATTTCGCCGCGGTGAAGTTGCCAGTCAGCTTCGTGAGGCGACGTCGAAGAGTGAGAAAGCGGTCGGGGCGTTCGAAATTGCCAATGCGGAACTGGAAGCAGCTCAGGCGAATCTTGCCGCCATGAAAATGGGATGGGGCTACGAATGGACATTCGCACCCGCGAACCCGGCTCCTGTCCAGAATCAGGGCGGGAAACTCTTTGTGACCGGCCTGGGCCAGACAACACCGGGTCTGGAACTGCGAGACGTAACTGACGAAAACGGCAAAGTGGTGAAAGCAGCATCCCCCATGCACGTTTTTGCAGGTGACGGGCAGGGTAACGTTGTTTATACGGGCGAGTTTTCACTGGGAATAGGCCCAAATGAGTTGGGTGATCAAACGTGTGTGCTGTATCCCACGTGGAGAGTTTCGCCGCAGGAAATGGCGTCGTGGAACTTCAGCCAGGGCGTTCGCATCCGAACTCAAATACCGCCAGGCGGACGCACCGAGATTGACAGCCTGAACCAAACGATTCAGAGATCAATCGAACAATTGACGCAACTCAATCTTCGGATTGCGGATCAAACCCAACTGAAGACTGACGCGGATTTGGCGTTGACAATTCGCCGCAATGAGCTTCTCGGTGACCCCAAAGGTGTCGATGTGGCTGAACGACCTGAGTTCAGGGTCGGTCTGGTGCGGGCGATTGAAGACCTGGAAGAGGAACGCAATGCTGTTCAGGTGGCAGTTGACTCAGTGCGCCGCAGCATTCGAAAGTCGGCCCTGCAACGCGCTGAACTGATCCATAGTGTTAAGGAACTTGCGTCCGGGGCATCAAAGCCAGTGACGAAGGGGTCAACAGCGGCTCCGTAAGCGAACCTTACCTGGAGCAGTACACCACATCGCGGTTTACTCTCCATCATAAGCGTTGCTGTCCAGAAGACCTTCTGCGTCCTCTTCGAGTCGCCGAGTTTCTTCTTCGACCTGGTCGCTCTGGACAAGTAACGAAAACGTGAATGTGCATCCAGGCCCGGCGTTATTCTGAGCCTGGATTTTGCCGCGCTGACGCTCAATCACGTCGCGACAAATGGCCAGGCCGATTCCGAAACCAGTGGACTTGGTGGTAAAGAATCGCTGAAAGACCTGTTCCGAGTCTCCTGCCGGCAGTCCTGGTCCGTTATCGCAGAGCGAAACCAAAACGAACTTTGGCGTCGAATGCCTTCGCAGTTGGATGTGGATTTCAGGTTCGGGCGTTTGAGCGTTTGCACAGGCTTCAATCGCGTTGACCAGAACATTGATCAAAACATAGGTCGTCTGAACGCGGTCCACATGGACTTCAAAGGGAGGGGACTGATCAAGCAGCCCTTCCGGATCATCAACCGAGATTCTCACAACTCCACTGTCCGGAAACGGCTGCACCATCTTGGACGCGTGTTCAATCATACGACCGAGGTCCGTCGCGCATGGTCGCGCTTGACGATTTTGCAGAAAGTCCCGCAGGCTGAAGATCACGTCGCGAGCAAGATCCACGCTGGCCTCAATGCGGGAAACTCCTTCGATCGTTTTGTTAATGTCCGCATCCGGGTCCCTGAGTCGGCGTTTGAGTGTGAAAGCCTGATTGGAGATCACCTGCAGCGGCTGCGTCAATTGATGCGCATATTCAGACGAGATATTTCCCAGCACACTGAGTCTGGAGGCTCGGTCCAGCTGTTCACGCAGCTGATTCAATTCATCGACAGCGGCGCGTTCCACATCATTGTTGGTGAGATACAGCGTACAGACGCTGGCCGACGAGGCTCCGCCAGGCTCGATTCTTGTGGAAAACGAACGAGTTTTCCCCTGGCGCTGCAGAATCATTAAGTCGCAGGTGCGTGCCTGATCGGAATCAATCGCGTCCTCAATTGTTTGCCGAAGGGGTTCGTAAGAATTCCTTGGAACGATGTCCTGCAGACGCAGGCCGCTGATCGCAGGAAGATTTGACTCACCGAATGGCACAACACCGACAATCTCGAGGCCGGAATTCAGAACCATCGCAAAGTCGCACGCGCCATTGGCCACATTTCGCCACTGACGATGGTTTCGCTGTCGCCTGGATTCACGTCGCGCCGCGCTGTAACTGCCTACGAACACGCAGCCTGCCAGTTGAAGTAACTGATGGCACACTGCGTCCATATGTTCCGGACCATGATCGTGCCCGACTGCGATGACCGCGCGCAGCTTATCGCCGATGCGGATGGGAATCATTTCATAGGCCGAGCACTGAAGGTCCAGCAGAATCCCGGAAACCAATCGGCTGCAGGAGTTGGATCGGTCATTCACCCCGCAGTAGACAGCCGTACCTGCCGACAGCCACACAGCCGTCTGGTCGCCGAACAGCGACAATGCAACTCGCTGCAACTGCGACGCAATCGACGGCATGCCCGATCGAGCCCAGTCGGAAAAGAGAGAAATTGGAAGAACTTTTCCGGACTTGCGCTGCGACAAATACAGATGCACGTGATCCAGATCACACCGTCTGCCAATTCCCTTCAGCATTTTCTCCGCGAGCAATCGATGGGCTCCCGGCTTCAGGCCCTGCAATTCACCGGCCAGACGCGACGTGAAACGGATGAGAGAATCACGTTTCGCTGGCTGGACGGACATGAAATTGGATCCTTTGCCCCGTTCAAAGATCTTCGCTCGCAGGAGCTGATGACGAAGCATCGAGCTGTGAATATGGGTTGTGAAACCCCTCGATGCTAATCGTCACTGAATCGCATCAGCAGGTACAGAATATGTCGGAACAACTGCGACATCGAGCCAAAGATCATCAGCGCGCCAGCGACATGCGCCGTGGTTGGCAGGTGATGCATGATGAGCGATGTCTCGTACAAAATGTAGCCGCACATCAGAGCTACGATGGCTCCGGAGATCAGCGTCCCCATACCAAATTCACCGAACACTCCGAACATCGAAAGGATTCCAACGCCCAGAATTGTCAGGCCACCGACAAACAGGAAATTCCGCAGGAAGGAAAAATCGGCCTTCGAAAACACCACAAACAGCGTCAGTCCTCCCGTGATCAGCAATGTCAGAAACGCAGCCTGTCCAATAAGGTCTGGGTTGATTCGAAGCGCGAACCAAATGGCAGGGACAACGAACACCGCTTCGGAGGCGGTAAACAACACCAGGCCAAGATACTGTGCCGCCGGAGACGCACCACTGAAAGCAAGGCTTTGCGCAAACCACGTGACGGCCATGAACCCCAATAATGCCAGCCACCAGGTTCGAGGACCAAACAGCAGCATGATCGAATCAGCCATCGGTGTGCTGAAGAACAGAAACTCCAATCCGATCAGAAGCAAAATCGCACCAAACACATGCAGATACACTTTGCGCAGGAATCCCAGACGTTCATCCAGTGCGGCATCTGCGGCAAACGTATCTCCACTCACAGCATACGGGTTGTTGTGCCGACTCATGTTGAACCCATTCAAAAAACGACTTACGGAGTAATTGGATAGCGCAGTATCTTATTTCCGGTGCCGTTGAATGCCAATCGGAGATCCTGAAGCATTGCCGGATTTAACCCGAAAGAGCCAACATTACGCCCTCTCAACCGGAAACGGCATCACTTCCTGAATATCACGGCGCTCCGTGGCAACCATGACAAGTCGATCGAAACCCAGGGCCACTCCGGAACATGGTGGCAGACCCGATGACATAGCCGCCGCCAGTCGCTTTGCCCCCGGCAACGTCTCGGAGATGTCACTGGTCCGGCGGAGCTTTTCAATTGCTTCCCGTCGCTCAAGTTCAGCCGCGTCAGTCAACTCCTGGTATCCGTTGCACAGTTCCATGCCCTCGACGTAAAGTTCAAAACGGCGAGCGACAGGTACTGGTGCCTCGGAGACAACGGCGAGCGCCGCTTGAGAAGGTGGATAATCACACAGGAACTCAGGCCAAATCCAGCCGCCTGGCACTCCGCCTCCCAGATTCGGTTCGATAGCGATCGCCAGCATGACATTGAGAATTTCATCGCCCCGGTCGGGGGACAAACCCGGGGGCAATGCAATTTGAGCATTGCGGGCGGCATCCAGCAGTTGTGGTGTCGTGCAGTCAAACACATCTATTCCAAAAGCCTGTTGAAAAGCGGCTGCGTAGGTCGTCCTTCGGAATGCCGATTTTTTCCATCGATCGGCGACATTACGCCCGGTCACTTTGGCGGCGGCATCCAGGGCCATACGGACAATGGCTTCTGTCAGCTCAATTTGTTGAAGCCAGTCAGTACCGACCCCGTACCATTCCAGCATCGTGAATTCAGGATTGTGGCGTTTCCCTCTCTCACCATTCCGGAAAACGCGACTGAACTGAAATATTGAACCCAGATCAGCCGCAAGCAGGCGCTTCATGTGAGCTTCCGGTGAAGTTTGCAGGAACCACCGTTCGCCCTTCACGTGTACTTCAAAGGGCTCCAGCCACGCATCAAGAACAACGTCGCGCGACAGGCATGGTGTTTCGACTTCGAGGTAACCATGGTCCTGAAAGAGCTGGCGAATGGCTTTGAGCATTTCGGCTCGGACGAGCAACATTTGCGTCGAGCAGGAAGGTCTCCAGGCGTCGAGATCGACCATCACAGCGGTCGTTCCGGCGACGCCTGCGTTCCCATGATCCAGCGGACGGCGGAAGCCAGCCGAAGAATACCTTCTTCGATTCCCGCGACACTCTGCACTCCGAAACTCAGGCGCATCTCGCAGCGAGGACGATCGGACCATTCGGCCGGATAACTCAACTCACCGGGCACGTACATGACTTTATCCACATGCGCCGCCCGCTGAAACAGGGGGCTGTCGAATCCAGTCTGGATCCTGTCCGGCAACCGCATCCAGACGTACATTCCGCCCAGTGGCCGGACCCAGGTGACTTCCGTCAATCCGGAAAACTCACGCTCGACAGCGGCGACCATCGCATCCCGCTTGCGACGATAGCTTTGGCAGACTGTCGAAACGTGTTCGAGGTACTGTCCGGTTCGAATTGTCTGCGCGACAATATGCTGATTGAGATGTGCCGAACCAAAATCTTCGTTCCCCTTCAGGTCCGTGACGGCCTTCACCAGACGTTGTGGCAGCACTCCCATTCCGACGCGAATTCCGGGAGAAAAACTCTTCGAAAATGTCTGGGCCAGAATTACGGTTTCGTGCGTTGTATCGAACGACCAAATGCTGGGAATTGGATCACCGTCGAATCGCAGTTCACGATACGCGCAGTCTTCGAGCAGGAAAATGCCCCCGTTAGGTGAATATCGCTGAACAATTTTCAGCAGTTCCGGACGCCGTTCGGCCGAGACGCTCACGCCGGATGGGTTGTCGAAGTCACTGACGACATAGACCAGTTTGACACGATTCAGCTGGCCCCGGGCTTGTATGTTTGCCAGGGCGGCGGCGAGCGAATCGGGACACATGCCATCGGCGTCTGCAAGCACCGGGACAATTTCCGCGCCGGCAGCTTCCAGCACTCCGATATACACGAAATAGGTCGGAGCAGCGACCAGGCAGATATCCCCCGGATTGAACAGTGCCTGCGTCACCAGAGACAGCAATTGCTGCGATCCGGTCGTGAGCATAAGCTGTGACAGCGGAAGATCACGCAATTGATCGGAATGCTGTTCCAGTCTCGCGAGATTTGAACGAAACACCCGCCGTAGATTTTCCGGGCCGGGTGTTATTCCGTATTGCAGCAGCTTCCGTCCGGATTCCTTCTCGGCCAGCAGTTCTGTGACTGCCTGCCTGACGATCTCCACCGGCAGAGAGTCTTCATCGACCAGACCGGCAGCCAATGAAATGCAATCCGCATTTTCCACGGCTTGCTGCATCAGAAACCCGATGGCCTGAGCCGCCGAACGCCGTGCCTGATCGCTCAGTCGCAATTCTAAATCCATTGGAGCATCTATTCTCGGGGACGAGACAGCAATTCCTGAAACTCAAGAGCGAATTCTTCATCGTTCGAGAGACAGCGATTGTTCATCGCCAGAATTTTCCGGATACGACCAACTGTCAGTTTTGCCGGACCCGTCAGGCGCAGGACAAGGTCATCAGGATTGAATTGCTCCAGGTCGCGTATCGAATGAATTCCGAGAAACATGAATGCTTCACGGGCCTGCAGGTCGTTTTGAAACACGACGTCCAACGGAGCGTCGACAGGGATTCGAGAACGCCCAAGTTTTCGAACAGGCTTTTCGTCACGAACTCCAGACGAAATTGTGGCCTTTCGAACACCCTTCTTTCTCGGGCTCGGATCCGGCTCGGGGGCGGGCGCTGGAATTCGAGGCGCTGCTGCTACTGTTACTTTCCTGACTGCGGGCTTCTTCTTAGCTACGCTGCTGGCAGGTCTTGTCGTTTTTTTTCCCGCCCGGGAGGCTGATTTCGCTGGCTTTGCAGGCTTCGCTGCCTTCTTAACCACCTTTTTCTTCGCCATCGATCTCCATCCTCTTATTTTCAATGACCACAAACAGCCGTCAAAAATCGTCCATCAGCCCCAGAGATCCAGGTTCATCGGACACGATTTTTTGCATTCTTCGAGGTGCATGATAACGGCTGAGTGCGTTCAGTTACCTTAACAGACCCGGCTGTTCCTCAAAAAAGGCGCGAAGGATGTCCTGTTCGTCCTGTGTGAGCAAGCCACGGGACTCCAGTATGATCGTTTGGGAGGCCGTCCACCGTCCAACTACGGCGAGCAAGTCGTTGGTCATCGCCGTGGCCGCCTGGCGGTGGATCCCACCCGGCAGCATGACGCGATCATTCAGATCCTCCGAAAGTTGCCGCAGTTGGCTGGATGTCGATTCATCCATCGTCAATTGTAAAGCACGGGCCTTTGATGTTACCCAGTGGTCAGCCTCTGTCTTCAACTTGATCGGCCCACGCCAGACACTTGCCAGCGCCTTCCGGCTTTCCTGTCCTTCCGTTCTTGCCAGTGCTTCCCAGGCAGCATTGACGACAAAGGCATCAATTTGCGTCATCCGCGATTCGTCTCGATTCAGGTGATCCCATGTGTCAAGCAGGCATTCGAGCTGGATCTGTGGAGCCGTGCCTTGCAGGACCGGGTAAACGTCCAGAAACCCGCTTCCCATTTTCGCTGAGTGCTGCTGTTCCAGCGATTCTCGAAGCATGCAATCCAGCGTGAATACAAATGCGGCACGAAACGCTACATAGAGCATTTCATCGGTAAAGATCATAACGGTGTCCTGGCAGGTAGTATCGAGCATGAGGGGATCAAAGTCGCGTCCATGTCCGGCGCGAGTCACATCCTGACATAAAGGTATGGAGACTCAACAGGCAATTGATCGATTCGCTCGCCAAATGGTGTTGTCGTATCGCAACCAACCCGCTCAACTTGCCCTGCAGATCGCGAGACCATCGTGGTCTGGGGAAAACCCTGTTCCGGACGCCATTTTCCCATGTTCGTTTAGTGCGGGCCTATGAAAGCGATTCCGGACCCGACAACTGACAATTACTAAAACTCGGCCCCGGTCAGTAGTTCACAGGCTTCAATGTATCGATCCGCTGTACGCCGCACGACGTCGTCTGGAAGGACTGGCGGAGGACTGTTTTTGTCCCAACCAGACGCTTCCAGCCAGTCGCGAACAAATTGCTTGTCGAAGGACGCCTGGCCGCGTCCGGCTTCGTATTGATCCGCTGGCCAGAACCGGGAACTGTCAGGTGTCATCACTTCGTCGATTAGGAGGATACTATCGTCCTTGATTCCAAATTCGAACTTGGTGTCGGCAATGATGATCCCTTTTGTATCGGCATGATCGCAGCCTTCCGCATAGACCTGCAGACTGATTTCGCGGAGCCGCTGGGCGAGTTCCGTGCCGACGACTGAGCACATTCTTTCAAAACTGATGTTTTCATCATGGCCGGATTCCGCCTTGCTGGCCGGCGTGAAAATCGGCTCCGGCAGACGACTACTTTCTTTCAGTCCGACTGGTAACCTGATCCCACACACGGTGCCGGACTGACGGTATTCTTTCCAGCCTGAACCGGCCAGATAGCCCCGCACGACGCATTCCACCGGAATAACTGAAGTCTTTTTAACGACCATGCTGCGTCCGACCAAAGTCTGGATGTCAGTCCCTGGCGGCAAAGGAAGTGATGTCACATCGTCCGAAATAAAATGATGTGGGACGGAAAGACGGTCAAACCAGAATCGACTGAGCCGCGTGAGAACTTCCCCCTTGCGAGGAATGCCATTCGGCAATATGTAGTCAAAAGCACTGATGCGGTCGGACGCCACAAACAGCAGTCGATCGCCGAAGTCATAAACATCCCGCACTTTTCCGCGTCGGACGGCAATCCCCGACAGCGAACTTTGGAGTAAAACGGCTGACATGCATCACCATCTGCTCGAAAATACTTTGAAATCACGGCCATCCTGAAAGTCTTTACACACACCGCCACTTTACAATGGCAGAACCGTTTGAACAATCCACCCGACTCTGGCTAAACTGCGGCCTATTCGCGTACCAGTGTTAAGTTGATTGCGAATGCCGTGTTTGGGACTGGCGCACACTGGACGTGCGCTGCCGGGGAGATGCATGGGGGTCATTCAATTTTGTGTCGAACGCCCTGACCTCTTGTCGGGTACGTCAAAACTGTCGTTGATCGACTTTCTGATGTACGACGGCCGCGTTATTCCTGCGCGGTCACAATTGTGCGACGGACTCCTGATATGCGAGCGAAATCTGTCCGAAAGCGGACAGATGCGATTACTGTGGCCTCGATTTGATGGTCGCCGTCAGGTTGTACACACAACCAGCCTGCGCGAACAGAAGACGCCGTATTCGCTGGAACTTGAACTTGCACGCGGTCAGTTATCGCGGTTGCGGAATCAGCTCTATGCCTGGTCGGGCGCGGGCCTGCAGTCGTCGCCGAAACTAAATTCACTGATTCAGGACTCGCATCGCGCCTTCCGGACAGCGGTGCTGCGAACCGAATCCCCGGAAACTGCAGCGGCGGCGGCGATTCTCTCCATCGACACGTCATCCCGCGCGACGGACCTGATGTGTCAGCATTATGTGGAACAGCGTCTGAGTTATCGTCGCAGTCGAGGTGCGCGACTCCCTGTGTTTCTGGGATGCCGACTTGACCAGATTCCGCCGAATCCCGATGCGTTTTGTCGTGTCTTCAACGCCGTGCAGGTTGATACGTCATGGACTAAGCTCGAACACAACGACGGCGAGTATCAATGGGACCAGCTCGATGAACTTATCGAGTGGGCTCAGGAACGCCGTCTGTTCGTGTTGGGCGGCCCCTTGCTGGACTTGTCGGAAGATAATCTTCCTGATTGGCTCAAAGCGTGGACCGGCGACTTTGTGAATCTGCAGAGTTTCACTGCGGACTTTGTGGAAACTGTTGTCGGTCGCTATGTGGGACGTATTCGACATTGGGAAGTTGTGGCCGGTGCCAATCGAGGCGGCGTCGCTTTGCTCGACGAAGAGCAACGTATGAACCTTGTCGCCCGTGCAATCGAAGCGGCGCGGCAAGTCGATGAGCATACTAACATCAGCCTGCGGGTGGTTCAGCCGTGGGGAGAGTACCTCAGCGAATCAAAAAACCGGCTCTCACCGATCCAATTTGTCGATACACTTCGCCGCTGTGGGGTCAGATTTGCTGAAATCAATCTGGATTTGCGGGTTAGCGATTATCCGACGGCGACGCTCTTGCGAGACTGTTTGAGTCTGTCGCATCTGATCGATCAATGGTCGTTGCTGCAGGTACCGATCAACGTCATGATCACGGTGCCTGGCACACCTCCAGGCAGAGAAAATACATTTGAAGACGTTCAGGTCAAATGGCTGGATGAGACCGTGCGGATGTGTCTGGCCAAAGAGCGTGTTGTCGGAATTTACTATTCAAACTGGAATCAACACGGTCCATCGTTTCCGCAAACGTCGCTGATAGGCCCGGACGGTTCACCTCACGGAACCCTGGACCTGCTGCAGTCAATTTCGAACGAGTATTGGGGATGAAGGAATATCCGTGTCCGAAAATCTGGTAAACATTGGTGATTACAAGGTGGGTGATGGGCAGCCCTTGCTCTTCATCCTGGGCCCCTGTGTCATGGAATCAGAACTCCTTGTGATGGCCATCGCGGATCGGCTGGCCGAACTCCGTGATCGACTCAAATTGCAGATCGCCTTCAAATCCAGTTTCGATAAGGCCAATCGCACCAGCGTCGACAGTTATCGCGGTCCGGGCCTCGAAGAAGGATTGCGGATGCTGGATCTGGTCCGCCAGAGAACTGGTCTGCCCACGACAACCGATATCCATGAAGCCGCTCAGGCGGCTCCGTGTGCCGAAGTATGTTCCATTCTGCAAATTCCCGCGTTCCTGGCCCGCCAGACCGACTTGCTGGTCGCTGCCGCTGACGCCGCCGTCGCCAGAAATATTTGCGTGAATGTCAAGAAACCACAGTTTGTCGCCCCCGAAGACACGATTCACGCCGTAAACAAATGTCGGGCGCGCGGATTGAAAAACGTCATGCTTTCCGAACGCGGATCAACGTTTGGATACGGTCGATTGGTCAATGACTTTCGTTGCGTTCCCATCATGAAATCGTTCGGTGTTCCTGTTGTCTACGATGCGACTCACAGTGTACAGCTTCCCGGTGGATCGACGACCGGTGGACAGCGGGAGATGGTGCCACCACTCGCTCGCGCCGCAGTAGCGGTCGGCTGCGACGCGGTGTTCATGGAAACACATCCGGATCCTGACAAGGCAAAAAGTGATGGTCCGAACATGGTCGTACTGGACCAGCTCGAAACTCTGTTGAGGCAGCTGACGGTGCTGCGCGAGACCGTATTGTCATTTGATGTCTAACGATCACGATTTGATCGCAGCAGATCCAAGTTGCACTGCTTACTCAAAAACTCTGAATACAAGTATCTTCACCAATGGCGTTGTTCGGAAACATCGTTAGTCGAAAACCTGACGGCCGCGTGTGCTGTTTACTGACACTGTCGCTTGTCTGTATGGCTCCGCCTGGCTGTGAGAGTTCGTCGGATATTTCTGCGGTCGATACCAGTGCGAAAGCGAAGGAGAATGTCGCGGAGGAATGCCGGCGGAAATTGAACTCGGCGATTGGCAGACTTCAGCCGGAATCAATGGCGACCCAGACACGCAAAGAAACCATTGCCGGCAGTCTAAATTCCTGGATGTCGTCGTGCGTGGCGGAAAGCGATCGCAAGCTGGTGATCAGTGATAGGAATAGCGCCCTGCTCTCACCCGGTGTGCTGCGTGTCGCAAATTTAGGACGCTTCACGGAGAGCGATGCCAACTATATTCGTGACTGCCTGCTGCTGAGCAAGCTGACAGAATCTCTCTGGAAACACGCGGACACAGACAGCGGCTCTCCGGTCAGTTCTGATCTCGATCGTGTGATGCTGACGTTTCGCCACGTCATTCGAAATGTTTCGCCGCTCAAATCTGGCGAATCACGGCTGCCGCTGGGACTGTACGAAGTGATGCTGACGGGCCGCGGTTCGATCGATGATCGCACCTGGATCCTCGCCGAAGCTCTTCGGCAGCGACAGATTGACTCGATGGTTCTGAAGGCATCCACGCCCGGAGATCCTGAGGCCACCAGTCTGATCGATGCCGTCGATACGCTGCTGGTCATCGTCATTCAGGGCAAAGCATTGTTATTTGACCCGGTCCGCGGTACCGCTGTGCCAAAAATCGATGATCATTCCATTGTGGTTACTGACCCGGCGGAAATCAGCATGATCGCCGAAAACGAACGCTGGAAATCCGGCGTGCCATACGTGGTTGCGAATCCAGCCGCATTTGCTCCCCGAATGTTTCTGCTCCAGCAACGAATGGAAGCCCAGGACGCGGCGACGCTCTATGAAGAATTGGCTGGCGGAACCACCGAGATTCGTCCACTCATTCAGCGACTGTCGAGTGTCGTTGGCAATGCCTGGCCCGCTGAAACATACAGGGTTTGGGACGTGCCGGAACAAAAGATCGCGGCAGCGGCGGCTCTGGACGAAAAGCAAAAAGAAGAATACACGCGCCTGATGAGACCACTGGACAGTCCCTTTGAACGTGAATCCATTAACGTTGGCGACGCATTGGACGACCCGAATGTTAATTTCGAAGAATTGACAGAAGATGAGCGACTGCAGCGGCGCATTATGGCGCTTGAGGAACGCTGGGCTCGTGTGGAAACATCCAGTGATGAACTTTTCGGTAAACCGTCCAAACGACTGCTGACGACTCGTGTCCGTCAGATCTGCGGATCTGACGATGTCGATATCATTCAGGATCTGCAGCAGATTCGGCACGCCAGTGTGCAAACACAGATTCAGGTGGAAATGCCCGTTGACAGCAAACATGTCAGGCTAATTCCTGTGAATCTGCCGGAGATGATCCGGACCGTCCAGCAAAGCACGCTCGGAGATACTCTGTACTGGACTTCCATGCTGCAACTGTCGCGCGGCGACGCGGGCGCGGCGATTTTGACGCTGAGGAATTATCGAATTCAATATCCGGACGGTCCAGTGGCGTTTGCGTCGCTGATGAACGAAGCCGATTCACTCATGCGGCACGGTAACATAGAAGGTGCCACAGTCGCATTGCGGCAGGCGGATGTGGAAGAAAACTCCGAACAGATTCGCGCTCACTGGTTGCTTCAACGACTTGAAGCAGCGAAGTAGCGATCCGTGTGGATCATTCAAAACTCGCGGTATCCTTACTTGCGACCGCTGGCTGTGCGGTTTTCTCCAGAGCATCCGTCACTTCTCTCACGCGTTCCAATTGGTCGCGGCTGAAGCTTGACCATTCATCGGGCAAGTTGTTTACGTGACTGAGTGCGTCGCGGACGTCCTGCGTACGATTGGATTCGAGGCGTTCTTCCAGCAGTCGTGAAAACTCCGCCGTCAGTTTTCGATATCGGGCCTCGTCATAACGATGAGATAACATCGCGCCGGCACCGAAGCAGGCCACGGCGGCCATCATCACGAATGCCGCCGCTGACCAGTTCCGCATCCAGCGGATGTCGCGAGATTCACCAACCAGCCACCACCATAACGCCCAGCTGGTGAGGAGTAGAAAAAAAACGGCAAGAAGCAGAGCCACGGCAGAATTCCAGAATAGGCAATCGGTTCGTCCGCAAGTGCAGTTACCAATGCCGCTGAACTCGTTGAACCCCGTTTGATCCGCGCCAACGGCAAGGCACAATAGAAATGCACTCATCTAGCGCCTTCGGCATTTTTTGCCGTCCGCATGTTCAAAACCTGTTTGGCATGACATGATTCAGCCATTCAGCCGATTCGATGCGGGCAAGGCTGCCGCAGTCTCTTTGTTCGCGCGGATCGACAGAGTTTTCCACCGTCGCAGGCAGCGTGTTGATTTAGTGAGCGGCAAGGCGCTAGCCGCCGGTGGTTGTTCGAAAAACACTGGGAAAAACCGGCGGCTAGCGCCTTGCCGCTCACGACTTTTGATTAAATCAACACCCTGAAGATCCGGGGCAAAGACTACCTGTGCAATTGTTTTGAGGAGTGGAATCGTGGCAAACGAGGCTGGTAGTCACTGGGAACCGCAACCTGCAGGCGCAGCATGGATTGCCGCACAGCTTGATGACTTTCGTCTGCAGCATCCAGACGTGATGCCGTTCGAACTGCTGCTGAAGGAACGAACCGGAACACGTATCGTGGACTGGATCGACCATCTGCATGTCACGTCGATCGAAGAAATCGCAGCTGCCGGTTTTGTGCGGGCCGCTGACGGCTGGTACGAACATCCCGGCGCGCTGCTGCCCGTCGTTAAGTTCGCCGAGCGGCCTCGGATGATGCTCCGCGTTGACAGTGTAAGTGATTTCGCAGCGGCCAATTTGCACCGTTTCCAGATTGATGTCCATGAATCGCCGGGAGACACCCGCCGCGATGCTATGTTCCAGAATGATCTGGCAACCGCCGACTTCGGCGTGATTGAGCGCAACGGTTGCAGCATCCGTTGTGAAGTGACGCCGGTCACGGATCGGACAAATGTAGAGATACAGGCGGTTCGCGAAATGCTGCGACTGCGTCGGAGAAAATTTGCGACGATCTCGGACGCCTTTGAATCGACCGAACGCCTGATCGGGGACGCGAGCAATCGCGTGGGGCGAAACGTTGCGTGCCATTTGTTCTTCGAAGCAGAACGCAACTACTGGCAGTCGCGGAATCGCGCCGGACAAATTCAATACATGCGTCAGG
Organism: Planctomycetales bacterium; assembly: GCA_038214195.1. Taxonomy (GTDB): domain Bacteria; phylum Planctomycetota; class Planctomycetia; order Planctomycetales; family Planctomycetaceae; genus SXXK01. Next base: position 20,262 of record JBBQSE010000057.1, read on the forward strand.
CATCGATTGGCGTCGGCTGGGGCAATCACGACCATCATACGTATCGCAGCAGCCGGATTTGTTTTTCACGGCTGATTGGATTGCTGGAACAACTGGGATTTGAGTGCCGTGAACGATTCTACGCCGGTCGGGAAGCGGGCTGGGGCGCGCAGGTGATTGAACAGCCAACATGTGGGATTGTGATCTTTGCGGATGTCGATCTGAGTGCCGACGAGATTTCAGGCGATTTTTCACACCACCCGCTCAGCAGTCGTTCCAGTCTCGGCACAATCGGACTGTGGTGTGCGTTGCATGGCGAGGCATTGTTTGAAGCCGGGTTGCATCATCTGGAGTGTCAGTTTGATTTCAACGGAGCGCGACAGCAGTTGGAGGCGTTTGGCGTCCACTGCATGAAGCCCTTCACGGATTTCCCGTTTCTGCGGCAGTGTTTTACGGAAGGCGAACGCTGGACTGTGGATCCGGACCGAATCACCGCCGCCGAACGCATGGGCTGGATTACTTCTGACCAGGCATCTCGGTTCGCCCAGGAAGGTGCCATCGGGTCGCATCTGGAAATTCTGGAACGGAATGATGGCTATCGTGGCTTCAATCAGACGGGAATCAATGAGATCATTCGTAACACGGATCCAAGATTTGCCCCTGAGCGGCTATGAATTTATCGTGGGGCAGACTGACGTACTTTCAACGCCACCGTTTTCCATGTCCCTTCTCCCCGTGGCAAGGGGGAGAAGGTGGCCGACAGGCCGGATTAGGGGGCTGACCTGGAATGAATATGACGAACCGGAAAACAGTTAATTCTTCCCCCTCACCCTGGCGCTCGAATCAAAGGACAAAACTTATGCATCCGGATCATGTTGGACCTTATCGCATCGAACGCAAGATTGGCGCGGGCGGTATGGGCAACGTCTATCTGGGCGTGCATAAAGTCACCGGAAAAACGGCGGCGGTTAAAGTTTTGCCCGCGTCGATGGCGCGGGAAGAAGGTTTCGTCCAGCGATTCCGACGCGAGATTGAATCGCTGCGCAAACTGTCGAATCGGCACATTGTCGAATTATATGAAGACGGCGAAACGGAAGATGCGACGTTCTATTACTCGATGGAATATGTTTCCGGCTCGACGCTGACCGCTGAGATCACGGATCGCAAACGCCTGCCGTGGAAAGAGGTGATCGAGTTTTCTCTTCAAATCGCGTCGGCACTAAAGGCCGCGCACGATGCCGGGATTGTGCATCGCGATCTGAAGCCGTCCAATTTGCTGCTCACCGAAGATCGAATGATCAAGCTGACGGACTTTGGTGTCGCCAGTCTGTTTGCCACCTCACGACTGACACGCACCGGTGGAATTGTCGGCACGGCGGAATACATGTCTCCCGAACAGGCCCGTGGACAGCGCGCCGCGCGACGAAGCGATTTGTATTCGCTCGGCGTTGTGATGTATGCCATGCTCACCGGTCGTCCGCCGTTCACCGGGCCAACCGCCAACGACATTTTGCAGAAGCAACAGTTCGCCCAGTTTGACAAACCTACTCGCTACGCGCCTGAGATTCCGCGGATGCTGGAAGATCTGGTGTGCCAGCTGCTCGAGAAAGATCCGTCGAAGCGTCCCAACGACGCGTTAGTGCTGATGAAACGGCTGGAGCAGATTCGTTCGCGGCTGCAGTATCAGGAGGATCATTCAGAATCACCAACCATCGCGCGGCCCGCAGCAGTGTCAACCGATTCCGAAGAATTCCACGAAGCATCGACGCCTTCCGGTCATCCTGGACCGGCGACAATGGTCCGCAACGTGATGCGGGATGAAGCGAAAGCTGCGCGAGAGAAATCGGCGGTCGGCAAGTTCTTCGATAACATCTTTGTGCTGCTGACGTTGTTCACGCTAATCATCGCCATTGGCTTCTGGATGAGTCGCCGCCCACGAGTCGATCCGCTTCAGAATCTGAATTCCGCGCGGAGTATTCTCAGTCAGCCAGCCGGTCCGGCATGGATTCGAGCCCGAGACGAATATTTGCAGTCATTGCTGGATAACAAACTTTTGCCCGACGATGAGCCAGAAATTCGGTCCATGATCGATAAGGCGGATCAATACGAATTTACGCACACTTTGCGAGCCGACAAGGACAGCAGCGCGACAGCCGAGACGGAGATCAACAGGGTCATTCGTAAAACATTTGATCAATACAACGATGGCGATGCTGCGATTGCGCGAGAGCAACTGCGTCTGATTCTTAACGTCGTCGAAGCTGATCCTCGCAACACCTATCTGACGGAATTTCTGACTAAGACTCTTGAACAATGGGACGGAAAGCCTCTATCCAACGGGCGTGACGAATTATTTGCTCGTGTCCTGGCACAGGCAAACGCCGCCGGAAATGATCCCGCGAAGACAAAAGCCAGCCGCAGCGCTTTGCAGGCGCTTATCGAGTTGTATAAAAACGACGAAACAGTGCGGGAGCAGGTCGTTCTCGCGAAATCACTGCTGGAATCCTTCCCTGAAATGCCAGACTAGTCGGCGAGGGGCTGGGCTTCAGCCTACCGAGGGGGGCAATGAGTCTGTGAAAATGCAGGGCAGTGAAAGGAAAAAGGGGACGATGATCGCGACGAAATGCGTTTTATTCTTTGGGGCGATCATCAGCCGAAAGGAAAGAATCGTTTTTTTTATTTCCGCTCAACCTGGCCCTCTCCTGGGCTGTTGATTTAATGGGGCAGACTCGTAACTGAATTCATCATGACCAGTGAATCGATCAATCTGGAATCGCAAATCTCTGAACTGGAACGTCTGCGTTCAGGCTGCCTTAACGCGCGGGCCGCCGTGAAATCTCTGCAGCGCCAGTTCGCGGAGCTAACCGACACTGAGGCCGAATCGCAGGCAGAGATCCACAACAGGTACGAAACAGAGTTGCGCGCGGGACGGGAACGAATTGTTCGCGAGGCAACTGACAGGCTGCAGCAGTCGGAACAGGACATAGCCAGCGTACGTGAGACGGCGAGTGAGTTTCGAGAACGCCGACTCAGTGAAATGAAGAGTAAGCTCAACGACGAAGTATCCAGTATTCGTCAGAAGCTGCAAAGTGAACTGTGGGTGCTGCAGTCTGTTTGCGACGAATCAAACGAAGACACGCCGGTTCGTGAAGCAGAACGAGCCAACGAAGTCTATCAAACGCAACGGACATTTGCCGATCAGCAACTCTCGTTATTGACAGAGCGGGTGCAGTTCACAGCAAAGTACATCGAACACTGTCACGCTGGTTCAGACGCCGTCGAGCCGCCTGTCAACGTGGCCATCAAAGGCCGTGAAGCCAGTCGGGCTCTCGCGGACGAAGAAATTAATCTTGCCCTGGTGGGTGCGGATGCGATTGACAGACAGCGTTTGCCTCAATGGATCTGTGGCTTAAGAATCTGGGTCCTGCCGGTCCTGATTTTTCTCGTGGTGAGCATCGTTGCGACTGGCACCCGCGCTGATCTGCGGCTGTTTCTGAATCCCGAATTCCAGCGACCGGACTGGCAATGGTTTGGTGTCTCATGCCTGATTGGCGCGGCCACGGCCGTGTTGTATGCCACCGTCCTGGTGGTGATCGTGCAGTCAAGGCTGCGAGCTGGCTTTGAGGACATGCTGCAGCATGTCGCGAATGCCAAAGCGGCCCTGGACTACTGGACTCAAAGGAGTCTTCACGAATTGAAACGAATGGACGCTGCGGCCGATTCCTGGCGGGTCTCTATGCTGCAATATCAGGAACAGAATTCGGCAAAGCTGCAGATGGCTGCGGATACGCGAGTTGCAGAAAAAATGAAAGTTGCCAATTCTGAAATTTCGCGTCAGGAACAAGTGTTCCGCGAGCAGTTGGCTGCCAGTGAAGCAGAATTTTCGCACCAGCAATCCGCCATCGAAAACTGGCGCGCGCAAGAGACGGCCAGAAATCAGACTTCGCTGCTCATCGAACGAGATCGGGCCATCACCGAATCAACCGCGAGCAATGAGCAAACTCAGAAGTCTCTGCGGTCTCAAATCGCCACGGCCGTAACGCGTTGGAAAACTGAAATTTCCGCCGCACAGGAACTTGCGCGATCCAGTCGTGACAAAGTCGCCGCACTTCCACGCTGGTCCCGATTACGCGGAGCTGGCTGGGTTGTGCCTGCCTCACTTCCGGAATCCATTCCCGTCGGTGATTTGCTCGTTACCCTGCCTGCGGCTCCTCAGGGAGACGCGTCCCAGCCGGATTCCAACATTTGTCTCGAATTGCCGGGAATCCTGACGTTCCCGCGAGACACGTCGATTGTGATTGAGCACGACGCCGCAGGTCGTGAGCCAGCTCTGGATTTCGTGCGTTCCATGCTGTTGCGACTACTCACCAGCATCATGCCGGGCCGTGTGCAGTTCACGCTGATTGATCCGGTTGGCCTCGGCCAAAGTTTTTCGGCCTTGATGCACCTTGCCGACTTTGACGAACTATTGATCAGCAACCGCATTTGGACTGACTCGATGCAGATTCGCGACCGTCTGCAAAAAGTTACTGAACACATGGAGAGCGTGTTTCAAACTTACCTTCGCAGTGAATTTGAGACGATCGAGGACTACAACGCCGCCGCTGGCGAAGTGGCGGAGCCGTACCATTTTGTGGTCATTGCTGGGTTTCCGTCCGGATTTACCGAAGAGGCCGCGCGGCATTTAACCAGCATCCTGACCAGTGGACCACGTTGCGGCGTGCATGCGATCATCACGTACTCTCCGAATCAGCCAGTGCCCCGTTCGTTCGACCTGAACAATCTGAGCGAAGGCTGTACGGAATTTGTTGTACATAACGATCATGTGATCCCGAAGCGTACGACGCCGATGAATGTCGAATTCGAAGCGACCGCGCCGCCGGAATCCGCAGACTATGTCAGTCTCGTTCGATCAGTAGGCGAACAGTCCCGGAATGCGCGGCGCGTCGAGGTCTCATTCACCAGAATTGCGCCGAAGCCCGATGCGATCTGGAGTCAAAGTTCCGCCGACGGGCTCGATTTCCCCATTGGCCGCGCCGGG
>JBBQSE010000058.1:0-24883 GCA_038214195.1 Planctomycetales bacterium
GCTTTTGGTCTGAAGAAGATCCTGATGAAGGCGATAGTACATGAATCGTCCTTCCCGGCGAACTTCCACGAGGTTCGCGTGTTTCATGATCTTGAGATGATGCGAAATCGTGACCATTTCTGCTTCCAGCAATTCCGTGATGTCGCTTACCGTCAGCTCGCCATACCGTAACGCCGCAACGATCCGCAGGCGGTGTGGATCGCTTAATGCCTTGAGTCGTTCGGCGCAAAAATCAGCTTGAAAGACGTCTTGTTTCACGATCGTTACGATCATCGCAGGGGCAAAGAAATACATTCATACGAACGTGCGAATGCTACTCCAACATGGACCGGCACACAATTGCGCAGCCAAAACTTCACAAGCACGTCCTGGTAGTGCATGGGCTCGGATGTCGCCGCCAGCATGACTTGATGCGACTAACCCAGGTTCATCGCGCTGAAATTAGAACGCTTTGACGTGGGCGATGTAATTTCAGGCAGTCAGCAGGCGTAAGACCACGAGCATTCCAGCTTACGAACGGTCACTCACCAATTGCCCAAGAGCGTGTCACATTGAAGAGATCCTGGACCACATTCGAATGCCATTAGGGTTCGGGGAAGTGCTGCGATTCGACGCGCCGGAAGTAGTTGAGTTTTTGCCCTTTCTCGCGTCGGTGGCACACACCGAATGCATTTTGGTTCGTGGCTTTTCGCTGCGTAGGTGGCGCACACCGAAGCAGTTTAAATCGCTGGGAAATCTTGAATGATCGGTTGCCGGGGGCAAGTGCGAATAGGTGTTTGTGTTCGTCAAGAAGTCGGCAAGTCCCAAATGCACTTGGATCAGCTTCGGATCAGCGATAGTGGTCAGCAACGAACTGACTCCGTATGTCGCACGTCGTGCCGCACGGGGATTCTGGAATCCTTGAGATGTTTCGACCCAAAACTTGACCCGCGAAGATGACCGCCTCGGATAAGTCTGTACCATTTGTGATGTGGTCTCATGGGGCGGCTTGTGAAACATTTGTGAAAACAAGGTCCTAAAATACGGTGATCATGCGGGAATGTGCGGTAACGCTGATGATTCTCAGTGAAATCGCAAATCTTTTGACTGCTTAGACATACGTCGCAAGTCCTTTCCAGTGCACAAGTTACAAAAGCACGGGCGGCGTTTCCCCTTCTCTCCGCATCTTCCTGCACCTCTGCCGTAACTTGTGATTTCGGCCGACGTTGCAGTTGAGATTCTGATTGGCACAGTGCTTTTGTGCCATTCAGTGCCATAACTGTGCCATTCAGTGCGGCAAAGGGAGTTGATGTCCTGGCTTCTGAGCCTGTGAGGTGACGTCTTCTTCTTTGTTAACTGAGTTTATGGTGCCCGTTTCACGGTGAACCGCGACTTAGGGTGGTCTGACGATTTTCTTTAAGTCAATACCTCTTAGCTTGTTGCGCCTTTGAGGGCCTTGCGGTGTTCGGCGTAGGCGGCACGTCTTTTCGAGATCAGTGTGCGGCCAACGTGTGTCGTGACCCAGTCGGAAACGTGCTTCTTCGTCACCTGAGCAAACGACTCGCGAACCGACGCGGGCGTCGGATCAGAATGCAGCAACGGGATGCAGCAACGGGATGCAGCTCACCAGGCCCGTGAAGCCGCTCTTGCTGTGCTGACCCTCCAGTTGCTTGTACTGACCGAACACGGACTCTAACAACTGAGTGCTCAGTGGCAATCGCTCGCCCGGTTGCAACGCAGACTCAGATTCCGAAACGAACTTCACCAGCCGATCGCGAAGATCGCACGCCTCGGGATGCTTCAAATCGCCAATCTTTCCGGCGAGCTTCACGCTGGCTCCCTCATGCAGATACTGTTCGTTCGCAAACGTCACGAACGTCGAAATCACATGCTGACACGAACGCCACATCGGAATCTGATCCGCGTAGTTTTCAATCCAGCCAAACTTCTCTTCAAGACGCGTCCGGTCCACACCGACGAGACATGTCGCTTTGGGATTTCGCAGCAGCCAAAGCATCATCGTCATCCAAAGGATGATGCTGCTTAAGTTCATAAAGCGAGCTTTGTTCTTAGGCGTCGGAGGTGAAAGAAACGCCAGTTCGGTTTGCTGGACCTGTGAACGAGTCGTGCCCATCTGGCTGATGACCTGTTGGAATTTTTCATCCTTTCCAACAATCGACTTCACCTGAGTCGCCGCGTAGTGAGCCCCGTCACGCTGAATGACGACATCGTGATCGGCCCCGTCGGCATAGGCTTTTGCACCATTTTGCAGCTCCGACGCTCCATCGATGAGAATCTGCCGGATTGGTCCCAAACGTTCGTGGATCGATCGATACTCGCGAAGCATGTCTTCGGTTTTCCATTTGCTGGCCACCTTGATTTCAAGGACCACCATGTCTTCGCGTCGCAGTGCCTGGCCTTGTTCAGGAAGATTGTTGCCGTCCATGCCCAGCACGACCATCAATTTTTCCGTGCCGATCTGCATCGAGTGATCGACCATGATGATTCGCTTCTTCGCAACGAGGATTTGTTCGCGAGCCTTGTTCATCGTCGCAATTCCGAGCCGCTTGCACCAGATGCGAATCGAGTCGTGACCGGGTGTTATCTCCTTCTGCAATCCATACGCATCGTAGAAGATTCGGATGGCCCGGGCGGCTGGTCGAAAGCCGATCGACATGGCACGATGGACTGCCAGCGCGATCATCATCGGACCATAACCATGCGTGCCGACAGGTGGATCGTGAGGCAAATTTACCGACGCACGTGCGTTGTCGTGTTGCTGTTGCATCCGCTCGGCGTACTCTGCGGCCTGGACGAGTCGATCGCTGAGCTGGCGATTGCGCGCCAGAAGCTGTTGATTCTCTCGTTCGAGTTCGAGGGTTCGATCGATAGCCAGTTTGGCTTTGATCCTGGAGCGACTCCGCAACAGCGTTGCGATCATGACGAACGGAGGAGATTTGAAAGCACGAGCCAATGTGTAGTAGGATGCATCCACTGTTGCGTTCCGTCGCGTTGGGGATTTGTACATCCAACTCTACGATGGGCGCAACAGTATTTTAACTCCAATCCTACCCAGACCCCTCAATCTTCAGGAAAATCGTCGGCCCAGCAACCGTCCTAGCAGTGGGGGAATTTCCTTCCAGAGGATGCCGAACTTCGCTCGGTTGATCGTGTCAGAAAAACAGGTGTCTTTTTCTGACGAGACAAAAGGTGCAAGATGGATGGAAATATAGAAAAACGCCTGTTGAAACGCATTCGTGGCGGTGGGCGTGGTTCTGTCTTCATGCCAAACCACTTTTTGATATTGGCCCCCGGACGGCGATCGACAAAGCGTTGTCCCGATTGGCGTCATCTGGCAGCATTCGGCGTCTGTCGCGAGGCGTTTACGATTACCCGATCGAGGATCCGCTGTTGGGCGAACTGTCGCCGACGATCGAAGCGATTACCAAGGCGCTGACCCTGCGTGACCGCATTCGGCTGCAACCTTCCGGAGCGTACGCGCTCAACTTACTTAGCCTGTCCGAACAGGTTCCCGCCAAGATCGTTTTCCTGACCGAGGGCGAATCTCGCACCTTGAAGATCGGACCGATGACAATCCAGCTTCGCCGCACGACGCCTCGCAACATGGCAACTGCAGGGCGATTGAGTGGCTTGATTATTCAGGCGTTTCGCTCGCTGGGCAAAGACCATGTGACACAGGCTCGGATCGACAAGCTGAAGGTCAACATTCCCCTGAAGCATCGACAGGAACTGCTCAAAGACCTTGCCCTAGCCCCTGCGTGGATGCATCCGATCTTTCACGAATTGGCGGAGTCGCAAACGCAGAAAGGCGACCGATGAATTCATTTTTCCTGGGCCTGCCTGAAACTCAACGACGTAGGGCGATTGAAGAAGCCGCAGTACGTCAAAATATATCTGCGGTGATCATGGAAAAGGACTTTTGGGTTTGCTGGATGTTGTCGGTACTTTTTTGCTGCGAATATGGCGACTCACTGGTCTTCAAAGGCGGAACGTCGTTGTCAAAAGTCTTCGGTGCGATCGAACGGTTTTCTGAAGACATTGATTTGTCGCTTTCACCGGAGTTCCTGGATTTGCCTGAACCGGGTTCAAGCCGCAAGCAGGCAAACAAATGGATGGCGCGCGCTGAGGCTGCATGCATCGAAACGGTACGAGACCGCTTAATGCCCGAACTGAATCAACAAGTCCGTAGAGCACTGAGCACTGCAAACGATATTGACCTGAACGTCGAACGCATTGAGTTTGAAATTGACTTGCAAACTAACTCACCTGTTCTGCTGTTTCATTCCAATGGACAGAGAGCCATTACACTGGTCGAAGTTCGAGCCAAAATTGTCGATTGGAAGTCTCGCTTTTTTGGTAACTCATGGGCACGGTACGATTTGGCGACACGGGGTTCGTTCCGCCTCGTACCGTCCGACAGCCGAGTCGATGCATTAAGGCAAGATTATCAATCAATGCGGGAAATGTATTTGGCTGAACCGCTTTCATTCGATGAAGTCATGAATCAGCTCGCGGCTCTGGAAGCTGATATCAATCACGGAGCACGACGATGAGCAACTTTTCCTTCCTGAAAACAGAGTGGTCTGACATCTTCGAATCCGGCAGCAAAGCGGAGTCGCTGGCGATCAACGATCCGCGCACGGCGTGTTTCTACGCGAGGCGAACGCTGGAACTGGCTGTCACCTGGGCGTTCAAATATGACAGCACGCTGAAGTTGCCGTATCAGGACAATATCTCGGCTCTAATCCATGAACCGACGTTCAAGCAGGCCGCTGGCGATGCCGTGTTCAACAAGGCGAAGGTGATTGTCACGCTGGGGAACCGGGCGGTGCATCATCATCGACAGATCCCGCAGAGTGATTCCGCAGCAGCGGTGCGGGAACTGTTTCATGTCTGTTACTGGCTGGCTCACACGTATGGACGTCGTGATCGTCCAGCGTCTGGATTGACGTTTGATTCGAGTTTGCTGCCGAAGACGACTCCGATTCCCCAGCAGACGCTGGAACAGTTGCAAAAACTGTCAGCCGAGTTGCGTGACAAGGATGAAAAGCTGTCAACCGTCCTGGCAGACAAGGACAAGTTGGATGAAGAGTTGCAGCGATTGCGGCTGGAAGTCGCGGAAGCCAGACGAGCGGCAACGGTTCAGCCGGATACGCATGATTATTCCGAAGCGGAGACTCGCGATTACTTCATCGACTTGCTGCTGAAAGAAGCGGGCTGGCCATTGGATCAGCCTCGCGACCGGGAGTTCGAAGTTTCCGGAATGCCGAACGAACAGGAAAAAGGCTTCGTGGATTATGTCCTGTGGGGCGATGACGGAAAACCGCTGGGTCTGGTTGAAGCCAAGCGGACGCGGCGTGATCCGCGCGTTGGTCAGCAGCAGGCGAAACTCTACGCGGATTGCCTGGAACAAATGTACGGTCAGCGTCCAGTCATTTTCTATTCGGGCCGGATCAGCACAAGGAACACTTCTGTGTGTTCGATTATTGTCAGAACCTTGAGTTCTTCAATCAGAACCCGGAAGCAACCGGCGGAGCGGCTGGTGAGTCGCTGAGCAAGCGGCTGTTTAAGGCTCGTCTGGAGCTGATCCAGGATCTGGACAAACGCCTTGCCGCTGCTGCCGGACCTGGCTCATGTTCCTGAACATGATCATCGATCATCTGGCGGAGCATGGCTTGCTTGATCCGGCTCAGCTGTACGAGTCCCCGTTTACCGACGTGACTCCACAAGGCCCCGAGGCATTGTTTGGCGGAGAACAGGTCAATCGACTGATCCAGATTCTTGCCAGCGTGCGGCAGACAGCAACGGCTGCGTGATGGTGGATTCTCCTGGAATCTCAGGGACAGACAAGCGACACGCTCTGCGGATCGCAGGGATGTTTTCAGTTTTCGGAACCGGCAACCACGTCTAAGGAGACATGTGGGGACGCAGCAGGTTGGGGCCTCGATCGTGGAGCAGTTCTTCCAGGATTCGACGATCCGTCTGGCCTTGTTGGACTCGTTCTGTAATATCTGCCCGTGTCCGCTTTGCGAGGCCACAGGGATTTGTACCAAAGGAATCACAGGCCGCGAGTGTGTAAAAATGGCCGGAGCACATGTCGTGCATTCCGCACGTGCAGTAGATCCCGGACATGAGCCAATCGACTCGTTGCGCTGCCGAACGTGGTTGGTCCAGACCGGGTGGCTCGTTGAAATTCACATTGGCTGGGGCTGCCTGCAGTTTGACGAAGATTCGTCGATCAATCGTCGAACCAACTGGCAGAGGTTGTTCGAGTTCGAGCAGTAACTGAGTCCGTTCGCGCCATGGCCGCAGTTGTTGAACGGTCGCGGGCGTCGAAGTTGCCTGCAATTCGGAGGACGATTCCAGTGTGACACGGTCGCCCGGTTGAAGTGTTCGGCCCCAGGACAATGATTCGTGGTCGAGCATGACCTCCAGCTGACGTCGGTTCGCGTGCTGAAATGCCACGATCCCGGGCAGGCCGTCGTTAGTCCAGCGTTGATTCAATTCCGCCATTTGCCGCATGCGATGCTGTTCGAAGACTGCAGGAGTCCACAAGAGTCTCGCTTCATCGCCAGTGGATTGGAAAAAGCAGGCGTCAACTTTACTGGCAGCGTTTTCGCTCGATGTCGCATTGTTTTGCAACAGATTCTCGTTCGATACCCCGACTGAACGGGTCATCGGCTTGCCGCCGCGTGAGAGTTTCACGACGACCGACGAGTGATCCGCGTTGACCGGAGAAACGGATTCGATATTGCCGGGTCCGTAAAAGTTCTGCTCACTCAGTTCGTCGGCCAGTAACGAAATCGATTCGGTCTGATTGCGCTTGCCGCTGAACCACACCCAGACACGATCGCCCTTCGTAAACTGATCCAACCGCCCCCACCAGCCGGAATACCATACTTCCGCTCCGGGTTCCAGAAACCAAACAGTTGGTTCCGGGTCTCCCTCGACCTGAAGTGTGAGTTGCCGCCGCTCGGCGTCAAAATCTTTGAGGATAGCGAAGTGCCGGACGGTCACGTCCTGATTCCCGAGGGGCTCGGAGATTTCCAAATGTGACTGATCAGTCGGTTTAAAGTCTGCGGTCGCATTTGACTGGCCATAGATCTGCGTCCGAGGATATTCAGCCGACCACGCAAACCACTTGACCTGCATGCTGTCGATCCACGTCAGCGTCCAGTCCTTAAGTTCGCCTTCGACAGCGCGTCCGGCGACATCCCAGCGAGAGTTGCTTTCTTTGTCAATCACGACTTCGGAAGCGACGCCATTCGCTGCAGTCACGTCGCTTCTTTCCAGCGTCAGCGTACGCGACGGAAGTTCAGCGGCACCAACTGGAAGCGGGATTCCTGCGTCATTCGGAGACACACCACTGTTGTCGGGATTTGGCCCCTTAAACTTGCGAGGTTGATTCGCGATCGGCCTGTACGCTGCGGCAGACTTTGTGGCAGGTTCCCACAGAATAACAATCGGTTCACCATCGATTTCATCGGCAATGAACTTCTGCTTTGCGAGTACCGACAACGGATACGCTTTCGCGGTTTTTCCTGTCCAGACGCCAAGCAGTTCTTCATTCGCCGGAAGTCGCGCGTCAAGCGGGCCTCGGGTGCTGACAGAATCTGCGTTGGCTTCGGCCGCCAACGGCACGGGCTGATACTTGTCGAACATCCTATAGGCGACTGCCTCCGGATAGTGTTTGAGCCAATATCCCCAGTCGCTGGGCAGTGTGGGGACCGTTTCCAGGCGACTTCCTTTGCCAGGCCCCTCGAACGCTTCTCCGGTGAGACAGGAAAACAGAGTCCCATCGGTTCGCCGCATCACCATCACGCCGTTTCGCCAGCCGTGGAAACTGAATTCGTACGACGGCGCGTAGCCTCGCACGTATCCGGCGTCGGAGTCGAAAACAAACACGCCATAACTGTCGCTGATCACCCGCCACTTGTTCAAAAAGAAACGATGCGGGATCGCTCCGCCATTCGAATAGCCGCGAATCCAGCACAGGACTCGATCGTCGTCCCGCAAATCTCCCGCTCGCAGCGTCGCTTCGTCACGGCAATGAGAACAATTCGGATTGACCAGCGTGGGAAACGTGTCGGGCTTCCCAATCAACGGCAGGATGTTCGTCTTGTCGTCGGATCGAGCTGCAGTTGTGATGACCAGTGTGCAGAGCAACAACATGTATCGCATCGCAATCCTCAACTTTCGACTGAGATCATTTCTTTGCCACAACTGTTCTGGTCTGCTCGATGAATTCGCGAACGGCGTCACGCACTTCACCACCGTGACGATCCAGCACATTGTTATGGTCTGTCCCGTTAAAAATGATTAGTTTCTTTTCGATACCGTTACTGGCCTGCGGCGGCGTCAGTTCATGCAGACGCTGTCCCAAACGCAGCGGGATAATCGAGTCAACAGTTCCGTGAAACTGAAGAACGGGGCATGTGACATGTTCGATTTCAAGGTCAGAACGAAACCGGTCGAGCAACACAAATCGCACCGGCAGCCACCAGAATCGATTCGATGCCGCGTCGAGCATCGACGAAAAAGTCGAAACCAGCACCAGTCCGGCTGGCACTTCACTCTGTTGACAAATCGTGGACGCAAGTTTGACGCCGACGCCTCCTCCCAGGGATTCGCCGAGCACAATGATCTGACCTGGCGGATAGCCCAAAGTTTGCGTGGCGTACTTCCACGTCGCCGTCGCGTCCTGAGTCAGCGTTTTCTCAGACGGACTGCCATCTGAGTCTGCGTAGCCGCGATAGTCCATCGCCAGCACGTCAACGTTGATCGAACGCAGCAGTTCATACCATCCCCAGCGTCTTGAGCGGTCACCGCCGTTGCCGTGAAACAGAATCACCAGACGGTCGCTGCTTTTCTTTTCGGACTGCAGCATCCAGCCTCGGATAGTTTGCTTATCTCCGGCGACAATTGCCACATCCGACGCTGAGGAAAAAATCCCAGTGGCGACGGGATACTCCGCAACAAGCAGCGGCTCAGTCCTGCCAGCCGGAAACATTAACGATCTTTGCAGCCATGACACCACAGCAATTACCACCAGATAGATCAGCAGAACTCGCTTTGCAAAATGCATCATGCGCTCACGCCAAAGAAGTGGTTTGACCGTTGCCATGGACTATTCAGGCGCGCTGGACTCAAGAAAACGGCAGAGCTTATGAAAATCGCCGCCGGGAGGAATGAAGCGTACCACAGTGACCAGTGTTTTGGGGTCCACAAGTTTTTCAAATGGCACGTAATGCAGATCGAGCTGACCGGATACTGAGACCATGACGCCGTTATGCCGTTCTTCGCACAGAGCCCGGTAGGCTCCGACACCCAGTTGGGCACCGAGCATCACGTCAAAGGCATGCGGACGTGCGCAACGACATTCGTAGCCCAGCTGAAGACCCGTGACCTTGCGTTTAAGTCCCGTCTGTCTCTGAAATTCCGCAGCAACTTTCTTCGCACACATCTTGCCGAGATCGATACTTGCGACCGAAATATGACCGTGATCGTCACGCGGAATGTCTTTCAGAATCTCGTCGGACAGATATTCAGCCAGACCTTCCGCCAGCACCACGACGCCGTATTCTTTGCCCTCTTTCTCCTGCCGATGCCGCATCATCCGGACGATCTTCGCGATCACCTTGTCGGTGTCCATGACCTTGCGTTTGGCCGTCGATGCGGGCGACAGCAATTCACCGCTGATATCTTCGACGCTCAGCACCATATTCGCTTCGCCGGCGATTGCAGCGCCATAGGCCAGCCAACCCGCGCTGCGCCCCATGCTTTCGACGATGAAATACGCTCGCGCCGCTTCGGCGTCTGCATGAAGATTTCGAATCTCGGTACCCAGCGTCTCAACGGCCGTGAAGTAGCCGAACGTAAAGTCAATTCCCATGTAATCGTTGTCGATCGTCTTTGGCACGTGCACAACTGGCATGCGTTTGTGATCTGCAGGCAACCGATCCTGGTACATCTTTAACTTGTTTGCGGTCTTGAGAGTATCGTCACCTCCGATGGAAACGAGAGCGTCCACCCCGATCGAACGTAAACCATTGTAGACTCGCTTCATCGGAGCGGATTTCTCCGGATCATCCAGATGTTCCGGAGCCGTAATGTGCTTGCCGGGATTGGCGCGAGCCGTCCCGATGATGATGCCTTCCTTGCTGCGCGTCCGACGCAAAGTGACTTCCGTCAGATTGCGGTAATGCACGCCCTCGACAAGCGGCGCTTCTGGAGAATAGTCAATCAAGTTGGAATATCCGTAGCGAATTCCAACGACCTCAATTCCCTGGCGAATAAATGAAATTGCACAGGTGGAAATAACAGCGTTGGCGCCTGGAGCGGGACCGCCGGCAAATAACAAGGCGACGCGCTTGATACCGTGAGACATGAACTCAATCCAATGGGACTAGTGGGGAAGGTCCGGAATTTCGAATCTGACATCTCAGAATCACGGCCAGGGAGCCGCTTAAAACGTTCGTTCCACAAACGTCGTGTCGATATTGAAGTTAACGAAGTCCGCGTGGTTGAACATGCGGCGGGCCAGCGGAAGTGTGGTGGCGATGCCTTCGATGACAAATTCCCGCAGACAGCGGCGCATGCACTGAATGGCTTCGTCGCGTGTTGGTTTATGAACGATCAGCTTGCCAATCATCGAATCGTAATACGGGCTAATTGTGTAACCTTCGTAGACGTGCGAATCGAATCGCACGCCCGGCCCGCCTGGCAGCCGCAGCTTTGTGATGGTTCCGGGACTGCCGCGGAAGTTGTTCTCAGGGTCTTCCGCGTTGACGCGGAGTTCAATGGCACAGCCCGTGTGGCGAAGATCGGCCTGTGTGAACGGCAGCTTTTCTCCGGCGGCGACAAGAATTTGCTGTTTGATCAGGTCAATGCCGGTGACGAGTTCCGTCACTGGATGCTCTACCTGAATTCGAGCGTTGACTTCAATGAAGTAAAAGTTGAAGCTCTTGTCCACAATGAACTCAACGGTCCCCGCATTCGTGTAGCCGGATGCGCGAACCAGATTCACCGCGCACTCGCAGATTTTTTGCCGCACTTCCTCGGGCAATTTGGGAGCCGGACTTTCCTCGATCAGTTTCTGGTGACGTCGCTGCATCGAACAATCGCGTTCGAACAAATGGACAACGTTGCCATGATTGTCGGCCAGAATTTGGACCTCGACGTGCCGGGGGCGTTCGACATATTTCTCGATGTAAACTCCCGCGTTTTTGAAAGCTTTTTCCGCTTCCGCCGAAGCAGCCTGCAGTCCCGCGCGCAGCGAAATCTCATTCCCCGCCACCCGCATGCCTTTGCCGCCACCGCCGGCTGTGGCCTTGATGAGAATCGGATAGCCGATCTTGTCGGCGATACGAACGGCATCATCAACATCTGTGACAAGTCCGTCACTGCCAGGAACGCATGGCACCCCCGCCCGCAGCGCAATTTCTCTCGCGCTGACTTTGTCGCCCAGTTGCTGCATCGCCTGGACAGGTGGGCCGATGAATTCGATATTGCAGCTGCGGCACACTTCGGCAAAATGAGCGTTTTCGGCGAGAAACCCATAACCTGGATGCACCGCCTGCACGTTGCCAATTTCTGCAGCGCTGATGATGCGGTTGATCAGCAGATAGCTGTCGGAAGCCGGAGCGGGGCCGATGCACCACGCTTCATCAGCCAGCTGCAGGTAATGGGCACCGCGATCGGCTTCACTGAAAACAGCGACCGTTTCGATTCCAAGTTCGCGGCACGCGCGAATGATTCGAAGGGCAATTTCGCCGCGATTCGCAACCAGTATTCTTTGGAACATGCTTTGACCGTTGTGAAACTTCAGGCCGTGACCCCGCGAACGACATCACGTAGCGGATCAGAAAACTTGACTACAAATGCACATCAATCGATCTCGCTCGCCGGATGAGAGCAAGTGAGATTTCATTGGACCTTAGGCAGGTTCGATTCGGAAGAGCGGTTGTCCGAAACCGACGGCATCACCGTTCTCGACAAGGATCTCAACAATGCGACCGGATTTCTCCGCCAGAATCTGGTTGAAGACTTTCATTGCTTCGATCATGCAAATGACCGTGTCCGGCTTGACGATCGTCCCGACCGAAACAAACGGTGCGTCTTCCGGGCTGGCGGCTGAATAAAACGTCCCGACTGTTGGCGCATTAATTGTGACGCCAGCGGGTGCCGCTACCGCTGCCGGAACTGTTGCCGGAGCAGCGGCGACCGGGGCTTGTGCAGCCATTGGCATTGCGAAGGTCGGAGGACTTCCGGGCTGCGCGTAGGCGACCCGCGGACCGCGGCGGATCTTCCAGGACTCATCATCGTTCTGAAGGTTAATTTCAGAGACGTCAAATTTTTCCATCAACTGCAGCAACTTTCGAATCCGATCGAGATCGAATGAGTCGCCTTTTTCTTCGTTTTCCACGGTTTTCGCCATTTCTAAATTGCCTCCGGACGAATCGAATGCGTCCCGACTGAATTCTTTTCAACGGCTTTACATACCATCAGTAGCAGAAGTTGTGAAACTTCTGGTCCGAACCACAGCACTCCGAACTCTCACGAATTCGGCGACATCATCCCGAATCCCTCACGAGTCCGGCTCTACTTACTCTGACCGGTCCGGCTACTATCGATCAAAAGCCGGTACAGGATCGTGAAATGCGTTAATTTATGCAAGGAAAGGGACGATCGCCTCGTCGAATTCCCGTCCAAGATTCGACAAAACTTCGTTTCCATCGGTCGTCACCAGCAGATCGTCCTCAATTCGGACGCCGAATTTGCCCGGCAGGTAAATCCCCGGTTCGACAGTCACAACCATTCCCGGTTCAAATTCCTGCTTCGAGATGGGGCTCATGCGGACGGACTCATGAATCTCCAGCCCGAACCCATGTCCCAGTCCGTGACCGAAATACTTGCCAAATCCGGCACGTCCGATGATGTCTCGCGCGATCTTATCGACGTCAGCGCACCTGGCACCGGGCCGAATCGCTTTGATCGCGGCCTGCTGCGCCGCGAGGACGGTCTCGTAGACCAGTTGCATTTGCTTTGTAGGCTTGCCAGTGATCAGGACACGCGTCAGATCGCTTCGATAGCCCGATTTGGTGGAGGCACCCCAGTCGATCAGCAGCACGGGATGTTCAGAGACTTTGCGATCTCCCGCGTGCGCATGAGGCAATGCCGCCGTAGCGCCAACCCCGACGATCGGTTCAAACCCGGTACCCGCCGCTCCGAAACTTCGCATCGCGGCTTCCAGCAGGTAGCGAATTTCAGTCTCGGTCTGATCCCGATGCAGTGAGCTTCGCACGACGCCAAGTCCTCGCTGAGCGTACCCAATTGCGGCCCGGATCTGTTCCAGTTCCCACTTGTCCTTCACTTCACGCAGACGTTCAACCAGGCCGCTGGTTGCGACAAGTTCGGCCGTCTCGATTTTCTTCTGCAACTCACCATGCTGCGTGACCGACGTGTGGTCCCCTTCAAAGCCGACCCGCTTAGATTTTGCACGATCGACAATCTTTCCGGCCAAATCGTTGATCGTGCTGCCCGCGTCCCGAATCTCGATATCCAGTCCAGAACATTCATTTGCAAGCTGCGTCTCATAACGCGTGTCGCTGAGCAGAACCGTCGCCGCTGGACTTAGAAACAGCCACGACGAATCTCCCGTAAAGCCGGTAAGATAGCGGACGTTCGCCAATCCGCTGATCAGCAGACTGTCAACGTCGGCCTTCTTCAACTCTCGCACGAGCTTCGCACGCCGCGCCGGATAATTGGGTGTCATGAAATGCCCGTGACTAAAATCAGCCGCAGAGCGCTAGCTCACGGTTTTCAGAGAACCGGACGCTAGCGCGTTTCGGCTGATAAGACAATCACAAACCTCGATACTAAGTCCTACTTCGCAGCCGCCAGAGCTGCGTCGTAATTTGGATGTTCCGTGATTTCCTTGCAGTACTCCGCGTGCTTGACGGTGCCGTCGGCAGTGACAACAAACACGGCCCGGGTCAGGCAGCGATCGAGCGGGCCACCTTTAATCAGCACGCCGTAGTCTTCGCCGAACTTTGTACAACGATGAGCGCTCAAAGTTTGAACTTTATCGACGCCTTCCGCACCGCACCAACGCTTCTGGCCGAACGGCAGATCCATGCTAACGACCAGAATTTCGACGTTGGACAACTTCGCTGCCTCATCATTAAACCGCTTCGTCTCGGCATGACACACGCCGGTATCCAGTGATGGGACGGTGGCAATAATTCGAGTCTTGCCAGCGCTGCTTTCCAGTGTTATTTCAGCCATCGCGTTGCTCTGAAGCGAAAAATCCGGAGCTTTCGCACCAGCGGACAGGGCCGCCCCCCCAAGATCGACCGGATTTCCCTTGAGTGTCACTGCGGCTTTTCGTACGTCTGCCATGTGTCTGTTTCCGTATTTGAGGAGTTTGGAGATGGAGAATTGTGAACCGTTGTCGGTGGGAGATTATCGATCAATGCGTCAGACTTGCAACCGACTCACCGGAGCAGCCATACTTCGGACGACTCATGTGAGACGCAGAGTTCGTTTCTTCGCAGGCTGCCATGCTTTCTCAAACTGTTGAATACGCACTTCGGGCCGTTGTGCATCTGGCGATGCGAGCCCCGGTTCCTCAGACGACAGCGGCGATCGCAAAAGTCACCCAAGTACCGCCAGCGTACCTTTCTAAGGTACTGCAGGGGCTGAAGGAAAAAAACATTGTCCATCTGCAGCGTGGAATCGGCGGTGGGGTGTCTCTGGCACAACCGCCGGAAACGCTGACGATTCTCGATGTTGTGAACGCCGTTGATCCGATCAAACGCATCAATTCCTGCCCGCTCGATCTGAAGGCTCACGGTACACGATTGTGCGCCTTGCACTTCCGCATGGACCGGGCGCTGCAATCAATGGAAGACGCCTTCCGCGCCACGACGCTGACGGATTTGCTGCGTGATACGAACCCCAGTGTCCCGCTGTGCGATGGGCCTGCAGCGACGCCGGAGTGACTCCGAATTCTTACGAATTGGTTAACTCATCGGAACCACTCGCCGGATCAGCGAAGCGGGCGCGATCAGCATCACAACCAGCACGGCCGATTTCGGATCGCCGGTTAAACCAAACACCATCAGCGCATCCAGAATGATGATACACAATAGAAACAATCCCACTGTCCGCTGAACGCGACCGGGCTGCGGATCGACAAGGACCATTGCTGAACGCATCAGAATATTCAGTCCCAGAATGAGCAAAGCCATCTGGCATCCGGAAATCGCGTCCTTCTCGCCCGATCTCGTCACAAGCCATGCGTCCAGTCCGATACCGCAGACGATGATCACAGCCCCGGTGAGGAGTCCCGCAGCACTACTCTTTCCAGCTTCGTTACGAGCAAAGAGCGTGACACCGATAATGTAGATTCCCAGCGCCGCCGCGACCGTCATTGGCGTCGGCTGCCAGACAGATGTCAGCGTGGTGGCGGCACTGGCGCCGAGCATCAGGTTCAGGAAACGGCAGGTTCCCATGCCGAGCGGCGCAGCGAATGTGGATTTCAGGTAGCCGTCGTAGAGCAGCACGGCAGGGACAATCATGCCTGCAATCAACAGACTTCCGGGGCTGACCAGGGCTGCGGTGCCAATTCCAATCAACATCAGGATCGCGCCAAAAATCGCGGCTGCCCGACGTGAAATGCGTCCGGAGGGAATCGGACGTTCCGGGCGTTCGATGGCATCGAGCGCCGCATCGAAGGCGTCATTCAGAACCATACCGCCAAGATACAGCCCTGCGCTCGAACACAGCAGCAGCCAGAGTTCGCGTTGCTTCAGCAACTCGGCGGGAGGAAGTCTGTGGGTGATCATGAACCCGCAGAGGATATTCGACAGTGCGGTAAAAACGGTGGGGAGCCGCATCAACTGCAGCCATGTGAGCAGCGTGGCTTTGGGAGGAGCAGTGTCAGTTGGTTCGATGTGTGGGAGATTCACGGAGAGGAGTATTCTTGCTCGATATAAAAGGTGAATTCATCTCGTTCCGAGGCTCCAGCCTCGGAACGCACTGGACGGAGGCAGGAGCCTCCGGGGCAGTGCGTTCCAGGGCTGGAGCCCTGGAACGAGTGACACTTTTTGGTTGGGATGAGCGACTGACAAGAATTGCGGCCATTGGATGCCGACCTGAGACAGGTCGGCCTACTTGAGTTGCCATTGTTCGTTAAAGAAATCAGCGGCGACGACTTTGCCGGGCCAGACGCTGTTGGGTGGTGTGTTGAGATCGATGATCGCCCAGTCCGGGAGCATTGGAACCTGGCGGGCGTTGTTGAGGTAAGCGTAGTCTCGGAATGTGAAACTGCTGTTGAGCACTACGTAGCGGTTGAGATTGAGCGGATTCGGATGAATCAGGATTGGAGCGTGATTGGACGATTCATATGACTTTTCTCCGACGGTGATTTTGTCCGCCGTCCACTGAATCGGCAACTTGTCGGCGATCTTTGCCATGACGCTGTTGGACTTGGGATCGCCCCACAGAATCAGATTGGCCGACTGAATCATCTCGTCGGTCACATCGAA
Organism: Planctomycetales bacterium; assembly: GCA_038214195.1. Taxonomy (GTDB): domain Bacteria; phylum Planctomycetota; class Planctomycetia; order Planctomycetales; family Planctomycetaceae; genus SXXK01. The sequence continues at coordinate 16,551 of JBBQSE010000058.1, forward strand.
ATCGTTGACGACTCGCGCGTCGCCCCGAAAATGCCGCCGCCAGTGTTCGATAGCTCGCGTCAATTCCGCATCCGCCCAGTTGCCAACGGCTTCATTGGCCGCTGTGCCGGTGGGACGGACGAAGATGAAAGAATCCATGAACGCGTCGTCGATTGGACCCTGGAGGTTGTGGCGTTTGTGAATGCCTGCCGGAAGTGGTTCGACAACCCATTTTTCGGAGTCATTCCAGCTAAAATGAACCTTCATTGAACCGTCAGAGAATGGCGCGGGAATCATGACTTTCTGTATGAGCCGACTGCTTTCCGGTGTCGGCCCGCCCTGAATTGCGACGGCGATCCCGCTTGAGCCGCCTGAATACTGCGTCGGAAGCCCAGTGGGAACTTGTCCGGCTTGGAATTCCAGCGAAAATGCACGGATGTTCCTGCAGCGGACTTCGATCCCTGGGACGGCACTCATCGCTGGGAACTGATTACCCATGCTTTCATCCTGAGAGAAGGCCTCAGTCGTGAAGAATCTCGCGTAGATCTGACCCGGCGGCCGCCAGTGTTGATCTAATGCGTCGATCGTGACCCAGGTCAATGTGTTATATTTGAGCGTGTATGTCTGGAATGTCACGGTTTGCGGCGTTCTATCTCGGCCCGAAATCGCCAACGATTTTACTGACTCCTCCACCATCGCTTTTGACTCTGCGTCATACTTGTGCCCCATTCCCTTGCCGATAACATGCCGAAGTCGGAGGCCGTAGTCACCCATAGACTTCTCCATCACATCCGCCGCCTGTTTCTGCTTATCGACCTCGCCGCTGTACGCAATGGTCGGGCAATGGGTCAGATTCAGCGCCCACCCGTCGCAGTCATAGAGATTCCACAGTGTCTGCTCCCACGGTGTCGGTTTGAGTTCTTCGTTCTGGAACACTTTCAGGAACTGCGGGGTCTCGGAAAAACCGGCTCCGGGATTGGCGGCGAACCAGCGGTCGGAGTAGTGCGTGGCGAATTGCCAGCAGGCCGCACCGCCCATTGAGAAACCTCGAACGCTGATGCGGTCTTCATCAATGCGGTATTTCTGCTGCGCGTCTTCCAGAGCTTCCAGCACATCGACTTCGCCAGCAAATTTGAAGGCGTTGCAGTAGCGTCCGTACGGATGCAGCATAATCGTGTGCTCCGGAGTGAATTCACCCGGATTGTGCATGCGATCCCACAGGAAATTCACTTCGCTTAACTTCTCACCGCGACCGTGAAACCAGATATCGCAGCGAGTCGGCACGCTATTGTCGATGGCATACGTTGGCGGAATCACCAGACCGTAGGGTTGCACGGTGTTGTCGATGCGGCTGATGTAGCCTCGAACCGTCAGCCCCTTTTGATTAAGCCACATCTCGGAGCGTCCATCGATGATCCAGCCTGCTCGTCGGATCCCGGTCTGCAGCAGTTCATCGGCCTTATCGAATTCATTGACGTCGAAGAATTCGTTGTAGTCCAGAGCACACCGGACAGCCCGTTCAAAGATCATCACATCCGGGAGCAGGGCTATCGCTTTCGCATCGTTGCCGTCCCTGATCTGAGCAATTTTTTCCTGGAGCCGCACGAGTTTTTCCCGCATCGCGTTTGCCCGTTCTTCGGGCACAGGCACGCCGAGTTCCGGGATGCGGCGGACATTTTCGGGAATATTGTCCTGAATTCCGTCAGCGCGTGCCTGCATCAGCACAAATACCAGCCAGGCAGCGACCATTAAGGGCCTGAGAATCGGGCTTACACTTCGCACCATCGAAGGGCTCCAGGAGAAAACACAAAACTGTTGCCAGGTGAGTATGAAGACCGTGGTTGCGAAGTCAACCACGACGGGTCCTTTATGCCGGAATGGGTTGCCGTCACAAGGTGCCAACGCGGGGAATTCAAAGCTGTCCATGAACGAAACGGCGAGGTTTGTGTTTGCGTTTTGTACGCGGAGACGCGGCATTACTTGGCATGCGTTCTCGCTTTGTGTGACTTCCTGATGAGAAAAAGAGAGGAAGCCCTCGCCGGGATTACGCTCTGACGCGGAACCGATAAACTTCTGCCGGCCGACCGATCCTCGCGTTGTGACCGACATGTAACAGCTGAACCAGTGGAGTGACAGATGACCGCCGTCGTTGAAGATACTTACGCGGAAGCGTTTCGCAGTTTGTACGTTGAATTCCTGATCACCGCCCGCGATCGAAAGTGGCTGGATCATGCGATCAATGCAGCGACCGGCTACGGATCTTCCACGATCATGTGCGACTGTGAAGCGGGGCTCGATCGTTACGTCGGCCCCGGCGGCGACGCTTCTTTTGAAACACCGGATGGTCGCCCCGGCGCGATTTGTCAACTGCATGTGCCGCGATTCTGGAAGCATCGAGTCGAGGCTCTCGAAAAGGCCCTGCTGAAACGTGTCAGTCAGAATGTACTCACGTGCCCGACGACGCGGTGCTTTTCGCTCAGCGATGCCGCGCCATACTATCGCCTGGGCCGCAAGGTTGCTTTCTTCGGCGATGGATTTGAACAAAACGAAGACCGCTTTGGACGTTCCATGTGGGTGTTGCCGACAATGGGCGGTGACTTCTGCATCGATCGGCGATTCAGTTACCACGATGGCGTCATGGGCGGCAATCTCTGGTTCATGGCGACTTCGGAAGCAGCGTCGCTCGAAGCCGCCGAACGCGCCGTCGAAGCCTGTCAGCAAGTGCCGGGAGTCATAACGCCATTTCCCGGCGGCGTGGCCGCGAGCGGATCCAAGGCGGGCAGTCGCTACAAGTTCCTCTTTGCCAGCACAAATGATTCCTTCTGCCCCACGCTGAAAGGGCACCCCGGAGTCGAATCGATGATTCCGGACGGAGTGACGTCCATCATGGAAATCATCATTAACGGTCGAGATCTGGCGACCGTCAGCGCGGCGACTCAGGCATCCATCAAGGCGGCATCGGCAGTCGATGGATTAATCAAAATCACCGCCGGGAATTATGGTGGGCGTTTGGGCAAGAGTTGGGTCTGGCTGCTGCCTGAGAACCATCCGGAATCGCAGCCAGGCTAAGGAACCCTCGTTCCAGGGCTCCAGCCCTGGAACGCACTGCCGGGAGGCTCCTGCCTCCGCTTTCAAATTCGGGAGGCTGGAGCCTCCATTGCAGTGTGTTCCGAGGCTGGAGCCTCGGAACAAGGCGCATCAAGTTGCGTGATTTCTTCGCAATTGCGGGAAGCACCAACTTGTCTACAATCCGCCGCGATAGCCAATTCGTTATGATTTGCACCATACTCGCAGGCACAGTGACAAATTCTGTGCCGCGTCTGCTTCACCTTCAAATTGAAAAACGTTGAGTCTACTCATGAGCAATACCAATCCGTTCGGTGCTGAAGCCACTCTTTCGACTGCTGGCGGAAAGCTGAAATACTTCAGCCTGCCGAAACTGACCAAGGACGGCATTGGCGACATCGAAACGCTCCCGTATTCCATTCGAGTTCTCCTGGAAGCCTGCCTGAGAAACATCGATAACTTCGTCGTCACCGCTGATGACGTCACCAATCTCGCCAACTGGAACGCCGCGAAGCCCGCTGAAGTCGAAGTGCCGTTTAAGCCGGGTCGGGTCGTTCTGCAGGACTTCACCGGCGTGCCCGCTGTCGTCGATCTCGCCGCGCTTCGCAGCGCGATGGTGCGCATGGGCGGTGACCCCACGAAGATCAATCCGCTCGTGCCGTGTGATCTTGTTGTTGACCACAGTGTGCAGGTGGACGAATTTGCCACAAAATTCGCGTTGAAGCACAATGTCGAAATCGAATTCGAACGCAACATGGAACGCTATCAGTTCCTTCGCTGGGGACAGAAGGCTCTCAACAATTTTCGCGTTGTCCCGCCAGCAACCGGCATCGTACATCAGGTAAATCTTGAGTACCTCGCCACGGTGGTGATGACGACGAACGGCGTCGCGTATCCGGACAGTCTTGTCGGAACCGACAGTCATACCACCATGATCAACGGACTCGGCGTTGTCGGCTGGGGCGTGGGTGGAATCGAAGCCGAAGCCGTGATGCTTGGCCAGCCGATTTACATGCTCACTCCCGAAGTCGTCGGTTTCAAACTGTCCGGACAGTTGCCGGAAGGTTCGACGGCGACCGACCTTGTCCTGACGGTGACTCAGATGCTGCGCGCCCACAAGGTCGTTGGCAAGTTTGTGGAATTCTACGGTCCTGGTATCGATGCACTCAGCCTCGCCGACCGGGCGACTCTGGCCAACATGGCACCAGAATATGGAGCGACGATGGGATTTTTCCCTGTCGATGCCGAAACGCTGCGATACCTCGAACGCACGGGCCGACCGAAAGACCTCATCGATCTGGTCGAACGCTACTACAAGGAACAGGGTCTGTTCCGCACGGCCAGTTCGCCGGAGCCACGTTTCAGCAGTTCGCTGCAACTGGATCTGGCCGACGTCGTGCCATCGATGGCCGGACCGAAGCGACCTCAGGACCGCGTGCTGCTGAAGGATATGCTGCCCGAATGGAAGAAGTCGCTGGCTGGCACGTTCGGCAAGGTGGCCGCGTCGGCTCCTGTAAAGGTCGAAGACAACGGAAGTTCGTCCAGCATCACCGACGGTGCTGTGGTCATCGCGGCAATTACCAGTTGCACGAATACCAGCAACCCGAGCGTCATGGTCGCCGCTGGACTTGTCGCTCGCAACGCGGTCGCACGAGGTCTGCAGCAAAAGCCGTGGGTCAAGACCAGCCTCGCTCCTGGCAGCCGTGTCGTTACGGAGTACCTTGAGAAATCCGGCCTGGACAAGTCACTGGATGCTCTGGGATTCCAGACTGTCGGCTACGGCTGCACAACCTGCATCGGCAACAGCGGTCCTCTGCCGGATCCCGTGGCCAACGCTGTGACGTCCGGTGATCTGGTCGCGGCGGCGGTGCTGTCGGGCAATCGCAACTTCGAAGGTCGTGTCAACCCGCTGGTGAAAGCAAACTACCTGGCGAGTCCCCCGCTGGTCGTCGCATACGCCATTGCAGGCACCGTCGATATCGACCTGGTGACTCAGCCGCTGGGACAGGATCAAAAGGGCAAGGATGTCTTCCTGAAAGATCTGTGGCCGTCGCAGAAGGAAATCGCCGACACGATTGCCGCGTCGATGTCGCCAGAGATGTTTGTCGAACAATACGGCCACGCCACGCTTGGTCCGGAAGAATGGCAGAAGATCGAAAGCAGCGACAGTGACCTGTATGAATGGGACGAAAACAGCACCTACGTTCAGGAGCCGCCGTTCTTCGTCGATATGCCGCTTGAACCATCGCCGATCGAAGGCATTGCCGGAGCCCGCTGTCTGGTGTCCGTGGGCGATTCCACGACCACCGACCATATCAGCCCCGCCGGAGCGATCAAGGCGAGCAGCCCGGCTGGCAAGTATCTGCAGGAGAACGGCGTCAAGCCGAATGACTTCAACAGCTACGGAGCTCGCCGAGGCAACGACCGCGTGATGACGCGCGGCACGTTCGCTAACATTCGCCTAAAAAACCTGATCGCCCCCGGCACCGAAGGCAGCGTGGCGATTCATTTCCCGAGCGGCGAACAGACCTCCATCTTCGACGCCGCGATGAAGTACAAAGAAGAAGGCACGCCGCTGGTGGTGCTCGCCGGAGCGGAATACGGCACCGGTTCATCCCGCGACTGGGCCGCCAAGGGAACTTATCTGCTCGGCATCCGCGCCGTCATCGCCACCAGCTTTGAACGCATTCACCGTTCGAACCTCGTCGGCATGGGCGTCTTACCGCTGCAATTCCGCGAAGGCGAAAGTCGCGAATCCCTGGAACTTGACGGCACCGAAACCTTCGACATTCGCCTCGATGACAAACTCGCCCCCCGCCAGGCCGTCGAAGTCACCGCCACCAAACCCAACGGCGAACAGGTCCACTTCGTGACAACCTGCCGAATTGATACGCCGGTTGAGGTCGTCTATTACCGCAACGGCGGGATTCTGCACACAGTATTGCGGCAGTTGGCGAAGGGTTGAATTTAGACGGCACAAGGTGAGAACGAGGTCCCTTCCTATGACCCAAGAATCAAAACCTTACAGAGTGATTCTCCCGGATGGTCGAAAAACGGTGCCGGTTGATGCTGCTACAATTCGTCAGCTCCTTATTGAGAAAAAGATCCCACCGGACGCGGTTGTTGAACAACGAATCCCGATTGGACAGTTCGTGTCGCCGGACCCGCCAGCGACAGAGAAGCAAAAAGTGTTTGCGACGGAATTGGGGATCTCGTTCGACCCAATGATCAGTCGTCGAGCAATCAGCAAATTGATCGGTGCTGCGTCGGACACCAAAGACGAAGCCAGGTTCGATCAGATGGAGCGAATCAGTGCTGGCGACCAATCTGCGCGAATGTTGCTCATAACCACAATGGAGCAGGAGGGGCATATTTGGTTGTGCAACGCGAGCATAGAACAAATGGTCAATGAACTCGAAAGCCGTGACATTGCCGCAGTGTTGATCACAATGAAGCCAGAAGACGTGTCTACGCTGGTCGCCGTGCAAGAAGAGGAAATGACCGAAGACTTGGTGAAAGAAATGGGAGACGTTACTTCACAGTTGCAGTTCTCTGATCATATTGAAAAACATGAAGTGAAGAGCGTACTGACCTCCTTGTTGCTATGGATCCCGGAAGAACAAAAACCACGCCGCAATCGTCGATTACACGATTAGTCCTCCCGTGGAGAATTGGACCAACGCTCAATGCTAACGCCAGCCCACAAATGGACGAGAACACTATGCACAATGCCACATTGCCTGGACGCTGCGGCTGTATTTGCCCCACCGGCTGATTCGCGAACACGCACACGTCGTGACGATGTGCCGGATTGAAACGCCGGTTGAGGTCGTTTATTACCGAAACGGAAGGGTTTTGCACACGGTGTTGAGGCAGTTGGCGAAGAGGCGATGAATGTGGACAAATCCGCGAAACCTGAAGACCCGAGGCTAAAGCTGCTTTTCGAGATTGCATGTCAACACTGCGTTGGTGTTTTTCATGTTCTCCGTGATCCAGACAAGGCGCTTCACCCGCAAGCGGCTGTCTTTTCGGGAGTTTTTGCCAAACACCAAGGAGATTTCTATCTAGTCACGGCGGCGCACTGCATTATTGAATCACGCAAGGCGATTCAGAATGGTCTAACGAGCGATTCCGTTTCGCTTGGGCATGGGAGCGGAGACGGAAATAGGACATTCGTTCCCAATTTCATTACCAACGACCGATTGGTTTCGCTTGATGTATTAAGCGAAAAGCAAGGTAACGATTTTGCCTGCATCAAGCTCGGCGACGTCGTGGTAGCGAAGCTACTTGGTTCCGGGATGGTTCCGGTTGAAGAGCGGTTTTGTGCTTTACCTGGCGAATCGGTTGAACACCATGCGGTGTTCGGTTTGCCTGAGACTAGAAACCCTTCTGAATACATCGCGATGTCCCGCCAAACGATCGTTAGACCGCACGCGATGGTGGCGTTATTGAAGGTTCCTGCCGACCGCAGCCAAATCCAAAAAGATCCAGTCGGCCCTCCAGTTGATTCAGACCCACGGTTTATTGCCATTGTCAACGAACGGATGGCGAAAGAAGTCGGAATGCGGGGACTGAGTGGCGGCCTGATGTTTGGTGTGGATTTAGAAGAACGAAAAGTGAATGGAAAATCAAAGAAGATCCCGCATTCGCGACCGATCGCGATCCAAGCGAAGTGGTGGGACAAGAAATACGCGGCTGGAAACTTCATGGTCCATATTTTTGAGATGCTGTCGGCGACATGAACCTGATCATTGCATAGTAGGAACGGGAAGGATGACTGCCAAACGAGTCCTCTTACGGATGCGTATAGTGCTATGTCTCCAGCAATTCCCGGTGGTGAATTTTTTGCGGGAATTTGTTGGGATTTTGATCTTCTGTTTCGTAAACGGAGCGGCCATGATGCTTGCCTGGATTCCCCAGTTTACTTCTCAGGCAAAGGGATTTGCCCGGTATGGATCGCTCGGCAAGGAAGGTACGACAGGGTCTTTGTGCGGATGCATTGTTCAAGCTGATCCGCGAACGTTGCCAGCGTCTGCCTGATGCACGGGCCGTGCCGGTGGATATTTCGCTGGCCGACGCGCTGCTGTCGGCCTTTGCGATGTTCTCGCTGAAGGATCCGTCGCTGCTCGCGTTTGACCAGCGGCGATAAGATCCGAGCGACAACTTTCGCACGGTCTACGGCATCGAATGCGTCCCCTGCGATTCGCAGATGCGCACCATTCTCGACCCCGTCGATCCCGACCAACTGCGACCCTTGTTTCAGGATGTGTTCCGTTGCCTGCAACGCG
>JBBQSE010000059.1:0-24871 GCA_038214195.1 Planctomycetales bacterium
AAAGCAGCACACTCAGGCCATGACAGGAACTGCGCATGTTCTACAGTTACCAAGTATGCGTCACAACTGAGTCAATACTGAAGGACGGCAGGAACCAAGCTTCCCGATCTGGGTATTCCGGCAACATTGAGCGCCGGTGACCACACGGCAACTGCACCGTGGCGCGGGACAACGGCCTACCAAGGTGAAAACGCAAACATTGGTGGGCCGGCGCGGCTGAGCTGCCGCTTGTCCCACCCTACATCTGAATTGAGTTCTACAACTCTCTGCTGCTGATTATGCGGCGAAGATCGACGCAATACTTTGAGACTGCTGAAGGGTGGATCAGTTTCGCAGCGGGCAACTCGTCAATCTCACTGACGCGTAAGCGTTCTTTTCGTCGTTGCAGAGCGACCTCAAAGTCGCCAGGTAATCCATCGTACGGCATGGCGTCAGGTTGCCAGTTGAAAAGCTGAATGCGCCAGGAGCGATGGTCTGTGGTGTGGGTCACGCAGAATTCCAGCGGATCAATGACTTCCACCAGCGGAGAAACGGTTGTTTGAGGATAGAAGGCTTTGTATCGCACGCCTCGCAACAACACTGTGCGCGATGTTTCATTCTCGATGACCCAGGGAACTTCCAGACCGTGAAAACTCAGCCGCCAATTTGCCGCGTCCTGCGAGTCGGCATCCGACAGTTCCAGCATGATTTCGACACGCAGTGTGCTGGAGTCCATCATGCGAAACGATCTCTCCGTACCGTCAGGATTGCCAACGACCGGCCAAAACTCGATCCCCTGGCGTAAAGTCAGTCGGGCCGATCCAAGATCACTAGTGCCGATCTCCACATGCGAATCATCTGCGAGCTGAGACACGATCGTCTCGTCCAGACCAAATCCGTCGCCTTTGAGGTCGGAAATGACAGCATCGAGATCGCGCAGGAGATAATACGGCAACGCAAAGCGATCGTGCAGCTGTGATCCCCATTCAATGAGATCGATCGCTTCGCGACGTATCGACAACCAGGCGATCAAAGTCCGCATCAGGACCGCCACGGCAGCAGCGTGCTCCGCCGAACGCATCATGCGGAACGCACGCAGTTCGACCAGCCCTAAACAACCTCGAGCAGGCGAATTTGAGTTCCATAGCTTTTCTACATTGACCTCACACCGATGTGTGTTTCCAAAGCGATCGCACAGGAATTGAGCGAGACTATGCCAGAGGTCGTACGACGTTGTTGATTCTGCATGAAACAATCGGTCCAGCGCCACTGCGAGTCCGTCGAGCGATTCCGGTGAAACTTCATCGGCCCGCGGTTGTTGACCGCAACTGCCAACCGATCGCACCGCGAACCAATACGATAGCACGGGATGTCTGTTGAGGTAGGCTACGAGCCGGGGCAACAGATGCGGACACTTAAAGAACGGACTGGTTTCCGGAGCAGGTCCTCCAAACGTAAGGTGTTGCCCACCGCCAGAATCGACCATTTCACCGTTGAACAGCAACTTAAAGGATGACAGCCCAATAGCTTTCGCGGCTCGATGCAATTGTTGCTGCGCTGCGTAAAATGTCGAGACGTTGGGACACGGAGCCATGTTCACTTCGATGACGCCAGGGTCTGGCGTGACAGTCGTCCAGGCAACTTCGTCATCCACCGGCGGCGGGAATCCTGTCAGCACCAGAGATTTTAGGCTTGTCCTGGCTGAAGCTCGACTGAGTGCATCCAGGAACTTCTGCCAAACGTCGGTGCGGCCGAAGTCCGGCAGTTCCAGTTGGATCGCATGGCGGTCTTCCACAAACTGGGAGACTGCGGAACCGATAGCAACCAGGAACACGCCTCTCGCCGCGAGTTCATCGACGGTGCCTGTCAGCGGAACCGGCTGTGACTGAATTGGCGGCCGCGTGACCTGTGGATCGGACGTCCAGTCAAACTGCAGGTGCTTTGGGTCCAGTGCGAAGAGCAGCCGCAGTCCCCAGGAATTGGTCGGCAATTCCGTATGAATGTGAAAGCCGGAGTCCTGCAATTCACTGGCAAGCTGTGATCTGAGTATTCTGACAGTGTCTGGCAGATGCTCCGAGGCTGGTTCACGCAGCCCGACGATCGGATCGGTTGGCCCGGACCAGATCGGTGCTCCGTCGCGGCGCGAGTAGATACCGATATTCCAGCGAGGCTTACTTTCGCCGGGATACTGCCTTCCCAGAGTTCTCAGGATTACACAGCCAGGAGTTTCGGCGGCAATCTGTCGTACAAATTGGCGAGCCTTTTCCTCTTTCTCGATACCGAGCGCTGTTGTTTGCCATTGCAGGTCTGACGAAAAGCGGTCGGCAAAAGTGGGCTCCGCTCCAAGCCACAGGTCGATTCCAGTATGCGCGACCAACTGATCGTGTGCGAGAAGAGCGTCTTCAAACCGCGATTCCTGTTGCGATGGATTGTTCATAGGTCAACTTCCGTGCATCGACTCAAAAGAACAGGTAATTTCGAATGGCTCGCGCGAGCCACGGGCGCTGGAAGTAATTTGGCCAGTAGTGGCCATGACCGATTTCCGAAGTCAGATCGAGGGTCTGAATCTTTTGGCTGACAGCCCCCAGATCCCTTCGATCGCGTCGAGTGAAGCCCATGGCCCCGAGCGCGCCGCCGGCAAACGGGCGGCGAAGGGGGTAAATGAGCAGCGCGGGATCGCACTTGTTCCTCAGATTGAGCAAACATTCGACGGAACACAGGGCACGATCGTAGCGTTCTCCCGGATTCATCCAGTCGTGGTCAATGGCCGACGCGGCAAAGACGGCTCGCAGTCGGTGATGGGGGCAGGGACCGGGTGTCAGCACGTAGTCTTCAACAGCGCCGCCGCCCATCAGATGCAGTGCGGACGTAACGACACGCGTGCCATGACTGTGGCCCACGAGGCAGACCGGACATTCTGACGGAAGTTGCTGAACGAGATTCGCCATGTAAAATCCATTCCGCCCGGCGCGGCGTCCAAGTCGAGCAACATCCAGTTGAATGATGGGAATAATAATCGGTCGATCACTGGGCCAGGAAAAATAGATCATCTGTACCGGCTGATCGGGACTGGCCTGATGGACCCACTTCCAGGTCTCACGTGATTCCACCAGCACGTCCTCCCAGCTGACAAAGCTGCCATGACAAAAGACGCTGACCGGAATACCGGGAAGAATCGCCTGCGTCAACTCCTGCATGCTGCTTTGGCGAAACCCCGCGCATTCATCGTAGCGCGTGACACGGGGACAAAAAACGGGAGCGGATTCGTCAAAGTATTGCGGTGAGGCGTGTGAACTTACAATCCAGTAGCCGGGCGGCAGCGAAGTGGGCAGCGAAGGGCTGTCGATGATCATCGATTCTGCCGACTCCATCGGTGGAATCGACAACTGTAAGTCTTCCTGCGCAGGTGCGAGCGAACACATGCACAGAAAGGCCACCAGGATTGAGCGGGCAACGAGGCATGCGCGCAAGATTGGGTGGGCGAATTTGATCACGGAAACAACCTGACTCATCAGAAGAATGTCGGGAATTGCTCTTCCGTGATGAGCGGTTCAGCAGACCTTCACCCGGCGCTGTCTCCGTGCGCCGACCGCAGAGTTCGCGAATTTCAAGTGGGTACACTGGTCGCAAGTCGTAAACTCTGCCCTAAGAGTCGGTTGCAAGAAAGTTCTGGTTTGAATCTTTCTGACGCCATCCGAATAGACCTGCCAATCGGCTGCCGAAACGGGCGAACCGGCAGAAATTGCCGGTTGCATTCAAGAGTGGGCTAATCATGACGAACGAACGAATTCCCCGGCAGGCGTCGCACAAGGCGTCGCATTTCAAGGACCGTCAGCGTCGCCAGCACCCGCGACGAGGCCATCGAACAGGCGCGCAGCACTTCATCGATGGCGATGGGCTGAGAACTGATATGATTCAGCACTTCGGACTCCTGCGGATTCAGCGTCAGTTCCCGCGGCGAATGGATCGTGACATCCCGTGACTGCACTGAAGGCATCGGCAGTGGCCCAAGTTCACTCAGCACATCGTCCACATGTCGCACCAAAGTCACGCCGTCGCGAATCAGATCGTGACAGCCTTCGCTGGCCAAACTGTCCACCGGCCCTGGCATCGCAAAGACTTCTCGCCCCTGTTCCAGAGCATGCCGCGCCGTGTAGAGAGCGCCCGAGTTGCGGGTCGCCTCAACAACGATGACTCCCAGACAAATTCCGCTAATGATGCGATTGCGCTGAGGAAACAATCCCGGCAGTGGGCGTTGATCCAGCGGCATTTCGCTCAGCAGCGCGCCCTGCTGCGTGATTTCTTCGGCCAGATCTTTGTGTTCGGGCGGATAGATCTCCTTTACACCACTGGCCAGAATTGCCAACGTGCGGCCGCCTGCCTGCAGTGCTCCGCGATGCGCCGCTACATCAATGCCCCGCGCCAGTCCGCTTACGATCGTAAAGCCCGCCCTGGAGAGCGCGGCGGCAAGGCGTTCGGAATGGCGACGACCATAGGCCGTACAGCGGCGCGATCCGACGATACCGATTGCCAGTTCATCCTGCGGCAGCAGCACGCCCCTGCGATAGAGCACGGTTGGCGAATCGCAGATTTCTCGCAGTCGCTGAGGGTATTCCGGATGCAACTGATTCAGCACATCGACATTCAGGTGGCGGCATTCCCGCAGCACGCCCCGGGCCTCATCAAGCAGATCTGGTCGGATGATCGACATTGCGGTTTTGGGACCGATGCCGTCCACTGTCAGCAGAGTCTCCGCCGACTGCGACAGCACGTTGCCGGCGGTACCAAATTTTCCCAGCAGTGCCGCCTGAAGTTTTGGACCGATACCGGACGCCAGCGAGAGCGCGATCAGGGCGACAAGTTCGTCGTCAGGATCGGCAGGGGCTGAAGCGTTGGGTGTCATGACAAATCAGGTCATTTCGGTTCACTAGTTGTTGAGTCACGTCGCCAGACCACCTTGCCATCCCGCAACAGGAAGACCAGCGCGGGAGCATGACCGGCTTTCCGCCGGACATTGTCCCAAGTATCGGCGGAAGATTCAAAAACAGCAACCGTACCCGGGGACACAGCCAAACTTTCGTCCGCCCAGCGACAGATCACCGATGCGATTCCCGGATTGTGGCCGACAATCAGCACCGACGACTCGTCATTCGTTTCCTGTCCCCGGAGAGCGTCTTTGATCTGCTTCGGCGGGGCCAGATACAATTCGTCCAGATCCTGCCGCTTCGGAGCAGACTGCATTACTTCGGCCACAAGATTGGCGGTCTGGCGTGTGCGAGTCGAAGACGACGCGATGATGCGGTCGATGCTCAAACCGATGTCCAGTAGCGCTGTCCCCGTTTCCCTTGCGACGCGGATTCCATCGTCAGTCAACTCCCGCTCGAAATCAGACTTCTCCGAATCCTGCTCCGCCTTTGCGTGCCGCATGAGAATGATTGTCTTCATTGGCCGACTCTTTATTCCCACTCGATCGTGGCTGGTGGCTTAGAACTTACGTCATACACCACGCGATTGATTCCTCGGACCGAGTTGATAATCCGCGTCGAGATCTTCGCGAGGATGTCATACGGAAACTGGTACCAGTCCGCCGTCATAAAGTCTTCAGATTGAACAGCCCGAATGGCGGCGACGTTATCATAAGTGCGATCGTCGCCCATCACTCCCACCGATTGCACCGGCAGTAACACGACGAACGCCTGCTGCATTTCACGGTAGATTCCCGCTAAATGCAGTTCTTCGATCAGAATGGCGTCTGCTTCGCGAATGATACGCAAGCGTTCTTCCGTCACTTCCCCCAGACAGCGGACGGCAAGGCCAGGACCGGGAAACGGATGCCGCCAGACCATGACGTCAGGCAAACCCAGCTCCAGTCCCATACGACGCACTTCGTCCTTGAACAGATCACGCAGCGGTTCGATCAGTTCGAAACCCAGTTCGGCCGGAAGTCCGCCGACGTTGTGATGCGACTTGATCGTTGCCGCCGGGCCGTCCGGGTTCGCTCCGGATTCAATCACGTCCGGATACAGCGTGCCCTGAGCCAGATACTTTGCGTTCGGGATGGATTTGGCTTCGTCACGGAACACATCAATAAAGACCTTGCCGATAATTTTCCGTTTCTGCTGTGGTTCAGTGACGCCAGCGAGTTCGCCGAGAAAACGCGCCGAAGCATCGACGACGTGCAGATCCGTTTTGAAGTGCTTCGAGAATTGTTCTTCGACCTGCTGGCGTTCGTCTTTTCGCAGCATGCCGTTATCGACAAAAATGCAGGACAGTTGATCGCCGATCGCTCCCGCAATCAGCGCTGCGACCACCGACGAATCCACGCCGCCGGACAGTCCGCAGATCACGCGGTCTGTTCCGACCAGTCGTCGAATGCGTTCCTTTTGCTGTTCGATGAGTGAACTGATCCGCCAGTTACATTCGCAGCGACAGATTCTGACGACAAAATTGGCCAGCAGATGACTGCCAAACTGCGTGTGCGTGACCTCCGGGTGAAACTGCAGTCCGTAAATCGCGCGCGACTTGTGGCGGACCGCCGCATTGGGGCACGTTGCCGTGGACGCCATCACTTCGAAATCACTGGCAAGCGTTTCCACCTGATCGCCGTGACTCATCCAGGCGTTGAATGTCTTTTGGATTCCGTCAAAGAGTGAATGTGCTTCTGGACTGTTCGCGGTTTGCGTAATCGGAGCGCGACCGAATTCACGGGCATGCGCCGGCAGAATTTTTCCGCCGAGGACATGGCAGGCAATCTGCATTCCGTAACAGATGCCGAGGATCGGGATGTCCAAATCCAGGATCTTGGCATCAATTGTCGGCGCACCTTTGCCATAAACGCTTGCCGGACCGCCGGAAAGAATTAATCCTTTGGGATTGAGTTCCCGGATGCGATCGACGGACAAATCATGCCGCACAACCTGGCAAAAAACATTTTGATCCCGCACGCGGCGCGCAATCAATTGGGCCGTTTGCGAGCCAAAGTCCATGACAAGGATCAGCTCTTTTTGAGCCGCAGTGGCTGAACCAGAATCAACCATGGAGGAACGTCGGTTTCATCAAGAACGGCACCGCGTCCGGCTGTGGTGGAAGATTCCGCCGCAAATCCTGATACGCTGACAGTGCCTGGTGACGTGGCCTCAAGCCATCGCCCACCGGCGACTGGATTGAGAAAAACGTGACAGCTTAGCATCGAGCGGAAAGCAACTGTCTTTACTTGTAGTGGGATTCGCCAGAATTCCATGCATTTGCAGGACTTCTGGCGAAGTCCACTACGACACTTATTTGAATGCTCGATGCCTTAGCAGGCCGGTTCCGGCGTTCAATCCTGAGGATCTATCGCCAAATTGCTGTATTTTTTATCAACTGCCCGCTGGCGGGCCGTTGTTTTTTATACCAACCCGAAGCGCCAGCGAGGCAAACAAGTTACGTCTGTCCTTCCGCGTGAAGTTTTTGCCTCGCTGGCGCTTCGGGTTAATAAAACACACGAAATCAACAGCCCGACTAAACGGCGGCAATCGCAAAGATGCACAGGATTGCGATCCAAACGATCCCCAATGCGTGCCAGCACCAGCCCGCAAACGTCACACCCCAGTAGTATTCGTGGTCGTAGCGATCTGCGAACGCTGAGAGCGTGACCCACAGCAGCACGGACTGCGCCACGACAAAATGCATGGCGTGGAGCGCCGCAAACATGATGACCATGCCGTGAACACTGGTCTGCATTTCCAGCCGCGGAGAGATCGACTTGATCAGAGCCCACAGCCCGTACGACTGGACCGAAACGAAAAGCACGGCAAATCCCACCGCCAACAGCAGCGATCGTCGAAAACGAGGCTGCCGTTCAAGGCGGACATTGATGTGAGCATCATGCAGGCACCAACTTCCGATCGCCAGAAACAGCGTGCCAAATTGAAATGCGGCAGGCAAACGCAGGGATTCCGTCGGCAGGGGACGACCGAAAAGTATTCCCAGAGTCACTCCCAGAAACAGGACCGCGCAGGCTTGCAGGACAGTGGCCACGAAAAATCGACGAGCCATCGACGCTCGCGTCTGGTCCCAGCGATTTGACATGGTTCGATGTAAACTCCTCACGAATCCCCCTGACGGCGCGTTTGGGAGGGTTCAAAACCGTGCCGTCCGTCCAATCTTAGCCGCAAGCGAGACATCCGGCACTTGCCTATTTATCTTTGGGAGTAACAATAGGCGCGATGTGTGGCATGTGTAGCAGCACCGAATCCAGCCAGCGCGATACGCGGATGTGCGTAGTGTTTCGGTTGCGTGTTGTCCTGGCAAGTTTTCACCGAGGGGAAAATTGATGACGAAATTCTGGCAATCTCTGGCACTTGGACTGGTCTGTCTTACGGGAACAACTTTGATGGCCGCTGATTCAGTATATGACTTCAAGTTGAAGAACATTGAAGGCGAGGAAGTGAATCTTTCCGAGTACAAAGGAAAAGTGCTGCTGGTCGTAAATGTCGCCAGCAGATGCGGCGCGACGCCTCAATACGAACAGTTGCAGGCATTGCATAAGAAATACAGTGATAAGGGACTCGTCGTCGTGGGCGTGCCCTGCAATCAGTTTGGTGGACAGGAACCGGGAACAGAAAAGGACATCAAAGAGTTCTGTACTACCAAGTACGACGTCAGCTTCCCGATGTTCAGCAAAGTGGACGTCAACGGCGATGAAGAGACACCGCTGTACAAGTTCCTGAAGGAACATTCCGAGAGCAAGGCCGACGTGAAATGGAATTTTGAGAAATTCGTGATCGGCAAGGACGGCAAAGTCGCGGGACGATTCCTGACGAAGACGAAGCCGGATGCAAAAGAGGTCGTTGAAGTCATTGAAGCGGAACTCGGCAAAGATTAAGACAGCCGGTACGACTCACTAAAAGAAGCCCGGCTTTTTCGAAAAGCCGGGCTTCTGCGTTGAAAAATCTCTATTCTCGTTCCAGGGCTCCAGCCCTGGAACGCACTGCACTGGAGGCTCCTGCCTCCAGCGACAATCTCGCGAGGCTGGAGCCTCGGGGGCAGTGTGTTCCGAGGCTGGAGCCTCGGAACAAGGACCAATCGTCGGCTCCATGGGACTCGTTGCCTCGTCCACTACCCGTAAATCAGGTCGTGATAGAACGCTAGCCCAGCGGGAATTCAGATGTAGCGATTGATCAAATTCTCGAGCATTTCCTGCCGGCCACTTGTGTTCGCCGCCGCCTCGCCCTTCTCGATAATGTAAGATTCCAGTTCCGCGAAGTCGGTTGTGCCATTTTCGATCTTGCGACCGACGCCCTTGTCGTAGCTGCTGTAGCGTTCCTTGACGAAGTCTGTCAGAACGCTTTCCGCTCTGATCGCCGCCGCGATCTTCAGGCCGCGGGCAAACGCGTCCATGCCCCCAATGTGGGCGTGAAACAGGTCAATCGGATCAATACTCTCGCGGCGAACCTTGGCGTCAAAATTTGTTCCGCCCGGACTGATGCCACCCTGCTTCATGATCACCAGCATGACCTGTGTCGTCAGGTAAATATCCGTTGGAAACTGATCGGTGTCCCATCCCAGTAACAGGTCGCCCGTATTGGCGTCGATGCTTCCGAGGGCTCCCTGAATCGAAGCGTACTCCAGTTCGTGCATCATCGAGTGGCCAGCCAGTGTGGCGTGGTTGGTTTCGATGTTGAGCTTCACTACTTCCAGCAGTCCGTACTGCCGAATGAAGTTCAAACACGCCGCTGCGTCAAAGTCATACTGATGCTTTGTCGGCTCTTTCGGTTTGGGCTCAAACAGAAACTGGCCCTTGAAGCCGATTGAACGAGCGTAGTCGTTGGCCATGTGCATGAATCTCGCGAGGTGATCGAGTTCACGTTTCATGTCGGTGTTGTACGAGCACATGTAGCCTTCGCGTCCGCCCCAGAACACATAGTTTTCGCCGCCCAGTTCGTAGGTGACTTCGATGGCTTTTCTGACCTGACCTGCCGCGTAGGCAAAGACGTCGGCGTTCGGGCTGGTCGCAGCTCCGTGCATAAAGCGGGGATTGGAAAACAGATTGGCCGTGCCCCATAGCAATTTGATTCCACTGTTTTTCTGAGCTTCCTTCAGCTTTCGAGCGACAGCATCAAAGTTGGCGTGACTCTCGCGAAGCGTCACGCCTTCCGGAGCCACGTCGCGATCATGAAAGCAGTAGTAGGGCACACCCAGCTTCGTCATGAACTCAAACGCCACATCGACGCGGCGGAGAGCGTTGTCCAGAGAATCCGTGCCATCATCCCATGGGCGATTTAAAGTTGGCGCGCCGAAGGGATCGGAGCCGGTGCCTCGAAAGGTATGCCAGTAGCACACGGCGAATCGAAGCCATTCGTTCATCGTCCGGCCCTCGACCATTTCCCCGGCGTCGTAGTGTCGAAACGCGAGCGGATTCTTCGATTGCGGACCTTCGAACTGAATTTTATCGACTTCTGGAAAATACGTCGCCATGGTCATGGGCTTTCAAAATTCTTTGGTATGGGCACTTCAGAAAGCGAAATCTTAGCAGTCTGCGAAAGGGATTGAAGGGAACACAGAGTCGATCCCAGCCATGCAGCGGACATACTCGCTAAATTCTTCCCCACATTGCGAAAGTGCCAGAGCTACGCAATCTGACCAGAACGAGGACGGCGCGTGAAATTGAAGCCGCGTATCACCACCTTGTAATTGAATTTAACATCGGAAACCGGTATTTTTCCGACTCAGCGACTGAGCCAGGCGCGGTTTGCGGGGAGCGATCGCCTGCTCTTGGGTGTGATGGGCGATGGATTCGCGGTCTCGAACCCAGGAGCAACATCCTGGGCGGTTACTCAACTTTGCACTGCTTTTCAGGCCGATCCATGCTGTTCAAAAGTCTCGGAGAACTTGCCGCCCACAAAGCAGTGCTGATTCTGCTTGGTTGGGCAGCACTGCTGTCAGTTTGTATCTGGGCGGCCCCCGATTTGAGTGCGGTGGCTCAGAACGGCGAATTCGCGTTCCTTC
The DNA here is from genome assembly GCA_038214195.1 of Planctomycetales bacterium. Classification (GTDB taxonomy): domain Bacteria; phylum Planctomycetota; class Planctomycetia; order Planctomycetales; family Planctomycetaceae; genus SXXK01. The sequence goes on from JBBQSE010000059.1 coordinate 10,969, forward strand.
CCGAAGATTCGCCAAGCCGGATGGCGGAAGCCAAATTCAAGGAAGCGTTTCCTGACGATTCACATGCCAGCAGCCTGGTTTTGGTTGCGCGGCGGGAAAGCGCAGAAGGTTTGCTTCCGGAAGACTACGAATTCCTTTCAAAGTTCGTCATTCCGGAATTGCATCGGCTGGCAGAGCTGCCGAAAGAGGGAGACGAGGGAAAAGAAGAGCAGGCAGAGACTCCGGGTGATCCAGATACCGTCACCGGTAATCCCAGGGTCGCGGCAAAGAAAAAACGCATCGTCCAGTCCATGCAATGGTTTGAGGACAAACGCATCGGAGACATGTTCATCAGCGATGACAAACAGGCGACTTCGATTGTGCTGTGGCTCCGAACGGAGTTCCTTGACCAATCCAATTCGAAACTTGTCGATAGCGTCGAATCTTTCGTCAATCGCCTGAAACATACTCCAGCGGGACAGGCGGAACCGTCGCTGCCCGCCGGACTGGAAATCGCACTCAGCGGGACGGCGACGTTTGGCCGGGACATGATTCAGGAATCAAAAAACAGCGCCAAATCGACGGAGAAATGGACAGTCATTCTTGTGGTTGGCCTGTTGATTGTGATCTATCGCGCGCCGGCGCTCGCCATGATCCCGCTGATTACAGTCGCTGTCTCGACGATTATTTCGATGAAGTTGCTGATCCTCATGGCGCAGGCCGGCTGGATCACAATGTTCAACGGGATCGAAACATATGTCACGGTTCTGGTCTATGGGGCGGGCGTCGATTACTGTCTGTTTCTGATAGCACGCTATCGCGAAGAACTGGACGGCGGACTCACGATTGAAGATGCAGTCTCCGGGACGCTTGAACGCGTCGGGGCGGCGCTCACCGCGAGCGCCGGCACCGTCGTGTGCGGTATTGGGATGATGATCTTTGCGGAATTTGGAAAATTCCGCGAAGCCGGGATCGCCATTTCATTCGGTCTGACGGTTTGTCTGTGTGCGGCACTGACGCTGACTCCAGCCATCCTCCGCTTGACCGGTCGCTTTGCATTCTGGCCCAACGCACCTCGACCGACATCACGAAACGACACCGGCTTTCTGTCCAGTACCGATCTGACTTCGCGAATTCAGCGCGCCAATCTGCTGACGCAGGGATGGAAGTGGATTGGTGGCGTCATTGAACGTCGGGCGTGGATGGCATGGTCACTCAGCATCCTGCTCATGCTTCCATTTGTCATCGCGGGTATCCTGTTCTTTGGCAATCTGAGCTACGGTCTGCTGTCCGAATTGCCCGATACCGCCGCCAGCGTGTACGGGGCTCAGGCGGCTCAACGACATTTTCCCGCCGGAGAAGTTGCGCCGCTGAAAGTCCTGCTGGAGGTGAAAGGCGTTGACTTCAGTCCAATTCAGGGCGAGTCGAAAGAACTCGTCGAACAATTTACGAGCAATCTCGTGCGGCAGAAAGACACCCTGGGACTGTTTGCGGTGCGGTCTCTGTCTTCGCCAAAGGGACAGAAAGAAATGCCGCGGCTGAGACCTTCGGAAATCCCGGTCTTCAAGAAGCATGTTCGCGAGGGATTCGTAAGTTCCGCGAACAGCTCAATCATGACTATCGATTTGATCTTCAAGAATGATCCGTTCTCACGGAACAGTATCAGTGATTTCCGCAACCTCCGAGACCGATTGCACGATCATCTGCCCGAAGGACTAAAAGATGCCAACATGTATTTTGTGGGGTCCATTCCTCAGATCAGCGACCTGAAGGATGTGACCGATTCAGATCAGATCCGGATCGATATGCTGGTGCTGGCGGGCGTCTATTTTATTTTGGTGTTGCTGCTGAAACGGCCGGGCGTTTGCTTCTATCTGATGTTCACCGTCTTTTACAGCTATCTCGCGACGCTGGGATTCACTTACCTGGTGTTCTGGTTGACGGCCGCCAATCCCGCAGAGTTTGCCGGCCTCGATTGGAAGGTCCCCATGTTCCTGTTCACGATCCTGATCGCGGTGGGCGAGGACTACAATATCTTTCTGATGTCACGGATTGAAGAAGAGCAGAAGATTCACGGGCCTGTCAAAGGAATCACCGTCGCCCTTGAGCGGACCGGGAGCATCATCTCCAGTTGCGGCATCATCATGGCTGGAACGTTTTGTTCTCTGATGGCCGGAAGTCTGGTGGGAATGGATCAGCTGGGACTGGCGCTGGCGGCCGGCGTGCTGCTGGACACCTTTGTCATTCGCCCGGTCATGGTCCCCGCAATGTTGATCCTGCTCACAACCGGACGCCTGGGAATCTTCAGTCGGCTTGGCGGATTCCGAAAGCCCGCGATGAAGATCATGCCGGTTGAAAAGGTCACCTCGCCTGCAGCATGACGATGCACTGAACAAACGCTGCCTGGACAGCTTACTGGCGGTGGATGGTGGATTGCGCGTCTCGTTTCCTGGATGCGAACTTTCTCCCGACAGAGACTGTCATAGCTGCGACTGACATTTGCCTGAGTTGGTGGTGGATCGGCACTAAGTGCCGGAGTTCCACCAGTTGCGGAATATCAAATGGCCAACGTGGACTCGTTGACAGTGTTTCGAGGTTGGCCAATAATCCGTTTCACAGGAAGATGGCGTGATCTGGAAAGCACCCCGTCGATCAGTTTCGCTGGCGGACTATTTTGCTGCGCCCCCAAAGGCGGGCTACATGGAAACATCGAGGAGTAATAGACAATGGCTGACAATGTACTGGCATTTACAGACGCGAACTTCAAGTCCGAAGTACTGGAGTCGTCCTCGGAAATGCTTGTCCTGGTGGATTTTTGGGCTTCCTGGTGCGGTCCCTGCCTCCGCCTGGGTCCGACAATCGAAGAACTGGCTAAGGATTACCACGGTCGCGTTAAAGTCGGCAAATTGAATACCGACGAAAATCAGAGCACGGCTGCCAGCTTCGGGATTAACAGCATCCCGGCTGTATTGTTCTACAGGAATGGCGAGGTCGTTGACAAAGTGATTGGTGCCGCCTCCAAGTCGGCTTTTGTGACTGCAATCGACAAGATGTTGGCATCGAAATGACTTCCCGTCGGATCAACAGGGATGTCGGATCAACCTGAGATTTGTTTCCGGTTGAATTTGATCGGCATTTCAGGCGTTGCCCGGGGAATCGTTTGGGAAAGGAGTCCCGAACATGCTGGAGAATTCTACACCCGATTCGATAACCTCGGATCCGCCACGCGGCCAAACGGCATTGCCAGGAGGAAGTTCCGCGCCAGCACCGCCGTCTGAAACCGTTCGTTTTGAAGACGCGACTGAGGTTGCTGCCACCAGCGATAACGACGCTCTGAAAATTCTGTTTCAGGCGTCGGCTGCGGCCGAATCACTCCAGCAGCGATTTTCTGAATTGCAGCAGCGTCGGGCGGAACTTGTCTCAGACCAAAAGCAACTGGAAGCCGATCGCCGGGCTTTTGAACAGCGGGCTCAGGAATTTGCAGCGCAGGTTGCCCGTGATCGTACCGAACAGCGGGAGATGATGGCTGACCTGGAACAGCGGATCAGCAAAGTCGCACAGCACGAGGAATTGCTGCAGCGTCAGGCCGCCGAGTTGCGTACTTCGCAACGCGCCCTGGCCGAAGAACGCGTCATCCTGAAAGCCTCGGTTCGCGCTGAACTTGACGAAGAACGCATGAAAGTCAGCCAGGAACGCCTGATGCTGGATGCAGAACGTGAGCGTCTGCGGACTCAGGCGGAACGCGAGCGCCAGGAACATGCCGACCGCCTGTCTGCGATCGCCGAAGAACTGAAAACCGAACGAGCCAGGCTTGCGGAGAAAGCCCGCGAGGAACTGGCCACGGAAATCACACTGCTCAATCGTCAAAAAATCGAGTGGCAGCAGGCCCATGAAGCACAAGTGCTGGAGTTGCAGCAGCAGGCCGAAGATCTTCAGCAGCAGCGGGAATTATTTGGCCAGCAGGTCGATGTCGAACAGCAGCGACTCCGCGAGGAAATCGAAAAGAAGCGTCAGAACATTTTGACGGAACAGGCCAACCTGCAGCGTCGGTACCGATTTCAGTTTGAACACCTGACACGGGCTAAAGAAGATCTGGAAGTCGAACTTCGCGAGTTTCGCCGTGAACAGCAGTTGTTTCGCAGCGAAAGGCTGCGGTTTCTGGAACAGCACCGGCTGCGATTTCGACAGCTTGAACATGTTCGTCAGCTTTTGCTGGAACGCGAGAGTTCGATCGAACGCGAGACACGGATTGCCGATCGATCGCGGGCTGCGGCGATGTCTGAAATCCAGCGTTTGCAGCGACGCAGCGAGGAAGAACGCGAAGCCATGCTCCGCGACATCGAAAGTCGACAGCGGCGTACCATCCAGCAGGAAGCATCGCTCGCCGATCTGGTCGCGCGCCTGGAAGAACGATCTCAGCGGCTCAATCGGCTGCGAGCGGAACTCGATCAGACGCAGAGTGAAATTCTGGAACAGCGGCTGGTGACTGAAGAAGCTCGAACAAGCCTTGTCCGGGACGCGTCGTCGCCTGATGCCGCTCGCGCGCGGCTGGAACAGGCGCGTGGCGATGTGCAGTCATTCTTCGAGCGATTGCGGGGCCAGGTCGCCGTTGAACGCGATAAGGTGGAATTGACGGCGATTGATGTTGCCGACCGGCAACAGCAGTTTCGAAACGACCGGGCGGAATTGGAGCAGTGGTTCGCCGCCCGCGAAGCAGAGCTGGCCGCTCGAGTCTCAGGTTCGGTTGTGGATGACCAGCAGCAGGTCATTGAAACATTGCAGAAGGAGCTGGCCGCGCTTCAGGAACGCTGGAAAAACGATCGGCGCGAGGCGGAGAAGTCCATTCGCAGCCTGCTTGACCAGCTCACTGTCCGCGATCTGCAGTCCAGCGAAACAGGGCACAACATGTCCGCTCAGCAACTGTCTCAATCTCGCGATGCGGCTTGAGGAAGCCGCTCAGCTTAAAGATCATTCCTGTTTGCCGACTCTTCACATGAAGTACATGAAATTCCCGTTGTGTCAACAGGTACTTTAGAGTAGAAGATATCGATGGCCTAAATCAGGCCGCAACTATAAGGTTCCTGGTGTGGCTGTCAGCCGGTGTCTGATCAGCAGCCAGAAGTCGTGGTGAAGAGGCGGAGCCCCGTAACTCACCGTAGTTTTTCTCGCACACCGTCACGTATTACCTCTTTGTCGTTTTGAGTTGAGGTGTTCGCCTTGCAAACGCATCCTTTCCAGGCGGGCGATCTTGTTGTCTATACACTTCCCAAACAAAGCCCAACGCCCGGCCCCCGCGCTCGATCGATTTATCCGTCGCGTCTGGGTGATGACTACAGTTATGTGGTCGATAAATTCTGGATGGTGGCCGAAGTGCTGCCAGGCAATCAAGTCCGACTCGTGACCCGTCGCGGCAAATACCGAGTGATTTCGGCGGACGATCCACTTTTACACAAAGCAAGTTGGTGGCAGCGGTTTCGAAATCGCGATCGTTTCCCAACACCTGAAGTGCTGCAGACGTCTTATGCTGAGCCTCAGCCCTCGTAAATGTGTGCGGCCAATCCTGTGACGCTGGTTGTCGTGCGACATGTTCAACTCGCTGCGGAACACTGTATTTGATGCCGAAAGATCTGCGGCATCGGAATTGATCGCAACGGGAAATCCGCTCCGTCTGAATGTAGTCGGGCTGTTTTTCATCGCGACCGTGATCGGTATTTTGGTCCGTGTGTATTGGGTTCAGACGAGACTCCCGGAAGAATACCTCGCGACGCTGCAAGTCACCACGACGGAAGACGAACTTATCCCGGCTCGTGATGGACGCATCCTCACCGATTCCATCGTGCTCGCATCCGACATGGACGTCTATGGCGTCGAAGTTCATTACCGCTGGATTCAGAACTCGGCAGATCCTCAATGGCTTCTGCTTCAGGTTCGCCAGCGACTCAGCCGTGAGGAACGCCGCAATCGGCAACTCGTCGCCAAAACAGAAGACCAGATCCGTGCCGAACGAGATTCAATTCGCGATGCCCTGGCGAATGCGACAGGCCTCTCGCAACCTGAACTGGTGGCCCGGTTCAGCGGGATCGAAGATCGTGTGCGGCGGGTTAGCGACTCCGTCAATCGGCGACGAACGCAAACGGCAGTCGTGGATGAGGATCCTGATGAAGACGATTCCGGTCTCCTGATTTCCATAGCGGAGTCGATTCGCACGGCGCTCACGACTCCGCCAACTCGCGCCGACAATAATCGGATCGTCGTCCGCGAAGAAGAAGGATGGCATTCCATTCTGGATGACGTCCCGTTGCCGGTTGCCGCTGCGATCAACGAACATCCGGAACGGTTTCCAGGGGTTCGCATCGCACATGCGACCCGCCGCATATACCCGGAGCATACGCTCGCGGCCCATGTGGTCGGTGTCCGCACAGATGTTCGCGAATCGGATCTGATGGTCGGCGAGGCGTCGAATGCTGACACAGCGACCAATTCGGGGCGAGTCGGTCGCTCGGGCGTTGAACGCAGCTACGAACATCAGTTGCGTGGTATGGCGGGAATGCGGAGCACGATTCGTGACCGACGCCAGCGCGTGATTTCTTCAGAGATTGTGCGACAGCCTGTGAGTGGTCGGGATGTGACGCTGACGCTGGACTCACGCCTGCAGCAGTTGGCGGAAGAACTGCTCGCGGAATCTCTGGGAGACGCACCCAGACTACTCCTGCCGACCGCACGGTCCGACGACGAAAATCCAGCTGATACAGACACGGCAGCTGAAAGCCAGCCGATCCCCGTCGGTGGATGTGTGATTGTGATGGAAGCTGATTCCGGGCGACTGCTGGCCGCCGCGAGTGCGCCGACGTTTGATCTGTCGATGTTTGTCGATGGGTCGCCCGCGATGTGGCTGGCAGTCAACGGCGATACAAGGCGGCCTTTCGTTCCCAGATTCACCGGCATGGCACTGCCGCCTGGTTCCACGTTCAAGATTGTCACGGCGATTGCTGGCCTGGAGTCCGGAACGATCACGCCAAACGCGCCGTTTGTCTGCCAGGGATATCTCAACAATCCGGACGAACATCGCTGTATGATCTTTCGTCTCTTCGGGGCAACGCATGGACAAGTCAATCTGCGAACCGCGATGGCTCAATCCTGCAACGTCTATTTCTTCGATGCCGCGCGACATATGGGGACTGAACTATTGGCGAATTGGGCTGATCGGCTGCAGTTTGGCCATGCCACGGGCATCGACCTGCCCTATGAAAAATCCGGTTCGGTTCCAGGTACTGGTCGAGGCTCTTCCGGATCCGACACCGAGGCTGCACACCGCCGCTTCGAGCGAGAAGCCCTCGGCCTGGCCATCGGGCAGTCGCGACTGACAGTAACGCCGCTTCAGATGGCGCGGCTGCTGGCTTTCGTCGCGAATGACGGCTGGCTCGTGACTCCGCATGTCGTGAGCGATGACGGAACCGCGCGACGAGTAAACGAGATTGATCATTCGCCATTCCGTGCCACTCGTCATCGCATTGCGGGAATCAAAGATGAAACTCTCAATGCGATCCGCGCGGGATTGCTGGCTGCCATCGACGAACCGATCGGAACGGGATTCAAAACGGTTCGTCTGCCTGGTGTGTCCATTGCTGGCAAGACGGGCACGGCCGAAACAGCTCCAGGAAAACCGGATCATGCCTGGTTCACCGGATATGTGCCCGCCGAAAATCCGAAATACGTCGTCGTTGTCGTGCTGGAACACGGCGGTTCAGGCAGCAAAGCCGCCGGGCCCATTGCACGTGAACTGGTCCGCTCAATGAAAGAACGCGGAATGTTGCAGGAATAGCCAATGCTAACTGAACACTCGTCAAATCAAACCCGTCTATTTATCGCTGAATTCGATAAGCGTTCAGATCCATGTGCGGCGTTTGGCCGCTGATCATTTCCGCTACGAGCTTGCCGGTGCCGGTGCCCATTGAGATTCCCAACATGCTGTGACCGGCGGCGACCCAAACGTTTTGGTATCGCGGTGAGCGGTCGATGAACGGAATTCCGTCGGCGGTCATTGGGCGCCATCCGTACCATTCTTCCTGAACGGGTTCAGCCGTGGGTTCGATCAGATACTCGGCTGCTCCGGCGCGAAGATAGTTGAGACGATGCTGGTTGAGCGTCGTATCGTACCCGGCAAACTCCATTGTGCTGCCAACGCGATAGCCAGTTTCAAAGGGCGTAATGGCGACATGACATTCTTCCAGAATCATCGGATACTTCGGGCAGATTTTCGGTCGTGGCATGGTGATGGAATAGCCTTTGCCTGGTTGAATCGGCAACTTGACGCCCAGTGATTCTTTCAAAAGCGGCGTCCAGGCACCTGTGGCGATCAGCACTTCATCAGCTTCCAATTCAGCCTGACTGGTTTCCACCGCAGTCGCGCGACCACCTGAATTCTTCAGACTCTTCATTTCGCAATTTTCGATGACCTTGACGCCACTCGTATCCAACAGCCGTCGCAGCTCGGACATCAATCGATCCGGCCGCAACTGCGCGTCACACTTGTAGAGCCACGCGCCGGCCAGTTTCGGTTTAAGAGCGGGTTCAAGATTTGTCAGAGCGGAACCAGCGAAACGTTCTGCAGACACCTGAAAATGCTTCTCCAGCCATTCATTCGTCTTCGCGTAGTCATCAAAGCCCTGTTGATCCTTATAGACAAACAGCAATCCATCCGTTCGCCATTCGATCTGCAGGTTGTGTGTTTCAATCAGTTCCCGATACAGCGCGGCGGAGGACTGCAACAGCGGATGACAGGCCAGACCGGCCTGCATCATATCGCGTTCATTACAACGCATGGCAAACTTCAGCAGCCACGGCCAAAGACTCAGTAGTCGCTTCGGTTCAATCCGCAGCGCCGTCTCGCGACTCAGCATTCCCTTGATGCCCCTGCTGATCTGACCGGGATGGGCAAGCGGAATCACATGACTCGGGCTGACGTAACCGCAATTGCCGTGCGAACATGCCTTGCCGAAACGGCCTTTGTCGATGAGTGTGACCTCACGCCCGGTCTGCCGCAAATACCACGCGGAGAAACCTCCTATGACTCCACCACCGACTATAACTGTATGAGGTGTCTTGCTGTTCATGGGTGGTACTCTGGCAGCGTGTTGAAAAAGGTGTCTGGAACTCTCCGGTTCCACCGATTTGATTAATGTCTGAGGTGCCTCCAAAGTTCCAGACACCTTTTTCAACGGCCTACTGGGAGCGAATTCCGGTGCGAAAGGGATCAATCGACTGCAGGATCAGAGAAGATTCCCCCGTGACCCAGGCCGACCCTGTGATGGTGGGAATGATGGCATCTTTGTGATCAGATTTCTCATCCGCCTGCCAACTGCCTTCAAAAATACTGCCGACGATACTTTCCTGACGCCAGACGGAACCAGCCTGCAGTTTTCCATCGGCTGCGAGGCAGGCCAGCTTGGCGCTCGTTCCCGTGCCGCACGGCGATCGATCATAGGCACCGCCGGGACAGAGAACAAAGTTCCTGCTGTGGGCTTCCGGACTGATCGGCGGGCCGAAAAGTTCGATGTGATCGATCTCGCCGTCGTCCGCACCGGTGATTCCATTGTTTTCCAGAGCTACTCGAATCCGCTGCGTGAAGTCCGTCAATTCTTTCGCACGTGCCAACGTGAGTTCCTGCCCGTGGTCACTGACCAGAAAAAACCAGTTGCCGCCCCAGGCAATATCGCCGGTCACCGGACCGTGGCCTGGCACGTCAACGGTAACGGCCTTGCGACAGCGATACGAAGTCACGTTTTGCACTGATACACGCTGATCATCCAGTAGCGTAGCAGTGACAATTCCCACCGGTGTTTCGATGCGATGAGCTCCCGGCGCGAGGCGCTTCATCCACTGCAGCGTGACCATCAGGCCAATCGTGCCGTGGCCACACATGTGAAGATAGCCGGTATTGTTGAAGAAAATAACGCCCGCCGCGCATGTCGGATCGGTTGGTGTACACAACAATCCGCCGACGAGCACGTCTGAACCACGTGGTTCGTTGATGACTGCCGAACGGATGTCATCGAATCGCTCGCGGAAGATGGACAGTCGTTCGCGAAGCGAACCGGTACCAAGATCCGGGCCACCGTCCACGATAATTCGTGTCGGTTCGCCGCCGGTGTGGGAGTCGATGACCTTGATGATTTGCACGGTGACCTACGATTACATCAGGCCGCGGCGGTGAAGTTCGGCGACGACCTGCTGCACGATGACAGAGACTTCGGCCGGGTTTGCATCAATCCCGTCGGCGGTTCCGATCGGACAGCCACCAACCGGCTGATCGGTGAATCCGTGATTGGACAACATGCACTGCAACTCACGACTGAGCGCCCCGATATCGGTCTTCTGCTGGTCGGACAATGGCTGACGTCCCTGACCCATCTTGAATCCACGGAGTCCAACGGCAGCGCGAAAGCCTTCCGGAAACTCGGCCGAATAGATCATGGTGTCAAACAGTTTCACCAGGTCGTATTGCACCGCGCGGGCGGCGTCGATCTGATAGCTTGTTGTCAGATCATAAAGGCGGCGAGTCAATTCCGGGACGACTCCGGAACTCGCATTGGTGCCGCCATCGCAACCGATCAGCAGCATCGGCATTAACGCCGCATCCCATCCTGTCAGAAACGCAAAATCCGGACGGTTGGGCTTCACGGCCTGAATCATGCGGATCATGTGTGGAATTTCGCCGGACGAATCCTTGATCGCAACGATTCGCTCACATTCTTCCGACAGCCGCTGGATCGTAGGCACATCGATCGGGCTGGCAAACATGGGAATGTTGTACAGCGTCACGTCAATCGGTGTGTTGCGACCGATCTCTTTGAAGTAAGCGTACACGGAGGCGGGGCTCAGCTTGTAGTAGAACGGTGCGACGATGGCGACAGCGCGAATTCCGAGCGATGCGTAGTACTCGCAGGCGGCCAGCGTCTCTCTGACGTTTGCTTCTGCGGCACCGGCCAAAATCGGCACACGCCCGCGCACCTGGTCGGCCAGAATCGCCACAATACGTCGGCGTTCTTCCGGAGTGAATCGCGTGAACTCCCCGGTTGAGCCATTGGGATACAGTCCGTGGACGCCGCGATCGATCAGCCAGTCGGCGTAACGCCGGAGTTCTGGTTCATTGATCCCGCCATCGGCTGTGTAAGGAATCAGATTTGGAGTAAAAATACCCTGAAGGCGGGCTTGGGCCATGGGTTCAGGACTTTCGAGTCAGGAACGATCTGGAATGTTCGAAGAAACGGGGAATGATTGCATCTGCGACCAGGATATTCGCGGTGAGTGATAGCATGGGTCAAGGGCGAAGTCCACAGGATCCCGGGACGCTCGCAGTTGGGAAGGCTGCCAAAGGGTTTCCTGTTATCGGGCGATCGGCAGAAAACGATTTACCAGCTGTAGGTTGGGCACTCTTGCCCGTCACGGTCCGCGACGGGCAGAAGTGTCCGTCCTTACAATAAGTCACTCCCGCCTTGGAATCGCGACGTGAAATGCGGCCCCACCTTCCGCAGGCGTATCGTGTAAAATCAGCCCGCCATGCATTCGCACGACCTGCCATGCCAGACACAGGCCGAATCCCAAGCCGCGCCCAGCCGAACGTCCTGAGAAAAATGGGCTGAACAAATGCCGCCGCACTTCATCGGAAAGCAGGCCGGGGCCATTGTCAACTACAGACAACTCCACGATCTGGGGAAGATCGTCCCGGAGCGTCACGGACACACTCCCGTCCCGATCCGCTCCGCGAATCGCTTCGATTGCGTTGCGGACCAGATGTGAAATCAGGGTACTCAACTGACTGTGATCAGCCAGAATCTCGATCTCATCGGCTGTCGTGGCAAAGTGAATTTCGACCCCCGCGTCTGCCGCAGACTTGTCGAACGGCTGAAGTGTCTGCTGCACTACATCAACCAGATTGATCAACTGCTTTTGCGGCTGCGGCGGGCGCGCAAATAACATCGCGTTGCCGATCATGTCCCGGATCCGCCATGCCTGGGCACCGATTGTTTCGAAGGCTTGCCTGCGATCTGCCGACGGTTCAATTTTCAACAGGATTTGAGTCTGTCCGAGGATACTTCCCAGTGGATTGTTGATCTCGTGCCCGGCACCCGCCGCAAACTCCGCCATCGCCTCAAGCACATCGGCTCGTGGAAGCAGGATCGCCCGGTCTGTGGCCCGGGACAGCAGCTGACGGCAAGTGGCGATCAATGTTGCCCGAAGTGCATGCTGCGAAGGTTCGATCACTTCCGGGAACTGAACAATCATTGCCGCCGCCAGGTCCGGCCATGGCAGAACCTGCACATGCAGGCCGCCGATCAGTCCCGTTTCGGCAACGGCTTCGATGATGTCGCCCTGGTTGAGCAATACCGCAAACGGCTGAGCCAGCGAAACCCTGCTGAAATTCGGCACCTGCCCCTCAGCGGCGCGACAGCAGTCGATGTGTAATTCCTCGGCACTGGCGGGACTCAGCAAAAATGCGGCCGTTGCTCCACCAAGCCGAATCCACGCCTCAACAGCCAACTGAGACAAGACGTCCCAGCCCAATTCAGAACCTTGTGCAGTCAGCAATCGATGAAGAAACGGTTTTTCACCGATCAGTTCTTCCCTGGAATTGCTCACCCGTCCTGCTCCCGGAGTGCCGAGCACTTTGAATCGCTCGCCAATGAAAAGCGGTCGCCCAAAGGCGACCGCAGGTTTGAATTCAAGTTTCGAACTGAGCAACTTAGGACTGCAGCTGCTCAATGTCCAGCAATCGGCAAATGTTGTCGATCAGCGAGTCCACTTCAAACGGCTTCTGGATGAACTGATTGGCCCCTGATGACTTCAGTTCCTGAATCTTGTCCTGTTCGACCATCCCGCTGATGCAGATAATCCGAACGTCGTCCAGAGCTGAATCGCTGCGAACACGCTGGCAGACTTCCTTGCCATTGATGTCGGGCAGCATAACATCCAACACGATGATATCAGGATGATACTCTTTGACCATCATGCCAGCGTCAAACCCGTTGTTCGCGGTTCGGACTTCAAATCGCCCGTCGGCCTGGAGCGCATCGGTGATAAGTTCAACGAGTTCCTGATCGTCATCGACGATCAAAGCCTTCCGTTTGCCACTTTCCAGAGCGTCGGTCGGGATCCCATTTTCTTTCATGAACTTATAGAGAACGTCGCGTGGAATCCGGCGGAACCGTGAGCCCGGGACGCGAAATCCCTTAAGTTGGCCAGAATCAAAGCAACGAATAATCGTCTGCTGACTGACCTTGCAGATTTTGGCGGCTTCGCCCGTGGTGAACACTGTTTTCATGAGGACAATCCGTTTTGTGGAAAAGCGATGAGCTGCACCCCGGCAGCATCCCATCGTCCGACAGCTTGCCGGACGCCATCCCTGACGCTTGAGCGCCGAACACAGGCAAACATTATTTCTTCCGATTGCGAGGCTGAAATTGCCCCGTCCCAAACTGATGAGCCAACATTGACACTACTAAGAGGCACCGAGGTAACTTCCGAAATCAAAGCGGGTTACAAGGGCTTCCCTATTCGTGCCAACCCTCAACTCAGCCGATTGTATCCAATTACCAAAGACGGTCAACGGCAGTTTCGTTGCGCAGACTGCCTGTTTTCACGCAGTTTGAGGACAATTTGTAACAAACCGGGAAGAATCGATGGTTTAGGGGCTCGCTCACCGCCCTTCAGCGAGCGTGGCGAGGACCGCGTCATTCGCCCAGAGTTTATGAAAGAATTGCCGTGGGGCAGGTTTGCAATCTGCCTGAACTTATAGAACTGGCAGGTTGCAAACCTGCCCCACGATAAAGTCACAGCCGCTCGGCGAACAACGGCTTGTTGTTGCGAGCGAAGCCCCGTTAGGAGTTTGCTGGTTTCAGGTAGAACATCAGGATCGCGATATCTG
>JBBQSE010000060.1:0-24683 GCA_038214195.1 Planctomycetales bacterium
GGGGTTTCCGTCGCTCTGCTCGGGCCACCCCCGGCCACCCATGGTTCGCATTTTTTGACTTAACTCCCTGCGTTTCTGCGTTCGGCGGGGTTCTCCGCCCCCCGCCGAAACGCCCGACCGAAGGTCTCCCTGATTCCGGCCGCGCGTCGGGGCAGAGCAGGAGACCTGCGGTCCGCAGCGAGTGCGGGGTCAGGAGACCCGCGCACAACGGAAGGCAACGGTGCGGGGTCAGGAGACCCGCGCACAACAGAGACTTATCTTGATGACCGCTGGGGCACGCGGGAGACGTCTTCGACAAGGCTTGCTGTTGCGGTGTCTGCCGGGTTGCGGCGGAAGCGAATGACCATACCCGCCGAGCCCGCTGCTTCGTAGCTCCACATTTCACAGACGGACTTGCGGGAAGCAATACGAGAAACTTTCGTCGGCTGTCCCAATGTCTGCACGACCTGCTGCACGGTCATGCCTCGGACAACACGGCCTTCACGGATCGCCAGTTGCACATCGTCTTTCGGCAACGAATTCATTTGCTTTGCTGTGATCCACTGATTGTTGAGTCGCTCCCATCCCAATCGCCGAAGTCGATCGACAATCTGGTCCGCGTCAGTCGGCGAGATCTCTCTGGATATTGTCCATGCCTGCTTCAGCAGATCCGCACCCTTTTGTTCGTAGTCTTGTGACTTCATCAATTCGGCTACATACAAATACTCATCAGCGGTGCGCAGCACTGCGGCAAGGTTTGACGTGCCAAATTTTTTCTCCTGAGCCTGAACCCAGGTTCGCACGACCTCCGGCACCTTCGCAGCGCGATTCAGTCGCTCAAGCAACTCGGTAAGACTTTTGAGTTCGCCTCGCGAAAGTGTTGTGAGTGTTCCAAGACGAAAGCGGACTTCGCGTTCTTCAAACTCAGCAGCCAGAGTGTCGTCGTCGCCAAACTCCGTTCGAATCATTTTGGAAATTTCCAGACCGTTACTGCCTTCTTTTGTAATCATCGACTGAAACTGACGCAGACGCAGCGATTTGTACAACAGTCGATGCAGACCGTGTCGATCCGCCTGCGCCGCCGAATCAAACGCCGTCACCGCATTTTTCTCGAACGCCAATCGCAGGCGATCCGGAATCGGTGGCACGATTTGATCCCAGCCTTCACACGAGAGTTTCACGTCCGCGACCAGCGTATCGACATCGGCCGTCGGATTCCTGGCCGACTCGTAAATCGTTTCGAATCGCAGCAACTGAAGCAGTTCCGGCTTCACACGCAGCGCGGTCGCCTGTTCCAGCAATTCGCGAAGTTTTGTCGCATCACCCCGAGCCAGCTTTCGCTGACGCTCAACGCCATTGGTTCGCACGGCTGTCATCTCAGCCTGCAGAACGGAATCTTCATAGAAGTCAGCATCGGCCTGATATTCGGCCGCCAGGTCGATCAGTTTGGCAGGCTGGTCCGCCGGGATTTCCTGCGCCCGTGAACGCAGGCGATCAATGTCGGTGTCCCGGATGATAATGCGAGTCACAACAAACGACAGGCGACCACCGTCGGCGAGAAATCTGCCAGTGATATCGATTCGCTGACCGCTGCGAATGCGTTCCGGAAAAGTGCCGCTCGACGGCAGATGACAGACGATGTCAAATTTCAGGATGCGGATCGTATCGCCGGTACGTCCTTCAAACCGACCTTCAAATTGAAATTTTCGGCCATCGACCGCGAATGTCGGCCATTGCTCCTTCTGAGTCAGCAGTTCCTGAATCGTCAGTGCCTGTCCCAGTCCAACGGCGGACTGCACGCACACTATCGCGAATAACACCGCTCTTAGAATGGAAGGTACTTTCATGCGGATCGAAATCGGCCACGTCATGGTTTTTCCTCCGAGTCTTTCGCAGTCATTCGTTCATCGGTCAAATCTGACTGAGTCGATGCAGCTGCAGAATTCAGAAACTCCGCCTGTCGTGGAATCAATGCATCAAGTCCAGGCGTGTTGGCTGTCGTGAAGCCCAGTTGCTCCGCATGGAACTCAGTCGTGATCAGTGACCAGGAATCGCTGCGTAACTGAATCCGGAATTCACTGCGTTCTTCGATCAAACGGCTGGCTTCAACCGACGCCACGATCAGCAACGGAGACTGCGGCATCGCTGCGACCGCGCGTCGCAGCGCTGCAGACCTGATCGTAATGATGACCGGCACGGAATCAATAATCAGGGGCATGTCAGCCCGCAAGTCATCTTCCGAATTTACAAAACCACAGTCAATGACAAACCATCTTTCCGCGAGGGACTCCGCCGCCGCTGCGGCCTTTGTGGGGCTGAGAGTCCCATTGACTGACAGATTGCCAGACAGCAACGTAACAAGATCAGTCGAACTGAGATTCTGGACAGCCAGCGTTTGTTTGAGCAACGCCGCAGCACGTCTTGATTCGGCATCGTCACGCTGCAGCATATCGGTCGCTGCGACCGCCTTCGTGAGAGACGTCTCCAGAGCGGCCAGGTCCTTTTCCTTCAATGCGATCTCAGCGACATCCATTTCACGGCGAAACGTCTTGCGAGCTTCCTCGTAGCGTCGTTCTGAAAACACCCACCAACCCGTGGCTGCCACAAGAATCACCGCGCTCAGCATCAGCAGCCGAAAGGGAGTAAACACCCGACGGATGATGACGGAAAGAGCCGGGCGCGGAACGCGAACGACGGGTTCTTCCACCAGGATCGGATCTGCCACAATCGCCGCAGCTGCGGGAGATAACTTCGGCTGCGTCGCGGAGCGTCGGCTTCCCTTTTTGGGCATCTCTTCGTCGGCAGAAGAGCCTCGGTCTGCTTTGGGCTCCGCCGCCGTGCGCCGACGTGCATCTGCTGGGGCGGGTTTCTTCTCTATCGCGGTCTCGGCGGTCGCGTCCGGCTCACCGCCGACCAGTTCCTGCACAACGGTGCCCAGGCGGCTGACAATAGAACCGTCCAGCACTTCGCTGCGAATGCGTTTTGTGGCGGGGTAAACATTGACAGGCAGCACATAGATGCTGGCATCACATGCCGAACAAGTGGCCACCTGATACGAGGTTCGCCGAATGCCGGTGATTCGATGTCCGCAATCACAGGGCAACTCGAACGGTACGGCGATATCTTTTGTCGCGGTACCAAGCAGGCGGGCTTTTGCTTTAATCAGTCTGGCTTTGAAGCTCGTCATGCAGAATGCAAACGCTACAGGGACAACAGGACATGTTTCCAAAATCTGCGGTCGATGATTCCCGACCGCAACAATTCAGATTGTGCCGATTTGTCCCCCGGATTGCTACCGCCGAAGGCATTTCCCCACAGCTTCATTTCTGACCGCGTGAAGTTTCGATGGACAGCGCCAGTTCCTTCACTGTCTTTACGATATGTTCTTCCACATCGGGCGACCATTTTGTGGGCAAGCCGTAATAGATCATGGCGGTTTCACCTTCATAGCCGCCTGCTTTCAGGACGCGGGCTGATGGGATATAGGCCATGACGTCGTTGCTGTAGCCGCCAATCCAGTTGGATTTACCCGGCAGTTCGCTCTTGAGTCGCACGGCAAAGTCAACGACCACTTCACCTCCCAGAATTGTGATCTGCAGTTCGTCGCCCAGCCTCCACATCTGAACAGGATAGGGATAGGTTTGCGAAAGCTGGCCATCGCCAGCCAACTGACTCATCAAATGGGCGGCGCGGCGGACGATGTAGACGTCATCGGATTTTAGATCAGACTCGATTTGTTCGCGTGTCGGAAGCGTATCAAACGCGAGGTCAATCTCACGATAGGTCGTGCTGATCCTGCCCGAAACTGTCGCCAACGGACCCGCAAGAGTTCGATCAACGCTGTCAGCAATCTGCACGCCGTAGTTTTCTGCAAGTTCCACAGTTCTGCGCGGCAGAGGATTTTGATCGGCTCCGCAGCCCGCCATGAACATGGCAATCGTTCCGGGATGGCGGCGTTCTATTTCCAGCTGAGCGAAGCCCGGCCAGTCGCCGCACCATTGCATGCCACTCAACACGGTCGCATGGCACGCATATTCAAACAGGATCGCCCTCAGTTGCCCTGCGGGGCTTTTGACGACGAGCACTGGAACATCGTGATCCACCGGCCCGACAAGTTGCCCGGCCTCACGCAGCATCGGCACATCAGGTTCGCGATTGTTCCGGCGATTGACGGCGAACTCAGCCTGACCGGAACCATGCAGCACGACCGCCGGAGCAAGACTTGCAAACGCTTCCGCCGCCACCTTCACAACAGACTCTTCAAGGAAAGAAGTGTACTCCACAATCTTCTGATGATTTTCTTCATCCAGGGCGTACATCGTCAGCAGGTTTTTTCCCACCACCGGCCCGGAATGTGTATGCGATGTGGAGAGTGAGATCGCGGAACGTTCCAGCCCATACGTTTTCGAGACTCGCTGGCAGATTGCCTGAGACGTCGCCCGGTCAATTCCGACCAGATCCATTGTAATCAGCAGGGCTTTGTTCCCTTGCGGATCCTGCAACACGAGCGCTTTGGCCCAGAGATCATGGATCGTCCCTTCGGACGGTTTGGTGCGCGAGGCGTAGCCGGACATCCACATCGATGTTTGCGGTGTGATAACAGTTGCAGCGACACCGGCCTGCCAGGCTTCGTCAGCGAAAGCGCCTGGTTCGAATTTGAGCCATGTGCAGGCGATTAGCACGAATGCAAAAAGTGATCTTTTCATGAATTCCCACCGAAGTTGGCTGTGTGCAGATTTAGAACAAATTGAACAGCGACTGAACTGCCACGGCAATCACGGCCCCGGCGGACATCCACAGCAGCGAGGCGGAACTCAAGACCTTGCGGTCACGCCACTTCAGAACGCTGGCAAGCCAGGGCTCATTGTAAACGGACACCGGATTTCCGAGCATCGCGGCTCTCAGGTCGTCGAGGAACTGCGCCATCTTGTGATAGCGGTCCACTGGCTTCTGCTGCAGGGCTTTAACGCAGATGGCGTTTAACTCCGGCGAGATTTTTCGCTTTGGCGCGACACGCATTGGCTCACGAACGGGCGATTCCAGGAGTTTGCGTTTGATCTCCTTGAAGTTCTTGCCTGACATGAAACTTTCGCCCGTCAGCACTTCAAACAGAATAATGCCCATGCTGTAGATATCCGTTCGTTCGTCCACATCGGCGGTTTCCACGGCCTGTTCCGGCGACATGTAAAACGGTGTTCCCTGCACGTCACCCTTACCTGTGAGCCGCCCTGACATGACCTGCTTGCCGCTGCGAATCAGCTGATCGACATCGTCGTTGTCGTCCATGTCCCAGACTTTCGCCAGCCCCCAGTCCAGCACCATGACTTCACCGTAATCGCCGATCATGATGTTGGCGGGCTTCATATCACGATGCACGACGCCATGATCATGCGCAAAGGAGAGACATTGCGCCGTTTGAATCAGCACGTTCAGCAGGACATCCAGTGGATACTGCTCAATCGTTGGCTGATGGCCCGCTGAGATCTGATCCAGGATTTCGCACAGGTCCCGACCGCCAAGTTTCTTCATGGTGAAGTAGGCGTTGCCGTCTGCGTCGCGACTGAGTTCATAAACCGGAATCGTGGCAGGATGTGGAATCTGCGCCGTAACCCGCGCTTCGCGGAGAAATCGTTTCTGATACGTTGCCAGATTCTGGTACTGTGGCTGTAACGTTTTTATTACAACCAGACGGCCAAGATTTTCATCGACGCAGGTGCGAAGGATCGCTTCGCCGCCCTGAGTCAACGGCTCAAAATCACGATACCGCATGAAGCCATTTTTGACGTGCTTCGGCAGGTCGCGATCGGTTTCGGACATCGCAATATTTTTTGTCACAAAATGATCCCTTTCGCTGAGTTACGGCAATTCTGAGGAAAGAACGAAAACTCGAATAGAGCAATTCCGCCTCCCGAAGTGCCGCCGCGACTTTTTTTAACTATCCTGCGTTTTTGATTTCCGGTCAGCCATTACAGATCTCGAATGACAGTATCATCCATTTACTTTGACAACAACGCAACGACACCGCTGTTCCCAGAGGTCGTGCAGTGCATAACAGATGCCTTTGCCACTGGATTTGCCAATCCCGGCAGTCAACATTCCTTTGGCCGGGAGGCTCGCCGGATTCTGGAAGACAGTCGCGAATCAATCGCCGGGATTCTGAACGCAGACGCATCTGAGGTGATTTTTACAAGTGGAGGAACAGAATCCATCAACATGGCCGTTCATGGATTCACGTTTGGCCGCACTGGCACGATCGCGCTGACGGCGGGAGAACATCCGGCGACGCTGATGGCATGCGAACGAGCCCGGCAACAGGGCTGGAAAATTGTTACGCTCGACGTCGATTCACAGGGGCGGCTTGACGAGACCCAGTGGCCCTCGCTGCCGTGGTCTGACATTAAACTGGTGTGCGTGATTCTGGCGCATAACGAAACCGGCGTCATTCAGGACGTGTCGCGTCTGGCGGAACTCAGTCGCCAACACGGTGCCGCGCTGCTGTTGGACGCTGTTCAGGCCGTCGGAAAAATCGCGGTTGATTTTCAGTCACTCGCCGCCGCCGCGCTGGCCTTTGGTGCTCACAAGTTTCATGGACCGCGCGGGGTGGGCGGATTGTTGCTCAAACGCGGCGTCAAAATTCCGACGTTCATGGAAGGCGGACATCAGGAAAATGGCCGGCGCGCCGGAACGGAACCTGTCCCATTGATAGCGGGGATGGCAAAGTCGCTGCAACTTTGGGCAGAAGATTCTCAGAATCGTTCAGACAGAATCCTCGCTTTGCGAGATCAGTTGCAGCAGGAATTACAGGCCCGCTGTGGTCCCGTGGTTGTGCATTCGGCAAATGGATCCCGGCTGCCAAACACATTGAGCATTGCCTTCCTGGGGATTCCGGGCGAGGCCATGCTGGTCAATTTGCATCTGGCTGGCGTTGCATGTTCGCTTGGCAGTACCTGTGCAAGTGGTTCCGCAGAAGCGGCTCCTTCGTTACTGGCGATGGGCCTGGATCCGGCGGTTTGTAAGTCTTCGGTTCGATTTTCATTGAGCTGTTTGAATTCGGCTGAGGAAGTGCTGGAAGCGGCGAACCGCATCGAGGCTGTCGTTGCCCGAATTCGCCGCAGTTGATTGACTGGCCGCCGTTGAATGACAAGAGTATCTTATGGAAGTTCGGAGAACGGAAATCGACATGCTGTCCAATACACTTCGTTGCCTGCTGTTGATCGCCACCTGCTGTGTGTTCGCGGACACCGCGAGGGCTCAGGCTGACGGAGATCGCGATTCCCAGTTGAATGATCAGCAACTCCGCGACAGTGTCAAGAAAGCGCTGGTGCGGGGATGCGACTATTTGCGGCGGACGCAGGATGGTGTCGGATCCTGGTCGGCTGAGGGAGGGGCGCTGATACCGCACAAGAACGGATTCACGTCGCTGGCCATTATGGCTCAGATCAACAGCGACATCCCGCTGGATTCGCCTTCGATCCAGCGCGGGCTGGATTATCTTCGACGACAACCGATCGGCGGCGAGCAGGGAATCACCGGAGTCTACGAAACGTCACTCATCATTATGGCTTTGTGCGCCGCTGAAGACTACGACCGTGATCTGCCAAGAATCCAGTTACTGACGACCGCCCTGGAAAAAGCTCAGGTTCGATCGGGCGAAAGCGCGGGACTCTGGGGATACAAACTGGGCACCGGTGGGGGCGGCGATGGAGATGCCAGCAACGGCCAGTATGCGGTCCTTGCGTTGCGGGATGCGGCCTACGCCGGTGCGACGGTGTCGCGAACGACATGGCAACGAATCCACGATCAGTGGAACGGCGCTCAGAACCGGGACGGAGGATGGGGTTACAATTCGGGACAGAAGGCATCACGTGGCAGTATGACGGTGGCGGGGTTGTCCACTGTGGCGATCACGACGCGGATGTTGCAGGACGATGCCAATGTGGGACAGGATGGCCGTCCGGATTGCTGCCAGATCCCACCACCCAACACGGCAATGGACAATGGTCGCCGCTGGATGGCAACCAACTTTTCCGTCAAGACCAATCCCGGCCATAACAACTGGTACTACTATTATCTCTACGGTCTGGAACGCGCGGGACGCATGAGTGGCGTGCGTTTCTTTGGCAACTACGACTGGTACCGTCGCGGCGCGCAGGAAATTGTTGCCGCTCAGCAGCCAGCCGGCAATTGGCTGTCACCCGACCAGAACGAACGCGATCCCGTGCTGAATACCACCATGGCCCTGTTGTTTCTTTCCAAGGGGCTGTCTCGCGTTGTCGTCCATAAACTGGACTACAACTCCCCCAACGGCGAAACGCTCGAACAGGGAGAATGGAATCGTCATCCGCAGGACGTCGTCAATCTCGTGGATTTGATCGACGGCCTGCCGAACTGGCCACCACGGCTGATCAGCCAGGTCGTGACTCTCAGCCGGTTGCGTCAGGAATCGGCCGTGCTGGAACTGAATCAGTCACCGGTGTTGTTCATCTCCGGCCGTGAAGCCCCACTGTTCTCAGAGGAACAAGTCGGCTGGCTGCGCGACTATATTGACGCGGGCGGATTTATTTTTGCGGTGGCCAACTGCGATGGCAAAGGATTCGATACAGGTTTTCGGGATCTGATCAAACGCATGTTTCCTCAGGGCGACGCCTCGCTGCAGCGTCTGTTGGGCGATCATCCAGTGTACCGCAGCGAATACCTGCTCAACGCCGAACAGATGGAATTGTGGGGCGTTGATTTCGGCTGTCGCACATCCATCATCTACTCGCCCGATGATATTGGATGCCTGTGGCAAAAATGGATGAAGCACGAGTTGCCGGATCGTAATCAGGGACTGAGTCAGCGGATCATTCGTGGAACTCGAATTGGCGTCAATGTGATTGCTTATGCGACGGGTCGGGAACCACCGGAGAAATTGGACGACGTCATCGTCCGCCGCAAAGATGCCGCCGCGACGATCGAGCGAGGATTGCTGCAGATCGGCAAGCTGCGACACACCGGCGGTTGGGATACGGCACCGAAAGCTGTAAAGAATCTTTTGGTCGCGCTGAACGAAACAGTCGGCGTGGCGGCGTCAACACAGACGGAAGCCATCCCCATCACGCTCGAAGAAATGTCGCGTTTTCCTCTGGTGTACATGCACGGACGACATCGGTTTCAACTGCCCAATTCGCAACGCGATGCGCTGCGGGATTATCTGAGTCGCGGCGGCGTCCTCCTGGCCGACGCCTGCTGCGGGTCCACCAACTTTGATCGCAGCTTTCGCGATCTGATGAAACAGATGTATCCCGATAAAGAACTGATCCAGATTCCCCCGGACCATGAATTGTTTACTGAAGCAGTCGGTCATGAAATCAAACAGACCCGCAGGCGGCGGCTTGTTCCTTCCGCGCGGGATGCCACGCTGGAGATCAAGGAAGAAGTTGGCCCTCCTTTTCTGGAAGGGATTGAAATCGACGGTCGATTCGCGGTGATCTACAGTCGCTACGATATTAGTTGCGCGCTGGAACATCAGGCGTCGCTGTCGTGCGATGGCTACGTGGAAGCGGACGCCGCAAAACTGGCAATCAACGCCGTTCTGTATGCCATGCTGCAGACCTTCACACCGGACAAAAAGTAACGCGAATTGTCCGTTCTCAGGGAGATCGTCCAGGTTCGCTTCACCCTCTCTAATCACGAATGTTATACTTCACACGGTCAGAGATGATGCGGTGGATTTTCCTGCGATTGTCCCCTCTCCCCCCGCAATTGATTTTCCAACTTGACACGTTTTCCACGGGGGGGAGAGGGCTAGGGTGAGGGGGAAGAATCAACTGTTTTCTGGTTCATCATATGGACGCAAAGTCAGCCCCCTCATCCGGCCTGTCGGCCACCTTCTCCCCCTTGACAGGGGGAGAAGGGACATGGAAAACGCAGCCTTTGAAAGTACCTCAGTCTGGACCGCGTGTAAGTATAAAACCCAAACTCTAATCGGAGGACCTTTCAATGACATCACTGCGAAATGCAATCCTGCTGTCCCTGCTGCTCGCGGGGGGCTGCGTCGTCGGTGACCAGTTCACGACGCTTACGATCCATCCGGATGGATCGGCGGACCTGCTGATACTTCGTTCCAACTTACACTCAACGGAGCAGGGAGAAAAAGGCACAAAGGAACTCGCCGATTACAAGAAGAATTTTAGCGCACAGGTTGAAGATGAATATGCACACATCAAGGACGCGGGTGGAGAAGTGAATGAGGTTGTCTGGGTTCGTGAACAGGCACCGTTTTCAAACGTTGTGCGCGTACATCTTCCCACGGCCTTGACACTGGAAAAATTTGGAACCATCCAGATACTTGATGGGAATGTGCGGACCACGACGATATTTCATAGCGAAGGCCCGCATCGCCGTCTTACCATCCGTGTGACAGTGGCGGCTGACAAGAAGCAGGCCATTGGCCCCTTGCCGCAGGACATCAAAGAACTTAGACAAGCACAAGCTGATGCCATGTCAGAGACCCGGATTGCAGTCGCCGATGGCACGATCACGGCCGCCCGTGGCTTCATCGTCGCTGGCGACAAGCAATCTGCAATTCTGGACCTGGCCGAGATCGTCGATGCAATCCGCGCAGAAGCAGAGTCAGAGTTCTTCCTGGAATGGGACGTTGCACTGTGATGCGTCGCTTCGACTTGTGATCCACAAAAGCTGATCTGCGAAGAATTCCGGCGGGCGCTTGCCAGGGTTCGGCGGTTGAGCGATGATGTCCCCCGTTGTGCCAAACTCCGGGGCTACTTTTGCTTTGCTGAGTTCAGCCCCGGAGTTCCTATAACTGTGAACAGTCATAGTACCCTCCGATATTCTCCCGCCTCACATTGTGAACTCATCATGAACTCCAATCTTCGAACGTCGTTACATGCCTCGAAAACCAAATTCTCACGAATCCGGCTACCAATACAAACTCTGCTTGCAGCATTCATTGCTGCGATGGTTTTGGCGGCGGCACCGGTTCAGTCTGATGAATTGAATCCCGGTCATCCAGACCGCAATGTGCAGCCAGGCGTTCCGCAGGGGAAAGTGATGGCAGGGGTTTTCGCGGGCAGCGAAATCTTTCCTGGAACACTACGTGATTACAGCGTGTATGTGCCAGCTCAGTACGATGCCAACAAGCCCGCGTGTTTGATGGTGTTTCAGGATGGCGCGGGATATGCCAAGCCGGACGGAGCATTTCGAGTTCCCATACTGTTTGACAATCTGATTCATCAGAAGGCGATGCCCGTGACGATCGCGGTCTTTGTCAATCCGGGCACGATTTCCGCAGTGAAGCCGGGGGCGGCGGATCGCAGCAATCGGTCGTTTGAATACGATTCGATGGGCGACCGCTATTCAAGATTCCTCGTGGAAGAATTTCTGCCGGTGGCGCTCAAGGGGTTGAATGTTTCGGAAGATCCCAGGCAGCGAGCGGTAGGTGGAATTTCCTCGGGAGGCATTTGTGCGTTCACGGCCGCGTGGGAGAAGCCGGAACAGTTTGGAAAGGTGCTGAGTCACATTGGCAGCTTCACAAATATTCGCGGAGGCTGGGCATACCCCGGACTGGTTCGGAAAACCAAAGACAAACCGAAGGCGATTAAGATCTATCTGCAGGAAGGCAAAGATGACCTCGACAATCTATTCGGCGATTGGCCGCTGGCGAATCAGGATCTCGCCGCCGCATTTACGTTCGCCGGATATGAGCATCAGTTTGTGATGACAGACGGAGGCCATAGCGGACAATGGGGTGGCGACAAATTGGCCGACGCGCTGCGGTGGCTATGGGCAGATCAGGCAGAAGTGCCGACTGAATTCCCACCGACAACTCCAGCGGCTGAATCCCTCAAGCCGCCCAAATGGGAGCCGCATCCGGATGCCATCGCACGCGACGATGTTCCTCACGGGACTGTGGAAGACATGCCAGCGTTTGAATCGAAGATCTTCGAAAATACCACTCGCGACTGGGCGATCTATGTGCCGGCTCAGTACATAAAGGACGAGCCCGCTGCACTAATGGTGTTCCAGGATGGCCACAGCTATCGTGATGTGAAGGGACGGTTCCGAGTTCCGGTTGTCTTTGACAACCTGATCGCCCGCGGAGACATGCCCACGACCATTGCAGTCTTCATCAATCCAGGTCATGAAAAATCGAAGCCAAAACCGGACAGTCCGTGGAAAGGTTCCAATCGCAGCTTCGAATACGACAGCCTTGGCGATCGTTACGCTCGCTTTCTGCTGGAAGAAATTATCCCGGAAGTCGAAAAGAAATACACGCTGTCGCAGGATCCCGAGATGCGTGCCATCTGCGGTGCAAGCTCGGGGGGCATCTGTTCTTTCACGGTGGCCTGGGAACGTCCGGATGCGTTTCGCAAAGTGCTGTCCACGATTGGCAGCTTTACAAATCTGCGTGGCGGCAATGTGTATCCGTCGTTGATTCGCAAGACAGAACCGAAAGCGTTGCGAGTCTACCTTGCCGACACCAGCGGCGACATCGATAACGTGGCGGGCAGCTGGCCATGGTCGAATAAACTGATGGCGTCTGCTCTGCAGTACATGGGTTATGACACGCGGTTCGACTGGGCCGAAGGATACTCTCACAGCGCCGATCACGGTGGCGCTCTGTTCCCGGATGCTCTGAAATGGCTGTGGCGAAAGGAAACGCATCAACCGAAGATCGATACCAATGGCGATCTCAAAGGCGACATGACTTTGCTGCGACAGCTGATCCCCGGTGAGAACTGGGAAGTCGTCGCCGACAAGCTCGGCTTCGCTGATGCTCCGTGCAGCGACGCGGACGGCAACTTTTATTTCTCGGACATGAAAGCTCCAGCGGTCTATAAAATAAGCGCCTCCGACGGTCAGCGAACGGAGATTGTCAAAGAAGCCATTAGCGGACTGAAGTTCGGCCCCGACGGTCTGATGTACGCCTGCCAGGGTGCAAACAAACGAGTGGTCTCCATCAATCCGGCGACCGGTGAAGTGAAGGAAGTGGCGGCGAATGTGACTCCGAATGACCTTGCGGTAAGTTCCGACGGATTCATCTACATCACCGAAACCGGTCCGCAGAAAATCACTCGAATCAGCATCAAGACGGGCGAAGTCACAACTGTCGATACTGGCATTAATAAGCCCAACGGGATTGCGTTATCAAACGATCAGGGCACGCTGGCTGTTTCGGACTACGGTGGCGAGAATGTGTGGACGTTTCGAGTGACCGCAGACGGAAGTCTTGATGCAAAAATTCCGACGATGACGATGCGATTGCCGATCGATCCGAAGGGCGAATTCAAATTCAACGAACCGCCGCCTTACCAGTCGGTGGCCCAGGGCGACGGGACGGCGGTCGATAAGTCCGGTCGCTACTATGTAACGTCGTCTCTTGGCGTTCAGATTTTCGACCCCACCGGCCGCCAGTGCGGAGTCCTGCCCAAGCCGCAACAAACGCAGCCACTCACCAGTTGCACACTGGCAGGTACCAATCACGAATACCTGTACATCACCAACGGCGATACGGTGTTCCGAAGGAAGCTGAAGGTGGATTGAGCGTATGCCAGACGATCGAAGAAACCATCACTCCCGTCGTCTTGCGGACCACGATCAGACTGGATTCTGGACGTGACGAAGTCGAATTAGTTCGATTCAACGCCAACAAAACGACGCAAAGCGTTTAGCAGGAAAGGCTTACGAATTCCGACTGTGGCCGGATCGCGATTGACGCCGAATCGAGAACGCGACTAAACTCCGCTCTTTCAAGTACTGGCCAGGAAACGATTTCCAAACGGCCAGCCGATTGCGGTCAAGGGAATTGCCGCGAACTCTTTCTGTCAGGGACGACTCGATGAGTGCAGCTCAACCTGTTCGCGCGGTGATAGCCTTTGGCGACGTTGAACAGTTGCGCGAAGCGCGGAGAATCATCCGCCAGGAAGCCGACGCGCTGACTCAGCTGGCTGACAGTCTTGATCCGAACTTCTGCGACGCCGTCCGCGCCATTCGCGCGGCGACCGGATGCGTGATCGTGACGGGTGTTGGCAAGGCAGGCTTGATTGGACAAAAGATCGTCGCCACGCTCGCCAGCACGGGGACTCGATCGCACTTCATGCATCCGACGGAAGCTCGACACGGGGACCTGGGATGCGTTGGTCCGGAAGATGTCGCACTGGTACTTTCGAACAGTGGCGAATCTGAAGAACTGATCACGCTGATTCCATCATTGAAGATGCTGCGGGTGCCGGTGATCGCGGTGACGCGAGACTCCGACAATTCGCTGGCACGACTGGCGGATATTGTCATGCGTGTCGGCAAACATCAGGAAGCCGGAGAACTGGGACTGGCTCCATCCTGTTCCACAACTGCAATGCTGGCGATCGGCGACGCGCTGGCGCTGGTTATCAGTCAGTCAAAAGGATTTACGGCCCGTGATTTCGCGACCTTCCATCCGGCTGGAAGTCTTGGTCGGCAACTGTGCCCGGTGAAGGATGTGATGCGATCAGGAAAACAGATCCGCGTCGCGCTGGAAGATGAGACAGTCCGGGATGTCATGGTGTTTCACAGCCATCCCGGTCGTCGCACGGGAGCCGTGATCCTTACAAACGCGACCGGGCGACTCACAGGACTGTTCACCGACAGCGACTTGGCGCGAATGTTTGAGAACCGTCGAGATGAACAGCTGGATCAGCCGATTCGCGAAATAATGACGCGCAATCCGATTACGCTTGGGCCTGACGTGTTGCTGCCGGAGGCAATTCATCTAATGTCCGAGCGCAAGCTGAGCGAAGTGCCGGTGATTGATGCAGATCGTCGTCCGGTCGGCATGCTGGATATTACAGACGTGTTGCAGAAGGTGGATTTTGGAGAACAGACCGCAGGCGAGAAAGCTCCGATCGTTCTTCCCCGGGTTATGTCGAAATCGGCGTAAGCCACTCAGGTGCAAACCAGTCTGTGAGTTTCTGCGATGTCACTTTCCACGATGCCTCGAGGTCCGCGAACAATGCTGGTTGGCATTGGTCTGGTCGCGATGTATCTTGGCTACTCGCAGCTGACGTCGCCGTGGCTGAAAGTGGAACAGAAACAACAGCAGGCTGTGACACATTCAACGGCTCAGGAATCATCCACCACACTTGTGGACGGAGCTGCGAAGTGGTTTAAGGAAGACCCCTGGGTCAGTACTGCCAACGCGAGATTCGGAGACGGATCCCGCTTTGTGTATTTTCAGGAGCATGAACTGCTCAATGAAGATAAGTCGATCAAAGTCACACCTCTGGCAATCCTGTGGCAGGATGACGAGACGAAGACGCCGTATACGCTGACCGCTGAATCTGCGATGCTGGACGCGACCACGAAGTTTCGCCTGGAAACCAACCAGTTTGGTGCGATCAGCAGCGGTCAGTTGCGCGGCGACGTGCGAATCACAGGACCGGACGGGCTGAGAATTGAAGGCCGTTCTTTTTCTGTGACTGATAAGGGACTCAAAATCCTCTCCAGTCAACCCGTCAAATTCTGGTGGGGCACGCACAGCGGAATCGCGCATGGCGGAGCGGAAATTGATTTACTGTCGTCCGGCAACGCTGGGCAGCAGGGACTGATGTCGATCACCGACGTGCAGCGCATCCGCCTGCTCGGCCGCGTCAATTGCGATATGTTTTTTCCCGACGATGATCCGAAAAACGAAGCGATCAAGCTTGGGATCAGCGCAGCCAACGGGTTTGAGTTTTTTGTTCCCACACATGAAGCTACATTTTTCGGATTCAGTGATCGAGAACTGCGGAAAGACAACCAGATCCTGGTGGAGCGACCGACAGCGTCGGGTGAAACGGATCAGTTGTTTTGTTCCAAACTAACGCTGCTGCTTCAGCCTGTTGTGCGTGAACCGGACGCGGAGAAATCAAACTCCACACAGTTGCAACTGTCCAGCATTCAGGCGGAAGGCCCGAGGGTCATCTTTACGTCGTCCGAGCAGAATGTGACGGCCACGATGAACCGTCTGACATACTCAATCGAAAAACGCGAGATGGAACTCGCGGGAAGTGTCACGGCCACGACAGGGCGTCTGAAGCCCGTGCAAATCCACCAGAAGGGCAGCGTGCTGACCGCCTCGCGGATCGTGGTCGTTCACGATGCGGAAAACAGTATTCAATCGATTCGTTGCCTTGGTGCCGGACAGATTGGTCGATCGGATTTGCCGTCAGCTTCAGAAACTCGGGAAGCGACCATTGACGCCAACTGGACAGAGTCGCTGATTTTCCGTCAGTCTCCGGAACAGAAAGTGACGTTAAAAGGCAAAGCAAACGTCTCTCAGGTCAGTCCGGAAGAGGATACTGAAGGGTTCCGCCTCAGCGGCGAGCTGATTGAAATGACAGGTACCCTCGCGACTGAGGACACCACGAATACTCCGTCCGCCAAAACATCGGCTCAAAACGGCGGCATTGATCTGAGTCGCATCAATCCGAAACAAATGACGGCGAGCCGCAATGTGATTTTGGCCCAGAAGGGCGTCACGGGGAACGTGCGAGAGAAGCTCACGGTCAATTTTGTCGCGGTCTCAGGAATATCCGAACCTCGAAATGGGGTAACGACTGTCAGTCAGACCGCCAGCCGCGAAAACGCCACAGCTGATAGCGAAACGAACACCCGCGAAACGGAAAACACCGGTCATACGGAGTTTTCCTGTGACACCGCTCAGGCCAGCGTGGAGTTTTCGCGGGGTGATGGGAAAAAACCAAGCGGCGAGTTCCGGGACGTCTGGCTGCTTGGCAAAGTGACCGTCGCCCACAAGGCACTGAAGCAGGAGGGCAATTTCCTTGCGGAAGGCAACGCGCTGTCCGCAGAATCTGGTTTCTCAGGAAGTCAGGAAATCAACCTGTACGGTGATCCGGCTGTCGTGCGACGTGCCTCCGATCGGATCGAAGGCCCTCAGATCAATCTGAAAGAACTGCAACGGGGCACGTCAGTTGCGCAGCGTGAAGCCCGGGTCGAAGGCAGTGGAAGTATTCGATTCGTGGTTAGTCAGGGGCTGAACGGAAAGCAGTCTCAGCGACCATCGCTGCTTGAGATTTACTGGACGGAGTCCATGGTCTATTCCGATCAGACGGCCGACTTCGTCGGCAACATCCGGGCCGTGATGTCGAACGAGATGGATCACAAACTGGAACTCACTTGTGCCAGCATGAAGGTTTACTTTGTTGAGGGATTCGAGCTGCAGCGAAGCAACCAGAAAAAGGAAAAGAATGCGTTCCAGGTGGCGGGTTCCTCGTCGCGACCGAGCGAGGATCCGATTGAACGCATCGAATGCAATAGCAAAGTCGTGGTGGATATCGATCAGATGAAGGACGGCGTCGTGGAATCTCGCAACCATGCGGAGTTCTCTGACCTGACTGTGAATCTGAAAACCGGTACCTTCAGTGCAACGGGTTCCGGGAGTTCGGGAGTCGTTGAATCCACTCAGCCGAATTCGGAAAACAGTCTGCGAACGACTCCTCGTGCTGTGGCCCGCGCCAACGTAGCTGTATCAACGCCAACCGATGCGTTTGTGTTTGTCCAGGCGCGATTTATCGGCAGCATTGAGGGCAACTACAAAGAGAAATTCGTCCAGCTAAAGCAGCATGTGCGCGGCGTGTTTGGTCCGGTCCGGGAAATCGGCAATCGCATCGTGCTGGATGGACTTGCGATCAACGACATGCCGCCCAACACGGGCTCGATGAGGTGCGAGAATCTGTCGTTTTATCAGATTGGAACAAACGACGATCAACCATCGCAGTTTGCGATGGTGGCGGAATCCAACACATCCGACGGATACGTCGGCACACGAGCTCCCTGCCATTTGGAATCGCTCGAAATTTCGGGCGACGCCGACAAGATCACCTTTGATTCATCCAAACAGCAGTTCATTCTGAGAGCAGACAAGGGACGCCAGGCAACCGTCGCCTACCGCCGCACTCCGGGTGCGGCACCCGAGATGTTAAGTGGCCAGCAGTTTGAATATTACCGTGAGAAAAATGAAATCAGAGCCACGGAGATCACAGGCGTGCAGACGGCGGGCGACTTGAAGGCACCGCGTAACTGAAATCCGGCGTTACAATTCAGAGCCGGTTCAAGACCTTCCAGGCTTCCCCGCATCTGAGCAAAAAGGTTTGTGGTCGTGAAGCATTTGTTGAACCTTTCCATAGTTGCCGCTTGTTTGACGACGACCGGATGCCGGTCCGTAGTGTCGTCGTCCACATTGGCTGCCCAGCCTGCTGCTTCAGCTCCGTCGATTCCGCTCAACCTTGTTTCATCGTCCCGTGTGCTGAGCATTAAAGTGGATTTTGATGACCAGCGGCCGCAATTTGAGCGGCATTACTATCCTGGGACCTGTGAGCCCACACGATGGCATGATGCCGTTTCAATGGTCCCGATGGAGGCCTTTGAACCAAACATAGAGCCCCAATTATGTGAGTGCGTTGCTGCGGCTGTGGAAGAGGTCTGCCCGGATGCACAGCGTGCAACACTGACATTGACTTCATTTCAATTTGCGTTTGATCAGCGAGAAAATGTACAAGGCGAGTACATGGCCAAATATGTCAATTGGTCAGCAGGCAAGGAACGCGAAGCCGATGAACGGGATGTCCGTCGCGAAAAGTGCGATGATGATCGAACACAGCAACAATTACGGAATGGAGACAGCTTCGGGTCCATGATTTTTTCTGACATCATAATGGCGACACTTACCGCGACTTTTGTTGACTTGCCGCGCGCACTTCTGCTGAAGCATGATGCAAAAAAACGAACAGAGCCGAAGAGCCAAACACTGCCGACCGAAATCACAGACGGCAAGCAAAAAGGACTCAACTGCCAAATTCATGGAGTCATCATGACCATGGACCGTTACGGTGAGGAACATCAATGGACCGTTGAAGTCGATCAGCACGCCGCCGTCTCGGCAGACGGATCCCTTGGGGAGCAAACGGCTCGGTTTATGGAAGCGGCGCTGGTTGAGTTCTCAACCAGCGCTGTCCGTTCGGCGCATTCCAATGGTCGTTCGACTATGCGGCTCCCAGATGCATCATCCGACGCCAGGCACTGACCTGCCCCAGATGCATCATCATGTGGCCGCCGCAGTAAAATGTATGCAAAGATCCGAGCGTCGGGAAAAGGTCCGTCATGCGGCCACCCATTGGATTCTCAGCCTGAAACGCGGAATCCGGCAGTGATCGCAATGCTGGCAAAGCCGCCTTGTAGCCATCAAAAAATGCCTGCGTGACCTTTGTCATCTCCGGGTAGATCGTGCCATTGGCATCGTCCACACATTTCGCGTCCTTCGAAAAGATGGTTTCAAATCCTTCCGGCGCGACAGGACCAGGTTGTCCCAGCTGACTCAAAATGCGTGGTCCGTACAGGCACAGATGTCCGTAAACAAACGCCGGATGATTCGATTCAATCACCTGTCCATTGACGACGGCAAATCTTCCGAACTGTTCCGGAGTCACATCCTTCAACAAACGTTCCGCATAACCCAGACACAGCTCAAGCGAATCTGCGGCAACATTTCCCTGTGAACGACTCATAAATGGATCCTCATTTGTAATGACTGATTTGGAGGTTGGTCACCTTTGTCTACTGACGCCGAAGTATAAACACCGCGTCACCGAGGTCGTCATTCAGTGGAAGAGGATTTGAAAGTTCGTAACAGAAATCGTAAACGCCCAGAATTTCAAGCTCAGGCACGGTTCGCAGCAATTGGCGAAACTGATCCGCGCGGTAGATCCGCAGGCGGTGATCTGTCGCCAGACGCACGATTCGGCGGGGAGTTGTCACCTTCAGACTGAAGCGAACCGTTTCGATTCGGGTGCGTCGGCTGAATGTAAGGACTCGAATGGTGGTCGTGACGCGAGTTGAACCCCGGCGAATCGTCCAGCGTTCGCAGTCGAATTCTTCCGCGTCCGGCGGCAGCAGATGAAATCCCAGGATGTAAAGTCCTCCTGGTTTCAGGGCCGCCGCGACACACTGCAGATGTTGCCGCGCAGCCTGTTCGCTTGTCAAATGTCGAAACGTGTTGACGAGGCAATGCGCGAGATCGACCGGAGTGGCAAGTGCAAAATCCGCCATGTCGCCGCAGAGTATGTTTGCGGATCGCCGGGTTCGATGAAGTCGGCGCTGTGTCCATTTCACGCAGGCGGGATTCAGGTCGAGTGCCGTGACTTCGTAGCCTCGACGCATCATCTCCAGCGTCTGGCGACCACCGCCGCATCCAAGTTCCAAAATCGAAACTGCAGGCTGCGGATAGAACTGCCCGACGACCGCTTCAAGGAAATCTGCTTCTGGAATCGTTTCATCGCTAAACGCAAGATCCCAGTAGCCAGGAGCGTCGTAACAGTCGCGAGCGGGAGACGCCATGGGCAACTACTCTTCGTCGTCGAATCCGCCGTCGAAATCATCGTCGTCGGCTTCCATGTCGTCATCGTCGAAGAGTCGCTCTCCGTCATCCTCGGCATCTGCAGACTCATCGTCTTCAAATTCGTCCTCGTCATCGCTCGCTGCGTTGAAATCTGGTCCGCCCGCTGCTGGAGCAGTCATCATATCGGAGGCCGTATTTCCAGCAATTGCAAAGCCTTCCGCTGGATAGTAGAGCCACAGAAAGAGAGGCAGCAGCGCGATAAACACACTTCCCAGCAGGCAAATTACATATACAACCCACAGAGCCGGTGTTGCACTGGACTGGTCGGCCAGCAGAAGGAACAAACTGAACAGCATCTTGACCAGCAGCACCGCTGCCGGCACAGCCGCAACGAAGAAGGTGAGCACTATCAGTTGTTTCTTGGACATTTTGACAATCTCAACCGTTGGAAGTTCAAACGACGAATGCAGTTCCTGCAATTATCGACAATGTAGGATGGTCGATTCACGTCTCGCAACGATCCTCAGCAGACTTTAGCAGATTTGCGGACGAGTTGGGGGGAATTCGCCCGGTGATCTGATTGACAGGTCGGTCAGACAGCCTGATTTTACGGCAGCAGGTGGCGAGCGATCGTGATTTGCATAAAGTACCGTTTGCGACGGTCATACCGGTATTCACAATTTTTGGACTTAACGATGACGTCATTTCTTGAACACGCTGCGGCCGAACTGGAATCCATCCGCCAGCAGGGACTCTTCAAGGCGGAACGCACAATCGATTCGCCCCAGCAGACCGACATTCGGCTCAATGACAGCCGTGAGGTGCTGAATCTGTGTGCGAACAACTATCTGGGGCTGGCGGACCATCCGGAAATTATCAAAGCCGCCCATGCGGCACTTGATCGCTGGGGCTACGGTATGGCGTCGGTGAGGTTTATTTGCGGAACCCAGACGATTCACAAAACGCTCGAACGGGAACTTAGCAGGTTTCTGCAGACCGAAGACACGATACTTTATGGTTCCTGCTTTGACGCCAACGGAGGATTGTTCGAGACCTTGCTGAGCGATCAGGATGCCATCATCTCGGATCAACTCAACCATGCCAGCATCATCGATGGCGTCAGGCTCTGCAAAGCTCAGCGATTCCGGTATCGCAACAACGACATGGCAAATCTGGAGGAACAACTCAAGGCCAGCGTGAATTGTCGATTTCGCATGATCGCGACCGACGGCGTTTTTTCCATGGACGGATACCTCGCCAATCTTCCTGACATCTGTACTCTGGCGGACAAGTACGATGCGATTGTGATGGTCGATGATTCGCACGCCGTCGGGTTCATGGGACCAAATGGTCGCGGCACTCCCGAGCACTTTGGTGTGACCGAACGCATCGACATCATCACGGGAACACTGGGCAAGGCGCTGGGTGGTGCCAGCGGCGGCTATACCAGCGGTCACAAACCACTGATCGATTTGCTCAGGCAGCGATCTCGCCCGTACCTGTTTTCCAATACGCTGGCTCCGCCGATCGCGGCGGCTTCTGTGCGGACGCTGGAACTGTTGAGCGAATCTGATCAGCTGCGGAATCAACTGCGAGAGAACACGAAGTATTTCCGATCCGCCATGAGCCATCTCGGATTTCGCATCCTGGCTGGCGAACATCCCATCGCCCCGGTGATGATTGGTGACGCCGCGCTGGCGACTAAGATGGCCGACGAACTGCTGCAGCTGGGGATTTACGTCGTCGGCTTTTCGTTCCCTGTCGTACCAAAAGGCGAAGCTCGAATTCGAACCCAAATGTCAGCGGCCCATACGCAACCTCAATTGGAACACGCCGTCGAAGCGTTTGCGAAGGTCGGACGCACACTGGGCGTGATCAGTTGATAGCAATTGATAAATTGGAGAGTCTACAATTCGTCGATCGCAATTTGCGAACCGCAAAACCCGCCCCTCAATCCCACCACCAATTCGAAAGGCTCTGCCCATGTCTGGCTTCTCTCGACGAGGGTTCCTCAAAAACTCCACGGCCGCTGGCGCTTCATTGCTGCTGACAGGAACTCGGGCCTCCGGAAAAATTCTTGGAGCCAATGATCGGCTGCGAATTGCCGTGGCCGGGTTGAACGGGCGAGGACAAAGTCACATCAGCGGATGGCTGAGTCAAGAAAACGTGGAGATCGCCTACCTGATTGATCCGGATCAGAAAGTGCTCGCTTCGGCCATGAACGGCCTGCAGTCTAGGCTGGGTGATGATTTTGCGGCAAAAGGGATCGCCGACGTTCGCGAGGCGCTCGAAGACAAGACCCTGGACGCGATCTCAGTCGCAACACCGAATCACTGGCACTCGCTGATTACGATTTGGGCGGCTCAGCACGGCAAGCATGTCTACGTCGAAAAACCGATGAGCCACGATGTTGGAGAAGGTCGCATCTGTGTCGAAGCGCAACAAAAATACGGCGTCGTCATTCAGCACGGTACTCAGAGTCGCAGCGATGCAAAAATCGCCGGACTGCATGAAGCGATTCAGGCTGGCGAATTTGGGCCGCTAAAGGTCTCTTACGGCTACTGCTGCAAGCAGCGTGACAGTATCGGATTCAAGCCGATTTCTGATCCGCCGGAAAACCTGGACTGGAACCTGTGGCGGGGACCCGCCATGATCGATCAGTTCCACGGCAATTATGTGCATTACAACTGGCACTGGTTCTGGAAGACCGGAAATGGGGACCTCAACAATCAGGGAACTCATCAGCTGGATATCGCTCGCTGGGCGCTGGACAAAGAACTGACTCATCCGGTACGCGCGATGGCGATCGGTGGCCGATTCAAGTGGAATGATCAGGGCGAAACACCCAATACAATGATGGGAATTGCCGAATATCCAAACGGACAGCAGGTGTTCTTTAACGTTCGCAACGTGAACTACAATGGATACGAACGTCAGGTGGAGAACGAGTATTACTTCGAAGACGGCGGCAAGATCGTCCGAGGGTCTTACTATCCGGCCGGAGATAAAGAACCGTTGAAAATGGAGATCATTCCAGGAAAAGTCACCCCCGGCGGCAACTGGGCCGCTTTCATCACCGCCTGCCGCGAAGGCAAGCCGGAACTCGCCAACGGCAACGTGTACGACGCGCACTATGGCTGCGTGCTGGGCCATTTGATGAACAACTCGTATCGCCTGGGAGAAAAAGTGCCGTTCAACAAAAAGGCGGGACGATTCGGAGACAACAAAGAAGCCGCCGAACACTTTCTGAAACTGCACGAACTGATGCGGGATGGCGTGGGCATTCCGGAAGACGAAGCGGAATACACCGTCGGCCCATGGCTGACGTTTGATCCGAAGTCGGAAACGCATACAGGCGATTTCGCTCATGAAGCCAATCTTCTACTCAAAGATCCCAATCGCCCCGGCTTCGAAGTTCCCTCGGCACTCAAAGTGTGAAGCTCACTTAGGATCGCTCGATCGATAAGTGAGCGGCAAGGCGCTAGCCGCCGGTGATAATGACAGCAGCATACCGGCGGCTAGCGCCTTGCCGCTCACTTCATCTCGGACAGTTGCTTGTCGAGCAATGCTTAGCTGAATTCTGTCCACAGGAAGGACACATTATGGACAAGGTCGCGGTGTTCGTAGACGTTCAGAACATTTACTACACAGTGCGGGAGACTCACGGATGTCACTTCAACTACCAGGCGTTTTGGGACCAGGTCACTGAGGGCCGAGAACTCGTCTGTGCTTTTGCGTATGCAATCGATCGAGGCGACCTGAAGCAGACGCAGTTTCAGCAGATCCTGAAGTCCATCGGATTCGAGGTGAAACTCAAGCCCTTTATTCAGCGACGCGATGGTTCCGCCAAGGGCGACTGGGATGTCGGGATCACACTGGACATGATCGAATGCGCGAGCCAGGTTGATGTCGCGGTGCTTGCATCGGGTGACGGCGACTTTGACCTCGTCGTCAAAAAACTTCGCGAAGCACACAACGTGGACGTTGACGTCTACGGTGCCCGACCATTGACAGCGGCGTCACTCATCAACGCTGCAACACGGTTCATTCCAATCGAAGGACCGCTGCTGTTGTTCAGGTAATTGCTGTCCCGAGTATAACTTCTCACACGGTCTTAGTTCCAGTTTTGCACGTCCTGGGCACTATCGAGCGAACGTCGGGGGGTATGTAAGCAGGTTGCGATGAGGATCAGCTTCGCTGAGCAGTTCGAGGCAGACAGATCACGACAGCGGCCAGCAGCGCGAGCCCAACGTGGATCTCGTTGATTAGACGGGAGCGTTCGTGGAGTTCGATGAAATCAGGGCCGCGTACCTGTCCCGGCGGCGTAATGGCC
>JBBQSE010000061.1:0-24533 GCA_038214195.1 Planctomycetales bacterium
CGGAAATTCAGCGAATCCTGATCCTCGCCCCCGTAGGCAGACCGGCCCCGGGTCTGCAACCACAGGACTCCCGCACTCCGGACGAATTGAAACAACTCGAAAACTACTTCCGCGAAAATGTCGATAATCCATACCGCACAGCGGAAGCCGCAGTCAAAGACGCGCAGGCAAAGCTGAAGGATCTCATGGACAATCAACCCACGACGATGGTAATGAAAGAAGGCAAACCACGGGACGCTTTCATCCTGACGCGCGGTGAATACGATCATCCGGCGGACAAAGTCGAACGAGCCGTTCCCGCGTTCCTGCCTCCACTGCCTGAAGGCGCATCGAATGACCGTCTGGGCCTTGCGCAATGGATCGTCAGTGAGAACAATCCCCTGACAGCCCGCGTTTGGGTCAACCGCGCGTGGGAACGATTTTTCGGAACGGGCATCGTGAAGACCAGTGAAAACTTCGGGACTCAGGCGGATTTCCCGAGCCATCCGGAACTGCTCGACTGGCTCGCCACGGAATTTATGCAGCCGACATCGTTGCCAGCTGTCAACGGCGTCCCCGCGCAGGCATGGGACATGAAGGCCCTGCAGAAACTGATTCTGATGAGCGCCACGTATCGGCAGACGTCAAAGGTAACTCCGGATTTGCTGCAGCATGATCCTGACAACCGCTTGCTCGCACGAGGACCACGGTTTCGACTGTCCGCCGAGATCATTCGCGATCAGGCCCTGGCCGTCAGCGGTCTGCTGGTGAGCAAAATCGGCGGTCCCAGCGTGCGACCCTATATGCCGGAAGGCGTATGGGACGAAACGAGCAAATACGGCGACCTGCGCGGCTACAAGCATGATAAAGGCGAAGGACTTTACCGCCGCACGATGTACACAATCTGGAAACGCACGGCCGCTCCGCCGACACCACTGATCTTCGACGCTCCGAACCGCGAAGTCTGCACGATCAAACGATCACGCACGAACACACCGCTGCAGGCGTTGGCGTTGCTCAATGAAGTGACCTTCGTCGAAGCCGCAAAGGCTATGGCAGTCCGAATGCTTCAGGAAGGCGGCAACTCCGCCGACGATCGCATGACCTATGGTTTTCGCCTGGTAACAGGACGAGAACCGGAATCCAGCGAACTTGCCGTCCTTCTCGAAGGCTGGTCCAGTGATCACGCAGCATTTCAGGCAGCACCGGAGACGGCGAAGCAACTGCTTGCGATCGGCGACACCATGGTCCCGTCCAACGTCAATCCGGTCGAACTCGCTACATGGACAGTGACTGCCAATGTGCTGCTGAATCTGGACGAAGTCGTCACACGAGAATGACACAATTGCCAATCCCCATCACAATGCACCTGGGAAAAACAGGTGGAGGCTTTCTCTGTTCGGCTGTCTGGCATATTCACTTATTTCAAACATCTCCGCGAATTCAATCTGTTCGCCGCGCGGGCGACCGCAGCGGGCAATCAGTTCGTCTCGAAAGCAAATTGCGCGGGGGCGAATGCGTTCCGCGATCCAGGCTTCCGCCCATTTTTGTTTTTCTGTGTCATCGTCCGGGACGGTTTCCAGAATGTCCTGTTCAAATGCAAGCCATTCGAACAGTTGCGAGCGATGACAGGCGAGCATCTGACCAATAACTGGTAACTCAGCGCCGATGTCCAGAATGACATCGCAGCGAAGCGGAGCCGGTCGCGTGAACAGGTCCGGCAGGTACGCCACGACGGGATCCCTGCGAAGGGCGGGCACGTCGGAGACGATGAGCGGCACTGTGACCAGATAAGAGGCATCCTGAACGCACTGGCCAACCACGCGATGATCGGGATGGTAGTCACAGGGGCGATGAGTTAAGACGAGGTCTGGTTGAAAACTGCGAATCTCGCGGATGATGCGGTCTCGAACATCGAGCGTCGGTTGTAAACGCCCGTCCGGGAATTCCCATGTTTCGTATGTCGCTCCAATGACCGCGCCGGCATTCGCGGCTTCGCGGCGGCGCAGGGGGATCAGTTCTTCTGGAGTTCGCCAGTGATGACCGGCGGAGCCATCGGTGACGGAAATCATCTTCACGGGCCTGTCGAGTTCACGATAGCGTGTGGCGAGACCACCACCGGCGTACTCCGCGTCGTCAGGATGGGCTCCGAGAATCAGAAGGCGTGGTTTGTCGTTCATGGTTGGGGAGGCTTTGAGTGAATACGATTGTTGGAAAATCAGGTTGCAGATTGAACAGAAGTGATACGGAAACACGACACGAAAACGACCA
Source organism: Planctomycetales bacterium (assembly GCA_038214195.1). Classification (GTDB taxonomy): domain Bacteria; phylum Planctomycetota; class Planctomycetia; order Planctomycetales; family Planctomycetaceae; genus SXXK01. The sequence continues at coordinate 2,251 of JBBQSE010000061.1, forward strand.
ATCCAAGTCCCCACTCCCCCGTGATACAACATGGCCCCTGTCAAACTACTTTCCACCGGTGGAGAGGGCCTGGGTCAGGGGGGAATGGAACGACGCTCTTCATTCGTTCAGTGCCATCAACTCGCGGCCACCCCCTCATCCGGCCTTCGGCCTCCTTCTCCCCCGATCTCGGGGGAGAAGGGACATGAACTATGGTTTTCTCATACGAATTTTGTCACACCCGGAATGGCAATCTCCACCTTCGGCGGTGCCGCATCCCAATCGTATTTTTCCGGTGACAAATCCTCCTGCGAATTCATCGCCTGCTCCCAGGTAATTTCCTGCCCGGTGTATGTTGCCATGCGGCCCATGATCGCCAGGAGCGTGCTCTGCGCCATGTACTCGCCGTTGTTCAGAGGCTTTCCGGCGCGAATTCCGGCGAACAGTTCGTCGTGTTCCACCTGATACATATCTTTTGCTTTTCGGTCGAACTTCCAGGTCTCGTCGGACTCAATCTGCAACCGCCGCTCGGAGACTTCGGCCCTGCCTTTTGAACCCTGCACGTGGCAACTCATGTTGTTCTTGCAATCGCTTTGCTGACGACAGTTGCTGAAGATCCTCGCTCCGTTTTCATACTCATAGACGACGCTGTGATGATCGTAGATGTTGCCGTAGACCGCGTCGGTGCGCGCCTGCCGACCGCCCATGCCGACGGCCTTCACGGGATATCCGCCGAGAACCCACGCGCTGACGTCCAGGTAATGCACGTGCTGTTCGACATTGAAGTCGCCGGAGAGCCAGGTGAAGTAGTACCAGTTCCGCATGTGCCAGAGCATGTCGGACCAATCGTCCTGTCGCGGCTTGACCCAGATTGATCCCCGGTAATCGTTGGCCACGACGGTGTGGATGTCGCCAATTGCGCCGTTGTGCAAACGTGCCACGGTTTCGCGAAAACCGTTGTCGTAACGAATACACAGTCCCGATACGACGGAGAGATTACGGCGTTTCGCTTCGGCACAGGTCGCCAGAACTGAGCGCACTCCAGGAGCATCCACGGCGACGGGCTTTTCCGCAAAGACGTGTTTGCCGGCGTCGATCGCGGCCTTGAGATGAATCGGTCGAAAATGCGGGGGCGTCGTCAGCAGAACAACATCCACATCAGTGGCCATGACGTGTTTGTAGGCATCGAATCCAACAAACTGCCGCTCCTTTGGCACGTTAATCTTGCCACTGATGGCATTGGTCGCAGAGAGCGACTTGAGACTCGATTGCAAACGATCGTCGAAGGCGTCAGCCATAGCAACCAGCTTCACGCGTTCATCTGCCATCAGCGCCTGTTCCGCAGCGCCTGTTCCGCGACCTCCACATCCAATCAGGCCGACGCGAAGCGTATCGTCTCCGGCGACGTACGCTCCCGCAGCCAGCGAAGGGATCGTCGCGGCGGACAAACCGGTGGTAGCTGCCGCAGCCAGGGTCGTTTCCAGGAACTGGCGGCGATTGGGCGTCGACTTAGTAAGCGTGGTGTCCCGTCTATTGTCGTTCATCACTGTTCACTTTCTTTGCAGTTCGCTGCAGTGCGAGGATTTCGAGACTTCGAGAATAGGCATTGTTCTCTGCGACTGACACGGTTCCGATTCAAGCCTGCACTCCGCAGATAACGGTTTGCAGGAACTCACGCACCTGACGAGCGAGCGTGTCGATGCCTTCAGGCGTTTTCGGGCGTTCGACGTTTGGCGCAAAGATATTTTCGCAGCAGAGTGGCATCTTGCGGCCTGTGAAGGCGACGGGGTGCAGCAATCGGTAGTGGTCTATTTCACCAAAACCGGGTCCACAATCCTGATCCTGCGGCCAGGTGCGATGGTCCTTCATGCAAAAGCTGTGAACAACGTCAGCACATTCGCGGATATCCGGAATTGGATTTAACTTCATGTAGTCCATCACATTGCCCGCATCGTAGTTGACTCGAATGCCATCGTCATCGACTTCGCGAATGATCTCCGCGCAGGCCTGTCCCGTTCCGGTTGAACCACCATGTTGTTTCACGACGATCAGCACGCCGTGGTCACGAGCGATCGGACCAAGTTCTTTGAATCGATCCACCCACAACTTGCGATTGCCGCCTTTCGTGTGACCAAATGTCAGTACCTGTCCGATGCCCGCCGCTGCCGCCTGTTTGATTCGCTGAGTCAGCACCTGGAGTCCATCGTCGGCTTCAGGGTAGACCGTTGAAAACATCATCAAAGGTTCCAGCCCCACATCTCGGCACTGAGTTGCCAGCTGCCGCGCCGCATCCGGCGATGCGTCGGCGGCCATCGCAGGAATTCGCTCGCCGCCTGACGTTTCCCGGTGCGTCGTGCCCCATGCAATATGCTGATAGCCTGCAGCTTTGATACCCTGCAGCGCGCGTTTCAGCGGGAATTCGGAATACGGCAGAGTCATGCAGGCCACTTGAAAATCGGTTAGTCTGGCCTTTTTCTCATCCGCCGGCAGCAGCGATGAATACGGTGGCATTAAAGCTGCTCCGCCAGCAGCGCACATTGATTTTAGCAACAGGCTTCGCCGACTGTACTGCGTGCTCTCCATCGTCAATTCTCAGCTCCTGAGTTCTGGTTTGGGGCCGTTAAGCATCGAACGGTCAATCAGTGTCATGACTGAAATCAGCCGCAGGGCACTAGTTCCGGCATTCATAAAACCGGACGCTGGCGCGTTCCAGCTGACAAGACCGCATGTGCTCTGCGTGATCGAAGCTGCGCAGACTCTACATTCGGGAACCCACCATCGCAACGCAGTGCATCAATGGCTTCTCAGCTCGCGGAGTTCTGTGTCGCCGTTACCGGCGATATTAATTGCGGGATCCCAGATTACGTTCAATCGCCCGACCTTTGTCGGCATAGTTGTATTTTCCGAACCACGGATTAAGCGGCTCATCCAGCGCGAGTTCATCACGGCCATCGTCGCCGACAAATTTCAATCGATCGTCGTTTTCGTCATCCTCATCTTCAGTGTCGCTGTCAGCAGTGCCCCTGGGTTTGGATTTTGACTTCGCACTGTGAATCGAACGGCTGTTTGGGGAATGGAATGATTCCATCGTGGTACATCCGGCAAGTTGAGTCACGACCAGGCAGGCAGAAAGCAACAGTAAGCGTGATTGAATCATTGGAAACTCCTGCACAACGCAACGCCAAAAACGCGGATGTGGCGGATTGGGAAACTCACTCTTCGCGGCGTCAAATTCGACTCCCGGCAGTCTAATCCTTCATCAAACTGAGTCCAGACAACTTTATGCAAACCCTCCAACACATCAACGTCACACAACACTCTGACGAAGCTGAAATCAGCTTAGGTATTACAATTCCGACCTTCCTTCGGCAGTATTTGCGTATCGGGACGCTTGATCATTTAGCTCCAAAGCGGCAGTCAATGAATGAGCGCCAAAATCAGGCACGCTCATCATCGGAATTCCAACGCAGCACCTGCATGTCGCATCGGCTGTCAATTGGTCTCGCCCTCATCGCCGTTGGGCAATCCTCTGGCTTGGCGCATTTCGCTTCTTCGATACGATAACTGGCTTCCTGAGCATTTGGCGGAAAGCACATCAGGCCCATTCTGCCAGGTGACGACCGTAACACAACGGCAACGGACGGCCCGCGCTGTCGGGAAGTTCCTGCGTGTAGTCGATGCCGAGATGGTGCAAAAGAGTCGCTCGGATGTCGTCCGGATCGAGTGGCCGTTCGACCGGATGCTCTGCCTTACTGTTAGTCGCCCCAATCACGGTTCCGAGTGGGCCTTTGCCACCGGAGATCAGCATCGACATCGCGGCGGGATAATGATCACGACCAAAGCGACCGGGGGAGTTGTTATCGACGCGCGGCGTCCGTCCGAATTCTCCCGTCACCAGCAGCAGCACCTTTTTGTTCAAACCACGCTGATGCAGGTCTTCAATCAGCGTCGCCACGGTGCGATCGTAGAACGGGAGCCGGTCTCGCATCGCTTCGATCAAATCCCAATTCACTGCGTGATCATCCCAGTCGTAGTTCTTCCCAACGCTGCCGGGTGCTCGTCCGGGGACATGCACCGTGACCATGTTGACGCCGCGCTCCACCAGGCGGCGCGCGATTAAACACTGCTCACCCCATTCCACACCATAGCGTTCGCGTAATTTCGGATCTTCTCCGGCAAGGTCAAACGCCTCGTGCGCCTTGTTGGAAAGCAGTATCTCTGCGGCCTGCTGCTGGAAGGAGTTCATTGCCCTGAGATTGCCGCTGTGATCCAGGTCCGCACGCATTCGATCGAGTTGCGTCAGCAGCGACCGACGATCCTCAAGCTGACCAGGCTTCAGCTGCAATCGCCAATTCTCCAAACCTCGGGACGCGACCGGCACACGAAACATTTCACCCCAGTAACCGGGCGAGCCGTACCAGCGATAGCCGCTGCTCAGGTCGAGCGATACGGGCATCCCATCGCGCGTGATCCCCAGTGCGCGATTGACCACAGACGTGATGCACGGATGCTTTGATTCCGTACTTAACAGTCCGCCCACACGTTGCTGACCGAAGCCGCTGGTGAAGCGAAACGTACCGTCCGGGTGCCCGCTGTGACCATGACTCACCGATCGAATGAGCGTGAACTTGTCAGCGACTTTGGCATGTTCGGGCAAAAGCTCACACACATCAATGCCCGGCACATTCGTCTTGATCGAATGCATCGGACCACGAATTTCGCTCGGCGCTTCCGGCTTCATGTCGTACGTTTCGAGCTGGCTGGGGCCACCGCCGCACCACAGCAGAATTACGGCCGTGTCACTTTCAGTGGGATTAAATGTTGATTTCGCCTGCAGCTCTCGCAAATTCGCCAAGGTCAGACTGCCGATTCCCAGGAACCCTGCCTGCAAGAGAGCTCGCCGTGATATCCTGCCGGACTGAGGGACTACCGTTTCAAGTTCAAGCATATTTCGTTTGCCTTGCACGACGCACTGGTGAGTAACCTTGTTCGGCATTCCACCGGGGACTGGTTTCAAGCACAAGCGTATCTCGAAGTATCGTTGGAAGCCTATACGATTCTACGATGAAACTACGGAATAACAAACGAGATGCAACGACCGGATTCTTTTGTATTCCTTCTCGTTTGGCATCGAGAGTCACTAAAAACCGGCCCGCAAATAAGTTCGCAAATTGAGTGAGGCCTGATTCTGATCTACCACCGGTGAAAATCCCGTCGGCGGAGCGGCGGGCGTACAGTACACCCGTCGCTCCGCCACCGGGAAAGCCAACCACCGCGAACTTGCCAGCATTCGGGATCGAGAAGTTGATTTTGGACAGGTTCCAGGCGTCGAGACTGAAATCAACCGGGAGCAGTAAATCACGGTTTTCACTGAACCGGACGCTAACGCGTTCCGGCTGACAAGACAATTGCAAACTGATCGATCCTCTGTTTCTGGCTTCGGCGTTCGCTTGTTTCCTGCGATTGCTTGCTGACTTCCGGTAATCGCGTAAAAATGATGGACGTGATCAGTCCGACGAATTACGTCGAAATGCAATACAAACTCTCAATCATTTGCGATGCAGATGGACCAGCAACGATGCGTGATTCCTGAGCACCCGGTTTTAATGCCGCTTCACTGGACTTCTAAATCGAGCCCAACGCCATGAATCGATTACTCGTTCGACGCCTGTTGCTGTTGTCGGCCGTCCTCGTGTCGATCCTCGGGACTCGGAAGGGTTTGAACGCTGATGACGCCAGTCAGCAGGATCCCGCAGTTCAGTGGGAAGGTCAAAAGCCGAACATCCTCTGGATCATGATCGAAGACTGGTCGCCGGATCTGTCATGCTACGGCACGCCGTTTGTGCAGACACCAAATATCGACAAGCTTGCGGCGGAGGGCATTCGATTCGAGCGCGCGTTTTCGACCGCGCCGGTGTGCTCGGCGTCGCGTTCGGCGATGATGACCGGATTTCATCAGAATTACATCGGAGCCCATCAGCATCGCACGGCTGACAAGAAACCGCTGCCGTATGGAATCAAGCCGATTCCGCATCTGCTGGAAGCAGCTGGCTACTACACAGCGTTGATGGTCAGCAACAAAACCGATTGCAACTTCACGACGCCACGCGATCTGTTTATGGGCAAGAGCTGGGAGGAGAGGGGCCCTGATCAGCCGTTCTTCGCCCAGGCGACGTTTGCCGGGACGCACCGGGCATTTGTGCGAGATCCGCAGCGTCCGATAGATGCCGACCAGGTCAAGTTACCGCCATATTATCCCGACGTTCCGTTGGCGCGGCGAGACTGGGCGAATGGTCTGGAATCCGTACAGGTCGTGGATCGACAGGTCGGGCAGTTGCTTCAGAAACTGGAAGACGATGGCCTGACCGAAAATACAATTGTCATCTTCATCGGCGATCACGGACGGTGTCACATTCGCGGCAAGCAGTTTCTGTATGAGCCCGGAGTTCATATCCCGCTCATCGTCCGCTGGCCGAAACACATCAAACCGGGTTTTGTTTCGAACGAACTGGTTTCAACGCTCGATATCTGCCAGACGATCGTCAATCTGGCCGGAGCGAAACCGGAGCACGAACTGCAGGGTCTGTATCTGTTTGGCGATCAACTGCCATCTCGCACGTACATCCATTTCAATCGAGACAAGATGGACGACACTCACGACGCCATGCGAGCCGTTCGCGGTGATCGGTTCAAACTGATTCAAAATCTGATGCCCGAACGCGCGTATTGCCAGTTGAATGAATACAAGGAACAGCAGTATCCGATGCTGGCGCTGATGAACGTGCTCAACATGCAGGGCAAATTGAACCCGGCGCAGGCACGATTCATGGCGGCGAGCAAGCCGGAGTTCGAACTGTACGACCTGCAGAATGATCCTCACGAAATCAACAACCTGGCGGATGATGCTCAGCACGCCGCAGTCAAAGAAGAACTGCTGACTGAAATCAAACGCTGGCAGGAAGAGATGCATGATATCGGCGTGACTGACGAATTCCGCAAAGGTGGCTGGCCCGCGACGTACCCGACGAAAACACTGGAAGAGTGGCAGAGCGTCCTTGACGAATGGGAGCAGGCCCTGCTGGTCGAAGGCAAAGCCAATCGCGGTGGTGGCAAACAGAACGCGAAGAAGAAATAGACACCATCACATCGGTCCAAGGCATGCGTTCACGCGACCTTGCGATAGACGATAAACTCCTTGGCAACGATACTCAGTTTTCCTCCAGTGAGTCTGTACAACAGCGAGCTGAATCCGTAATGAATCCAATTTGCCGCGCGGGCGTACCACGGGCCATACAATGGTGATTGTTCCGGCCTTGCTGCAATTTCTTCCAAACCAAATTGGGAGGCAAGTTTTCCCAGCGTCGAACGGGAATAATAGTAGAGGTGGACGCCAGCATTGAGCTTTGCGGGGATCCCATAGACCAGCCGACACAGTAATCCGCTGTTTTTCAGCAGCCGGAAACGCAATCCAGGAATCTCGAAAGCCAGCAGGCCACCCGGCTTAAGAATGCGGGCCAATTCGTAAAAGTCGGCGCGTGGGTCGGGATGCAGCATGAATGCGTCGAGCGACGTGACGACATCAAAGCTTTCATCGGCAAAGTTCTGATCCAGCAGGAACCCGGCATGGACTGGAAAACCTGTTTGCTTCGCTGCGGCTGCTGCGGCATATCTCGACGGCTCGACTCCCTCGACTTGCCAGTTCTTATCTCCTTTGAATTCCATCAGGAATGCACCAGAGGCCGTGCCCAGATCGAGCAGCTTTCCACCGTGCGTCAATTCCTTAAGCCACTTCGCCTCTCTTCGCAGGCTGTGAAGTCGCATTGCCGTGAAATCTACCGCCAGGCGATCTTCATCTTCAATGTATTCTTCTTCGAAGTGCGTTTTTGTCTGTTCATGTGAAGGGCGGGGATACACCATCAAAAAACCGCAATCCACACACTGAAGAATCTGGCGATTGTTCGATTCAAGATAGGGATGGATTTGAACCCCGTTGCATACCAGACAAGAATTTGTTTTTGTTTGCGGTTGCTCTTTAACTGCGGTGGCGTTCAAGTTGGATGCTCTCCGTAAAAACTCGCTTCGCGCGATAATTTCATTGCATGTGGAAACCAATGTTTCCCGAATGATCGCCACTCCCAGTCAGAAAAACTGACATCCCTGCGAGTATCTCACAGCCTGCATAAATGTGTCAATATGGTTCGCGGCGTGTCGGAAATAACCATCAGAGAATGCGGCTTGACACTTTCGGCAAGAAGCCTGGGGCTCTTATTCGGCAAATACTGCCGTTGTGCACCTCGCTGCGGCAGAAAACTGCGGCAATACAGTTTTTCGCGACAGCGATTCGACAGAGGGTGTTTGTCGCAAATTTACACCAAACTTTCGCCTGATCAGGAGATCGGACTCAGAAAACACCAGAAGACCTGATTCGTGAACAGAGCGATTTGGTGTTTGAGGGCTGGATAGAGTTATTGACTCGTTTTCTCTGGACCCCATAGACTACCTGGTCTGCATTTGAAGTCAAAGATGCCAGGCGTTCAATTGGTTGATTCACATCCCTGACAACTGTCAAGAATTCTGCGTGACGCACTCGGCCTGAATCACGGGAAAGGACTCTCCTATGGAACCGCGCCACTATGCGGAATTCGTCGAGCGACTTGGACAGAAGGTCATTGAAAACGACGGACTATTCTGGATCGAGTTGTTCTCCCGCGTCTGGATGTGTTGCCCCTTTGAATCTCAGTTGAATCCTGCTGAAGTTGACGTTTCAAAAATCATGGACTCAAGCGGCGTGATGGCCCGCTATTGCTGCAACATTGAACATGGAGCGAGCAGCTTCCGTCACGTTGTCACGGAGAAAAATTACGACCTGGGTACGCTGAATCCCAAGGCTCGCAATCAGACCCGACAGGGGCTGGAAAACTGCACATCAGGGCAGGTGGAGGCCAAAGACCTGAGAAAGGCGGGATTTGATCTGCACGTCAATACACTGCAACGTCAGGGGCGAGTGAGTCGCAGCGACGCCGAGGCCTACTGGAAGAAATACTTCGATGCAATCGAGACTTGTCCCTGCGCGACGATGTGGGCTTCATGGTATCAGGGGCGAATTGCTGCTTTTCTAATATCCTTCCGCATCGGCTCCATTGAGAACATCTCGATCGTTCGATCAGACGACGAACTGCTGAAACATCGTCCGAATAACGCAATGCTGTTCACCTTTCTGAAAGAAGCACTCAATCGTCCGGATGTGACTGAAGTCTGTATTGGATTGCAGTCTCTGCAGCCGGGGATGGGATCGCTTGATCTTTTCAAACGTCGAATGGGTTTCGTTGAGCAGCCGGTCGGACAACGCATTGAACTGCGTCCGTCCCTGCAACTGGCTGTTCCTAAAAGTTTGGCGCTGGTGGCTGGTAAGGCAATTGGATACGTCAAAAATGAGTATGCCGCGAGACTTGCCGGTGCGTTGTCCTGCTATGCCGCTCAGCCTTCGATTCGACGATCTGCCTGACAGATTTTTTTGAACCGAGTTTTGTGCTGTGACCAGAGATCAGCACACTGACAAAAATCTCACCCAAGAGTCAGAAAACCAAAAATGGTCCTTTGGGCGATCACCATAGTCTCGACTGCCGTCCTTTACTGGATCTACGATGGCTATGGCCGCGCACTGTCGATTCAGAATGCGATTCGGACTCTCTTTCGCCGTCAACCTTCGACTTTGACTGAGGCTCCCTGCGACGACAGTCTGCCGTCGCTCACTGTCCTGCTGACCGTGCATAATGAAGCTGCTGTGATCCGCGACAGAATTGAAAACATTCTGCAATGTGATTACCCGCGTGATCGACTTTCGATTCTTATCGCATCGGATGGATCGACCGACGAGACAAATGAACTGGTTCGCGGTTTCAGGGATCGCGGTGTTCGACTGCACGAGAGTCCGGGTCTCGGCAAGACGGCGACACAAAACGCCGCTATCCGGAGCATTGACAGTGATCTGATTGTTTTCACGGATGCTGACATCAAGTTTGACGTGCAGTTTCTGAAATTTATTGCCCGGCCGTTCGACGATCCAGCAATCGGAGCAGTCGATGGACGACTGCTCTACAATTCGCAACCAACTCTCGACGTTCAGGCCTGTCAGGGGTTCTACTGGAACTACGAATTGCGGCTGAGACACCTGGAATCTCAGCTTGGGATTCTGGCTGTTGTGGCAGGGGCGTGTTTTGCCCTGCGCCGAAGTCTGTTTCTGGTGATGGATCCCGCGATCGGCGAAGACTGCATCGTACCGCTGGATGTTGTCGCGCAGGGACACCGCGTTTTGCACGAACCGGCCGCAAGAGCCTTCCTGCCAATGGAAGACGACGCGGAAATGACGATGCGAAAACGAATCAGGATGACACTGCGAAACTGGCAGGGCACCTGGACCCGCCGCGAACTTTTGAATCCGTTTCGGGCTCCTGGTTATGCCTTTGCGCTCTGGTCCCACAAACTGCTCCGCTGGCTGTCGCCCGTGTTTTTGGCAACGGCGACAGTATCGTCGGCCACGCTCCTCGCGATAGAACCGTCGCTGATGTCACTGGCGGCATTCATTCCATTCGCGGCCTTGTTCACGCTGGCCACGTTCGGCTGGCTTGCGCTCCGCCGCCGCATTCGGATTCCCGGCACTGGAGCGGCCTACAGTTTCGTCCTCGCGAATACGGCATTCACGATCGGCGTGTGGCGCGCGATCACCGGACACCAGATTCACTCGTATCGAAACACGCCGACGCCGATTGCGTAGCAGTGTGTTGATTCAATCGAAAAATTGTGAGCGGCAAGGCGCTAGCCGCCGGTTTTCCTTCCGCTTCACGCTTTAATACCGGTGGCTAGCGCCTTGCCGCTCACAAAATGAACACTCTTGTAGTGTTACCGGTACAAGCCTTTGCGAAGCGTCGCCAGGGGATAAAACGAATTTCGCCAGCGGACGCCGCCCTGCCGCAACGTGATAAAAGTCGATCGCCAGTACGCGAACGCCATGACAAGAGCGCCGACGGGGAAAAGCAGTGCCACACGGAATCCGCGGGGCATCCGGGACGCGAGCAACGCAAACAGCAGATGCCACAGGATGGCCGTCGCGACGAAACCGGACGCGTCTCGCAGTGTCAGCACGAAGGGCGCAACATATGGAAAGACCATCGTCAGCGCGAACACGCACGTAAAGACCAGGACCTGGGGAATCGAATAATTCAGCGACGCGAAGCCGTTCTTTTCGAGCCCGGTCACAACGCCCCACAGCGAAGGTTGCCAGCGGACTGAAAGCAACTCTGGAGCCATTTGAAAATCAATTGTGCCGCCGTTTCTCTTGATCATCTTGCCGAGCTTCACGTCGTCCAGGACGTCCATCGCGATGGGCTTGTGACCGCCGATGGATCGGTAAAATCTGGTGTCCACAAGATTGAATGCGCCAATGCCGGCGTACGCGAGGGGCCAGCGTGTTTTGATCAGATGCAACTGCATTCCCACGGCGAACGCCAGTCCGAAGAATGTGACGACCGCATTTTCAAAAATGCCGCCAGGAAGCATCCGTGGCAGCAGGCACAGATGTTGCAACTTCTGCCGGGTGAAGTGCCGCACTGCGATATCAATCGCTGGCGGTTCATAAATTATGTCACCATCGGTAAACAACAACAGGTCGCCAATTGCCTGTTCAGAAGCGACATGCATGGCGTGATTCTTCCCGAGCCATCCATCCGGAAGTTCGCGAATGTGAATGACGCGCAATCTGGCATCGGTCGCCGCCACTTCGTCCATGATCTGCCCCGTGGCATCCGTCGATCGATCGTCAACCGCGATGACTTCCAGCGTCACGCCGGTCGATTTGAGCAGCGTTGTGAGCGCGTTGCGAATTTGAATTTCTTCGTTGCGCGCGGGAACAATGACGCTGACTGACGGCAGTTTTTCCGCCAGCGTGTCGGACTCGCCTATTGACTCGCCGACCGTGCGATTCCCACTCTCCGAGGGCGATAGTTTCTTGCCTGCGAGAGCCGCAATCGCCGGAATCGTCCATACCACGATTGTCGAAAAGACGATCCATCCCAGCCAGAACATGTTCTCCGCTTTCTGTTCGAATCGCTCACAATCCACTGAAAATCAGCCTATGCTTTCGTCTTCTTGCGCCTGTTCCTCGTCCGTCCCCAGCAATTCCCGAAGCTTGCGGATCGATCGCAGGTAGCGCATGCCGGCGGCCGGTGCGCTGAGACCAAGGGCTTCGGCGACTTCGCTGTTCCCAAGATGCTCGAAATGCCGCATGAGGATGATTTCGCGGTCGTTTTCGTCCAGCTGATCCAGAGCCAGAACGAACCGTTCTTCCATCTCTTTCCGCAGCGCGGAAGCGGCGGGAGTCAGTTCCGCATCGCGGAGCAGTGTCGCCAGATCCGCCGCCGACTGATCGTCGGATGCGAAGCTGCTGAGATTCAGCTCACGATCCACGGAACGTCGCTGAGCCGCCCGATGTCGGCGGTGCATGTCGATGATGCGATCCTTCGCCAGTTGCCGCAACCAGAGATGAAATGGCATTGATGGACTGCGAATGTAGTCAGTCAGCCGCTGTGACGCCTCCAGCAGCACATCCTGCACCACATCGCTGGCATCAACGCGTCGCGAGACGGCCTGATCGAGTCGCATCTGAACCATACGCCGCACGGCTTCGCGGTGGCGGTCCATGAGTCGGTTGACAGCGGAGGGATCACCGTTCTCCGCGCCCTTCAGCAAGTCCAGTGTCTTGTCGCTTTCCGGCCACATTGGCTTTCACTTTCCACTTCGAGTGTCGCGTTGATGAATCATCCGCAGAGTGCTAGCTCCCGGTTTTCACAGAACCGGACGCTAGCGCGTTCCGGCTGATACGACAATAATAAACCGCTCGATCCATAATTTGCCGCTAGTAACGTACTAGATCCGCAGTGGTCTCAAGTCCCAGCTCCTGTACAATTTCCTGCGCCTTTGAGATCATCATTTTGATTTCGCTCTGCATCGCCAGAAACTGCCAGCCTTCGCTGATTCGGTGCTGGATTTCCGGGACCGACATGCAGTGAATTCCCACGGGAGTCCCGGTCTTCTTTCCAGCCGCCAACACACGCTGCAGCATGGCTTCGAACTCGTCCGGCGTTGGTTCCGTACCGTCCGGTTTTTTCATTTGCCAGAACAAATCGTTGGGACCAACGAAGATCGCATCGACGCCCGGCAGACTGTAAATCGCTTCGGCGTTCTCCACGCCCTCGGGTGATTCGGTCTGCAGGATGACCAGAATTTCATCGTTGGCACGGTGGTAGTATTCGCCGGATGACGTCTGAAAATTCTGGGCCGGGATGCTGCCACCGATTGAACGATTTCCCTCCGGCGGATACTTCGCCGCCGCGATGGCTATTTTCGCCTGCTCGACGGTATTCACCATCGGCACGACGACTCCCCAGGCACCTCCGTCGAGCACGCGTTTGATCAGATCGTGATCGCCCCGAGGAACTCGCGCCAGCGGCACGCAACCGGCATCAGCAATTACGGCAAACATCAGCGATGCCATTTGCCAGTCGATCGGCGAATGTTCCAGATCCACCGTCAGCCATGGGAATCCGGTCTTTGCCATCAGCCGTGCCGTGAAGACGTCTCCAAGCGAAAGCCACGTGCCAACTTGAGGTTCTCCGGCTGCCAACGCGGCCTTGACGGGATTTGTCTTCATGAGCTGCACTTTCGGGATTTGATCAGGTGTCTTGATGACGGACGCAATTCCGCCACTTGTTGCGGGCCGAGAATCACTGCTTCGTTGTCCTCGGCGAGTTGCAGTTTCCACTGCGCCCGCGAGAAACGCAAGCAGCCGAGCGATGAAGTCTCACTGAACGGCAATGACTTTCGCTAAGTCGCTTCAACTAAGGAACAGGCTTGAAACAAGATCCTGAAAAGTACGTCAGGCTTTCCAGCCTGACATGAAGAAGAATGAGTCAGCCCGGAAAGGCTGACGTACTTTGTTGCGGGACTGTTCCTAACGGCGACATTCGATGCCGTTCCCGCAGTTCCCTGATTGCCTGACCCAGCGACTGGAATTTTCGTCGACTAAGGTGAATCGTGGCCCCACGCACGGCGATACCAAGAACTTCCGTCAAATCCCGGCGTTGTGAATGATTCAGGCCTTTGATCGTGGCGTTAGGTCGTTCGGACAGCAGCTTGATCCAATCGGCTTCAACCTGAGATCCTGTCAGTTCGGCGCACAAATCCCTGGCCAGAACGACAATCGCCGTGCCAAGTTCGGAATTCGCAATTTGCCGGGCCGACATCACGCCAAAAACTGACTGCAGCAGCCTCGGCCGCGGAAAGTCAGGAAGGTCCAGGCGTTTCTGCAACAACCGCCACAGAACGAACAGTGTCGCTAGAATGAGGAGAACGAGCAACGCGGTTCGAGCATAGGACAGCGGTCGCATCCGACGCGGCTGATCGCGGAGCAACTCGTTCATTAGATTCGAGTCCTGAACTTCATCGAGCACCGCGTTGGCCAGTCGCAGCTTTGTCTCGAAGTCCGGTTCGGGTGGATTGACATTTGGTGGAGGCGACGGAGGTGATTCCTGTTCCGGCGGTTGCGTGAGCGGACTTTGCTGATAACCAGGCAGCACGTTTCCGTCGCTCATGAACAACAGTCGTTGACGCCCCGACCGACAAAGCAACTCGGCCACCTGAATGGCAAAGATCGCATTGTCACCATGCCAAAGCATGCCATTGGTAAACAGGCTTTGATCAGCGGCCAGAATCATGAGTCCCGTTTGAGGAGCGACATCTCGTCCGACCAGAATCAGCGGCTGACCGCGACTTGCTCGGGGCAGCGTGGTAGCGGGAAGCGAGGCTGCGACCTGCCAATCGAGCGAATCGTCGCCAGGGTTCGACAACCATCCGGTTTGATTCACCACAATTTCGCGAACGCCCTTAAGGAGTTCATCGTCTGATTTCAGTTGGCGAACCCGAATGCAGTCGTCGTACTCCAGATAACGATCCCGAGCATCGCTCGCGATGACATTCCCCTGAATGAAACTGCAGACGCCGGAGAACTCAAACGATCCTTCCGACGCCACCAGCAAAGCTCCACCCTGAGCGACAAACCGACGAGCGCGAAGCCACTCACGCGGTGAAAGATGTCGCAAGTCTCCACAAACCACCACCACTGACTCGGAAGGCTTCGACAACGCTGAGTCCCACCACCGCTCTGGCGTCAGACCTCGTTGCTCCAGCAGCATCTGAAACAATTCATAACCTCGATGCCAGCGTTTGTTCGCTGTTGGGTCGTCCACTGCCTGCGGCGCTGCCAGAGCGTTCGCAGTTGCAGCGATCATTGCCAGCAGGAGGAGAATGAGACGCATGAATTTCACGGATTTGAGAGGGAAAGGTTCTACAGATAGTCAACGGCGTGCCGAGGGACCGCAGTATAACAAGAAACCGTACTGGCAGCCCAGCGATGGCTACAGACCGCGTCGGATTCACTGCGATCATCGGCCCGCGCCCACACTTAGGATCGCTCGAGAAATAACTGTCCGCGTTGAAGTGAGCGGCAAGGCGCTAGCCGCCGTTATACGGCAGTCTCTATCACCGGCGGCTAGCGCCTTGCCGCTCACTTACTAATCGAGCAATCCTTGGCTATGCAACTTGCGGGCCAATGGATCGTCAAACGCGCATCTTGTTTCGGCGTTCTAAATCACGTGGAGTCGCTGGCGAATCTACCGATCACGAGCGATGCTCGCCGAGACACTGGACTACACGGACTCTGCGATCGTCAACTGCGGGCGACGGTTGTCAGCGTGCGTTGACACTGAATCTTTGTCATCATTGTCGTCATCGTCATCCGGACGAGCCACGATAAGCTCCAACGTCGAACCGCCAATAGACAGCAGCAACTGAGTTTTAGCAAACACCCGATGCTTTTCGGCAAACGCTCTCGTCGTGTGCAGCACCAGTTGGACGCCGTAGTAATTGGGAGACATTCCCCGCACGACAGCGCTGCCATCCTCGTTCAGATCAAGTGACAGATCGCTAATCAGTCCGTGTGCGCCTTGCAGAATTGCGGCGTGAAGCGAGTTGAGCGACTCGTTGCGTTCGCTCCATGTGTGGAGAGACATGGAAACCATCCTTGCGGGAGAAATTGGGGCTCGAAATTCACTACTTCGTGCTTCGCAAAGATTGTGCCGAAGGTATGACAGGCTTCCAGCCTGTCAATTGCTGCATCGCGACAAGCAGACAGGCTGGAAGCCTATCGTACTTACCGACGGAATTCGGCGGCCTCCAGGCCGTGTCGCGCGAGTAGTTTGTGCATTCCCTGTCGCGACAGGCCAGCTTGTTGAGCTGCGTGCGAGACATTGCCACCATGCTTTTCCAGGAGTGCAGTCAAGTACTTTCGGTCAGCGTTGTCGAGTGCTTCTTCCCGAGAAATTTCCGCCAGTACCGAAACCGATCGAGAAGTTGATGTATTCGTTTCCCGTATCGGTTTCGGTAGATCAGAAAGCTGCACCGTTTCCGTACGAGACAACGCAACTGTCCGTTCGATGACGTTACGCAACTCGCGAATGTTGCCCGGCCATTGATAGCGGCGAAAACAGTCAATCACTTCCTCCGAAAAACCGGAGATGCGCACCTCGCCGCGCTGAATGTTCTTCAGAAATGCGTCGGCCAGCAACATCACATCGTCACCACGATCACGCAGCGGCGGCAATTCCATATGGATGACGCCCAGTCGATAAAAAAGATCCTGTCGAAACCGCCCCGCGTTGACTTCATTCTGCAAATCACGATTCGTGGCACAGATGTAACGCGTGTCAACTCGGTGCAGTTCGCTCTTGCCGACCGGCGTGAAGGCCTGTTCCTGTACGGCCCGCAACAGCTTGGCCTGCGAGGCCAGGGGCAATTCGCCAAGCTCATCCAGGAACGCCGTGCCCCGATGACTGTGACTCAGTAAACCATCCTGATCCTTGACAGCACCGGTGAAGGAACCTTTGGCATGACCGAACAACACGGACTCGAACAGTGATTTCCAGTACTTCCAACATCGGCTTACTGCGACCACTTCTTTACCAGTACCACTCTCACCGGTGATCAACACGCTACTGTCAGACTGAGCGACTCGATCGATGATTTCCAGTACTTCCAACATCGGCTTACTGCGACCAATGATCTCCGGGAACTTTGACGAGAGAGCTTCGACGTCCCCCTGGAACAAAGTCGGTTCAGAGATGGCTGTCTTAGGCTGTGCAAGCACGCGATTCACACTGGCCAGCAGGTCTTCGTACTTGACCGGTTTCAGCAGGTAATCCGCGATACCCAACCGAACGCTTTCGATCGCAGTCGGCAACGAAGGCACACCGGTAATCACAATCAGTGGAATGTTGGGCCATTGAGTGCGGCCCTGCTGCAACAGTTCGAGCTTCAGGTTCCCCGGCATATTCAAGTCGGAAAGAATCAAATCGAACGACTGGCTGCGGAGTTTTTCCAATGCCGTTTCGCCGTCCGGGACGCATTCGCATTCGTAGCCCGCTTTGCGCAGCAGTTGACCGGTCGTTCGCAAGTAGAGCGGTTCGTCGTCAGCAATCAGAATTCGCTTTGTCATTTGCTGTTCAGTCTGGTACGACAGGCTTCCAGCCTGTCAGTGTTTTGACAGATATTCCGGACAGGCTGGATGCTTGTCCTACCGGGAAATTTGGCGTGGCAGCGTGATTTTGACGCGGGCACCGGATGGCTGATTCTTTTCGATGGTGATTGTACCTCCCAGAGCCTCGACCAGATTTCTCGACACGGACAGGCCAAGCCCCATCCCCTGCCGTGTTCCGGTTTTGGTACTGAAAAATGGTTCAAACACTCTGGTGGCAATTTCGTCTGAAATACCTTCACCACGATCGGACACCAAAATTGTAATGCAATCGGCAGCCGTGGAAACGTCGATCAAGACTTCGCCAAACGACGGCGATGCCTGAATCGCATTGCGGATGACGTTCAACAGAATCTGCCGAATTTCACCTTCTCGCAGAACGGCTTCCGTCATGCCACGTTTTTCGTGAGCCACGCTTCGCCTAGTCTGCAGCATGATCTGCACTTTTGCTTTCTCAGCCACTGGTTGCAGCAGAGCAATGACATTCGTGATCACACGGCGAAGATCGATGAGTGCGGGCGTCTGTTGGCTGGGCCGATAGAGCTGATACATCTGATGGGTAATCGAGCTGATGCGTTCAATTTCGCTGTCAATCAATTCCAGCAGGTCATAGTTTTCATCGTCAACGGACAGATTTCCCTTGAATATCGCGAACGCGTTGCGAATGCCTGCCAATGGATTGTTGACTTCATGCGCAATTCCCGCCGCCATTTGCCCCAGTGCGGCGAGCTTTTCCATCTTCTGGCGCTGCGCCTCAAGCTGGGCAATCTTCGCGGTGCGTTCCTGCACAAGCTGTTCGAGATGCTGATTGTGAGGCCGCAACTCTTCACGCAGGCGGTGGCGTTCGGTCACATCACGCATGCTGGTACGAAACCCAAGATGCTGTTTCGAGTGGTCATACATTGGTTGCCAGGAGACGGCCGCCCAATGCATCGACCCGTCGCGATGGACAGTCCGAAATTCAACATCGTTACCACTTCCACCAGCGCTCGCATCACGCAGTACTTCGGCAATTCTGTCCTTGTCGTCGTCGGCTACCAGGACGAGCGGATAGTCGGCCAATTCCAGACACTCTTCCGGAGCGTAACCCGTCATTCGCTCGACAGCGGTGTTGACCCAGAGCAGTTTCCCATCAGGCGAATGCCAGCTTTCCCAGTCATACGTGTAGTCTGCGATCGCTCGAAAGACATAGCTGTCGATGTGCCGGTCGTCGGTTTTGTCTTGTTGTTGCTTGTCGGACATTCTGTTCATTCTATCGCGAACCGTCCCGATTCCCCTACAGAGACTGCAACAGAAGGGCCGTCAACAGCACCAACCACAGAATCAACACGTCACGCAGTTGCTCCTGCGGAGTCATTGACTCAAAAGAACTGCGACGTTCACGAGGAGTGTTCTTGTCGGAAAAAGTCTTTGACATGAATTGGGTCTCCAATGGAAGGTGAAAATCCGCCAGGCGAATCCTTTAAACGGCCCGCAGCAACTTGCAATCTTCGCATCAACTCTGAATTTTTCTGACCCTACCGGATTCCATGTTCGGTCATTTTCCACCGCAGATGAACACCGATGGACTCAGACAATTCTTACCCATCTGCGTTCATTTGCGTTCATCTGCGGTTTCGAATTGCAAAATCCAAGTCTCAATCACTGCAAACATAGAAAATGGTAGAGTCAGGATTTCTTCGTCCACGAAATCGCATGAAATTGCTTCACAAACGCGACGCGCGTCGTGATCTTGCGGTGGATATTTCGCTATCGTTGACGGAGTTTTCGTCAGCAATCGAGAGGCATCGCTGTGTAGCCAGATTCGCCAGAATTCGGGATGCAACAAAATCCCGAGCTCTGGCAGTTCCGGCTCCAGGAAATCCCTGTACTTAACGCCGCAGTACAAGTTGGCCCGAGATTTGCCGTTGCGATTCGCGGGTAGTGCCTCTTCAATTCATAGAACTCGCCGAGTCGTAACATGAAATCAATTTGCCGAAACGAGATGACGTTCAATGCACGGAGGGATTCTCATCACTCCCATGACCGCAGGCGCGACATTAGACGCGGATTCACGCTGATCGAACTTCTGGTCGTCATTGCGATAATTGCCATCCTGATTTCGCTCCTGCTCCCCGCTGTCCAACAAGCTCGAGAGTCCGCGCGCAGAACGCAATGCAAAAACAATCTGAAACAAATTGGCCTTGGCATTCACGGGCATCATGACACATATGGCTTCCTGCCGGGCCTTGCGTTATGCAGCGCTGGACCGGAGGACTACAACCTCGGGATGCAAAACATCTGGTTCAATTTCCGGCATTTGCCACCGTCACTCTATCTGTTGCCGTATGTAGAACAGCAGGCGATCCATGATCAGTTCAGTTGGCAATGGAGTGGAGACGACGCAAATGGCGCACACGCGGGGCCAATAGGTGAGCTGAATATCAACGTTGTTAACAGGCGATTACACTGTAACGGTGACCTGGCCAGATGACTCAATGCCGATTGACGAGTGTGAATGCGTAGATCCGCTCGAAAATGACCGGCTCGGCGGAAAATATGCCGATCCCCTGACGACATCGTTGCTAGTCACCGTGCTGCCAAAGGAAAACTACGTCAACCTCACAACACTTGAAGTCATTGAGTGAACTGAAATGCAGGAGACTGGTTGAAATCGCGCCTCGTTCAATAGCTTTCTAGCCCGAACTTGAACCGTACCCGATGCCAGAAGTGCAGCGAAGAGCCAATGTTTTATGCAAGATCCGCGCAGGAGAGCGTGGATTGGAAATCCGGACGACCACCGGCATTCACACGCGTCGCATCGTTCAACATTGCGGACTTCAAACGCGCAGCCAGAACTCCGAACGAACGTCGTTCCGTCGGAGCGGCATTGCGATCAGTATCGTCGAAGAGAACTTCGCGCAGCAGTGCGCCGTTGTAATGGCTAGCTCAATCCGAATCGCTCCGCTGAACTTTGGCGGTGAGCCGACTCTGCCAATTCGCCAATCGCTGAATCACGTAAAAGAATACCGGCGTCAGTAAGATGCCAAACAGTGTTACGC
The DNA here is from genome assembly GCA_038214195.1 of Planctomycetales bacterium. Classification (GTDB taxonomy): domain Bacteria; phylum Planctomycetota; class Planctomycetia; order Planctomycetales; family Planctomycetaceae; genus SXXK01. The sequence goes on from JBBQSE010000061.1 coordinate 22,912, forward strand.
CCAGCATTCCAGCGAAGACGGCTGTACCCAGAGTTCGTCGCATTTCAGCTCCTGCACCTTCCCCGAGGACTAACGGAACAACGCCGAAGATGAAGGCGAATGATGTCATGATAATTGGCCTTAGGCGGAGGCGGCAGGCGTCCAGCGTTGCTTCGTACACGCTGACACCTTCTTCGCTTCTTGATCGAGCGTATTCGACGATCAAAATCGCATTCTTGCATGCCAGCCCTACAAGCACCACGAAGCCGATTTGCGTGAAGATATTGATATCCATTCCGGCTGCTATGACACCGATGACGGAACACAGCAAACACATCGGCACCACCAGAATCACGGCCAGTGGCAACGCCCAGCTTTCGTATTGGGCGGCCAGAACCAGAAATACGAGAATCACCGCCAGTAGAAACGCATACATCGCCGTGTTCCCGGCAAGTTGCTGCAGGAATGCCAGCTCTGTGTACTCGGCTCGCATCGAAGGAGCCAGATTCTTATCCGCAATTCGTTTCAATGCCGTGATTGCTTCTCCAGAACTCGCACCCATAGCAGTATCAGCATTCACGAATGCCGACTGATACAGGTTGTGGCGAATGATCATTAGCGGGCCAGTGACCGGCGTGATACGAATGAAGCTGGCGAGCGGCACCGTTCCGGCCAATGGAGATGATACAGACATTCGCTGCAGGTCCTGACTCTGCATGCGGTACTTCGCATCCGCCTGAACATTGACTTGCCATGTGCGACCAAAGCGATTGAAATCGTTGACGTACAACGAACCAAAATTCACCTGCAGCGAACCAAACACGTCCGACATTGACAGCCCGAGTTTTTTGGCCGCATCGCGATCAATATCCAATTGCAGCCACGTCGTATTCGCGCGGAAACTTGCGAACAGGTCGCGGAGTTTTGGATCGTTCCCGCCGTCCTCCACAATCTTCTGACTGACCGTTTCCAAAACATCTAACCCGTTGTCACCACGATCCTGAATCACGATCTTGAAACCACCTGCGGTCCCAAGTCCCTCAATCGGCGGCGCGCCGAGAATATGAATGTCGGCGTCGTAGACTTCACGCTGGAATAGCTCGCGCAATTCTTCCGCGATGCCGTCCGATGTGCGATGCGTGGCAACTCGATCGTGAAACTCATCCAGCATCACGTACATCGAACCAAAATTCGGCGCGTTGGCATTCAGTAACAACGACTGTCCGGCGAGTGCGACGGTGTGGCGAACTCCTGATATCCCGCCAGCCAATTTTTCGACCTTCGCCATGATTTCCTGAGTCCGTTCGAGCGATGCAGAATCGGCAAGTCGCACATTGAGAACTAAATAGCCTTTATCCTGAGGTGGAATGAACCCTGATGGAGTCACCGTAAACAAATACCATGTCCCGTAGATCATCGCGGCATAAATCACCAAGACGACAAGACTACCGCGAAGCATCCAACCGACGACAGCCACATAGCCGTTTGTCGCAATCGTAAACCCGCGATTAAAGCCGCTGAACAGAAATGCCAGAATTCGGTTGATTAAGCCCGCCGTCAACCAAATCGCAAACACACACGCAACTGCCGCGATCCACGGCCAGAGCCAGGCATCAGCGGCCTTCAACACATCAATGTTCTCT
>JBBQSE010000062.1:0-24402 GCA_038214195.1 Planctomycetales bacterium
AGAAATACGGCGATGTCTGCGAGTCGTCCAGGCGTGAGTAATTTCCGGATGCCGAACTCCCGGCCTCGTGCGATGCAGATTAGTCCGGCAACCAGAATCAGCGCCAGTCCACTCACCGCCATCAGTTCGACGATGTTTCCGGCAACCAGTCCGGATTTGTCCAAGCCGAGAATGCGAGAGACGCCATACCACGCATTCAATGCCGCTTCGGTGACAGTTCGGTGGACTTCCTTGTTATTGCCGCCCTTAAAGTCTCCGACAAGTGCCGCGTTTCTGGCGAACAGTGAGATCGCGAGCATGGCGGGAATCGCAAAGAATGCAACCGCCTGCCTGAGCATTTGCCGCATGGTTGGGCGGTTCGTTGGCAGGGTGTGAATCAGCACCACTCCGGTGATTGTGATCAGCCAGAAAACTCCTGCGTAACGCAGACTGAACGCAATCGCGGCCAACAATCCGGACAAGATCAATCTGCGGGTTGTCAACACGGAACTCTGCAGCAGGATCAAACTGCCGAGCGTCAGCGCGATGAACATCATTTCTGTTTGTCGTTCCCACACATTGTGCCACAGCATCGGACAACACGGCCAGGCCGCTGCCAGCAGCAGACTGGTGGCGGAGTTTCGTCCCATTCGCAACGCGGCGAGACAGATCAATGGCGGCACGAGTATGAAGCCGATGAGGCCAATCAGGAATGCCGCTGTTGGCAAACTAACACCAGCCCAGCCCATTGCCGCGATCATTGCCGGGTAACCAATTGGAAAAACAGTTTGCGGCGCGGGCGAGACGCCGAATTGATAGTGCTCTTCGTAGTAAACAACGCTCGTGCAAAAGCCGTTGCCCTGTTGCAAATTGCGGGCGACACTGAGAGCCTGGGCGGTGTCCGGATGCAGCCATGTTCCGTCATCGGCGAGGACCAGCACAAACGCGGCCACCAGCGACAGGATCGCCGCAGCTCCGACTGTTTGAATTCTGGTTGAGACAGGAAATCGCATGGCGAAAAAAATGTTTCAATAGTGATGGCTGGTTCGGCACCAGTGGCCTCGCGGGTCTTCAACTTGATGAGCGGCAAGGCGCTAGCCGCCGGTGACGTGTTTCAAAAACCGGCGGCTAGCGCCTTGCCGCTCACAATGTTCGAGCGAAATCGACAGCCCCGCGCTGGGTGCCGGCGTTCGCCCGGACGAGGGACAGTTGAATCATCCATTTGATAATCAGCGAGTAACGATCTTCGTGTTCTCTCCCATCGTGAGCGGTGTCTTTGCCAGTTTTCCGCTAATCGCCGCCGCGTGATCTTTCATCGGGACGACATCGTAGTGTCGGCTCAGCAAGTCAATCATTTCCGCTACGATCGCAACTTTCGGCTCAGCGGGACGTCCCATTGCCGGAAAGAAAGCCAGATCCCGGTCGTCGTCGCAGCCCATGAAATCCAGCGGATGTAACAGCAGTGAGGGACCGACACCGGCGGCACGGCACAACGTCAGTGCCATTCGCCAGTATGTCATGGCGATGGAGCGTGAAAACTGCGCGAGATACAGGATGTAGCTGGCGTGAATCGGAACTTTAAACAGCGGCATCGTTGTGACTGGAATTTCCGTCAGCTGCCCTTCAGAGCAAGTCCAGGTAAATGGTTTGAGTGGTCGGAAACCTTCGCTGAAATTACCAAACAGTTGCTTTCGCTCAGCGCGCTGTTCTTTGGTGAGTCGAGTGGACATGAAGTAGTACATGCGAGCCAGCGGGCCGAGGTAAGTCGGAAACGTCGAGGCGTCGTACTTGTAGCCACGCCGCATAAGAATTCGCAGCAGCAGGTCGCAAAAGCTGAATCCGGGGCCGCGAAAACCGATCGGACATTGCCCGGTGACACGCTCCAGATGTTCTTCCGTCTTCGCCAGTTCAGAAACCAGTTCCTGCTCAGAATACAGATGCAGCCATGGCTCGTGATTAAACGAGTGATTGCCGATTTCATGTCCGGCGGCGGAGATTGACGCGAGAGCCTCAAAGTTCTCTTCGCGCGCAGCATCCTGACCGACAACGAACACGGTCATCTTCAGCTGTCGCTCGTGCAATACCCTGAGAAATCGTGGCACGACCAGGTCGAGATACGTGGGATACTTGTCCCATCCGGCATCACCGTGCGTTTTCATGTACGACCATTTGTTGTCGAGGTCGAGCGAGAGACTGGCAATTGGTTTAGGCATGGCTGGAGAGTTTTCAGTGGTCAGTGGTCAGTGGTCAGTTTTGAGTGGTCAGCGAATGCTGGTCATTGGGATTTTGTCATTGGTCATTTGGGTACGGACGATTGTCGTTTTGACACTGGCGCAGGTTGACGCGGTGCTTTGCAACCCCGGCAGACTGGCGACGAAATCATTTGCCAGCTTGATTGTTTCGTTGACGTTCAGCGTTCCATTGACAATGTGCGACGAATTGAGCGAATACAGTCCGGGGACTGAGGTCACTGTCGGCGGCAGGCGGTCCGAGTAACCCAGCGTCGGTAGTGCGAAGACGTGGCGGACTCGTGAGATACGCACGGCTTTGACATCCGCCAGCGAGAGTGTCGGATGCATTCGCTGCAGGCCGGACAGAAATTCGTGCTCGATTTCCGCGTCTGTGCGATCGAACAGTTCATCATTGGGGGCGACGTAACGCGGCAGGTAGACGAGCGCATTTCCATCGAGTTCTGCCTTATCGACGAGCGACGTCATTTCAATGACTGCGGTAAACGGATAGCCGGGATCGGTGATGTTGGTCACGTAATACGGCGACAGACTCTTCGACAACAGGACGGACATGCAGACGATGCCGTGATAACGCACGCCATCGAACAGTTGCTTTTCAGTTGCGCTGAATTCCGGACAGATGCGGCTCATCACTGGTGTCGGCAGTGTTGAGACGACGCGGTCGAAGACGCGATCATGATCGGTGAAATGTACGGTCTGCCGTCCGTCAATGGCCGTGCGGACGGACTTCACTGCGGCATTGGAATGGATTTCAACACCCAGTTGCTGCAGCTTCTTCGTGAAGCGATCAAGGATCTGAGCGTAGCCACCGCGACAGTAGCCGAACATCTCTTTCTTCAGCCCCGTGCGTCGCGCGGCGTACATACGAGCAATCGTGGCCCAGATAAACGCGGCGGATGTCTCACGCCAGCATTCGCCCAGTTTACAGCGGAGCAGTGGCAACCACATTTTTTCGAAAGTCCGGCGTCCGGAGAGTTTTGTGAGCCAGTCGCCCACGGAAATGTTCTCCAGTCGTTTCCAGTTCTTCACTCGTGCCGCGTAAAAGATCGTGCCGCCGAGTCGGAACTTGTCAATCATGCGGAGCGGCGGGAATTTCAGGAACTCCAGCGTGTTCGACATGGAGTGCAGCTGTCCATCTGTGAAGAATCCGGTTTTCGTTTCGACCCACTGCATCTGATCATCGAGATCCAGTTCGCGGAGAACTTCCCGTGCGTGCAGATCGGACATGAGAGTGACGTGATAGTGGCGGTCCCATGTGACGTCGCCAATTTTCCATGCGTCGGCGAGGCCACCGAGATTCGCACGCGATTCCAGCAGCGTGACTTTGTGGCCCTGTTGAGTCAATCTCAGCGCGAGCGTCATTCCAAGCACTCCGCCGCCCAGAACGGCCCAGTGTTTTGGGTTTTGCGAGTTGTGAACGTCTGCAATCATGATGTCTCAAATCAATCTTTGAAATCGATAAAACGTTTTTAGGCACCGTCCCGGTACGAGATCTTGAAACGTACGTCAGGCTTCCCAGCCTGACAAGAAGAACGAGTCAGCCTGGAAAGGCTGACGTACTTTATTTCGGGACGATTCCTTAAGTAATATGCTGACAAAAATCAGCCGCAGAGCGCTAGCTCACGGTTTTCACGGAACCGGACGCTAGCGCGTTCCGGCTGATAAGACGATAATGGAATGATCAACGCTTAGGCCATTGCCTCGCAGCAGGCTTCGGCAATGGCCTGAGACCGAATTTCTCGAACGACATGACCGTTGATGGAATAGCTCCGGCCACACTCACAGGTCGCCGCCACAGGGGCATGCGATGTCGTTTCGTCGAAGCGATGAACAGGTTCGCCGCAACGGCAGACGATTCCAATCACTCGCGCGGGCGTGCCAATGGCGAGACAGAAGTCCGGGATAGATTTTGTAACGATCGATCCCATGCCAATCATCGCCCAGCGACCGATTTCCAGATTGCAGCCCACGATACAGCCCGCACCAATTGTGGCTCCTTCCCGCACCAGCGTGCAGAGCGTGTGTTCATCCGGCTCCGATCCGCGTAGTTCGGTGAGATCCGGTGTGGTTGCGCGTGGAAACCGATCGTTGGTGAAAATTGTTCCAGCACTGATCATGACGCCATCTTCAACCGTGACGCCGTTGCAGATGTAGACATTCGAGTTGATCTTTACTCGATTGCCAATCTGAACGCCGTACGCAATCATCGACTTGCCGCCGACAATGCACTCGTCGCCGAGTACCGCGTCGTGACGAATGTGGGCGGAGTCCCAAACCGACGTGCCGTTGCCAAGTTGCACGTTGGATTCGATGATTGCCGTGGGATGAATGCGTACCGACATTGAAGTTACCTCGAAATGACCAATGACCAAGCCAGAATGACCAATGAAGAAACTCAATCGCGACTACTTTGTGGCCATGGCGACGTTTCGTCGAAAGCTGTTGGCCGGGGCGACCTGGTGCCATTGTTCGGTCTGAAGTGCCGCGTAGGCTGTTTCGATAACGCGAACGGAGGCGATGGCATCGGCGGGAGTAATGATCAATTCTTCGGTGCCAAGAATGGCCGCTCCGAAGTTTTTGATCTGGTTGCCGAACGCCGCGACCTTGTCGTAGCCACTGCCAAACACAGTCCATTCCTTCTGATCGGCAAGTTTGTATTTTGATTCTTTCCAGCCGACAGACAGCGTGCCCTTTGATCCGTACAGGCTGATGAAGTCAGCGCGGACTTTGTTAAGACTCCAGGACAGGTCAATGTTGCCCATCGTGCCGCTCTCCGTGCGAACGAACAGCAGGGCGGTATCTTCGACGGGCAGATTCTGAATGCGGCGGCCTTCGACGACCTGCAATTCGGTGATGTTGCCCAGCAGGAATCGCAGGATGTCAACGGAATGCGTCCCGTTGTCGATCAGGACGCCACCACCGCTGATTGCGGGCTGACTGTTCCAGCGTTTGGACATGTCGCAGAAGCCCGCGAACGTGTTTTCGTAGAGGATGATGTCACCCAGAATTCCTGAGTCGATAATCTCCCGCGTTTTCTGTACGTCCGCTACGAAGCGGAACTTGGAGCCCATGGAGAAGACGACGTGGCAGCGTTCGGCGGTTTCCGCCATGCGAACGGCTTCTTCAGTGCTGATTGCGAGTGGCTTCTCGCAGAGTACGTTAACGCCCTGTTCCATCAATCGGATACAGACTTCGGGATGAGTCGAAGGCGGAGTGCAGACGATCGCGGCCGTTGGTTTCAATTCGTCAATCATACGGTCAATATCGTCGTACGCAGGCACGCCAACCATCGCGGCGACGTCTTTCGCAGATTCGAGGCGGATGTCGGCCACGCCCACGAGCTGGAAAGGCAGGCCCTGAACAAATGCCTGTGCGTATGACTTTGAGATCCCGCCGGCACCGATGATGACGAAGGTGGGTACAGTTTGAGTAATCACAGAAGTTTCCTTTGCAAGAATAACCAATGTTTAAGCACCGATGTCCAATGAATCGCAAATTCTGACCGCAGACCAGGATCCGAATGCCAATGCGATTCATTGGTCATTCGGATTTGGACATTGGTCATTCTCAAACCGTGACTTTGGTTGTGAGTGACGCAACGGCGTTGCGAATATTTGTCGCCAGATATTCAATGTGCTCGTCCGTGTACTTTTCGTTCCACGGGAGAACAAGAACATGTTCCAGGGCGTTCCATGTGCCTTCGAAGTGACGGCGGCTGTAATCCGTTGCTTCGGGGCGGGCCAAAGTGAATGGCCAGCGGCTGGTGCCGAACGTCACCTGATTTTTGATTACCTGGCATTCGAAGGCCGGCTTCTGGATGTACCGCGGAGCACACAGAATTCCCGAGTCCTTCAATGCGGCACCGAGTGCCACCGTACCGCCCGGGATGACGGTTTCGTCAACTCGCAGGCAATACTTCCAGAACGTGTGAACGCTGTTTGGTGTGATCACCGGCGTTTCGATGCCCGGCACGCCAGCGAGTTCGCTGGTGAGAGCCGCTGCAGTGCGGACGCGTGATTCGACGACCGCGTCCAGCTTCTGCAACTGAGCGACCGCGACCGCGCCGAGCAGTTCGCTCATGCGATAGTTCGGTGCCACGAAGTAATGATCTGCCTTCGCGTCACCGTAGCCCCAGGCCTTGTTGATGAACAGAAAAATGCGGCGAGCAAGTGCTTCGTCGTTAGTCGTGACGATACCACCTTCACCGGTCGTGATATGTTTTCCCTGTTGCAGACTGAAGCAACCAATGGTACCAATCGTGCCGACGTACTGATCACGGTAGGTCGTAAGATAGGACTGGGCGCAGTCTTCGATGACCGGGATGCCATGTCGGTTGGCGAGTTCCATGATCGGTCCCATGTCACAGGGATTTCCAAACAGATGGGTCACCATGATGGCTTTGGTTTTGGGACTGATGCACTTCGCAATCGCGGCGGCCGTCACGTTGTAGGTGTGTGGATCAACGTCGCAAAAAACGGGAATCGCACCCTGATAAATGAACGGTGTCAGGGCTCCCATATCCGTAATCGAAGTTGTGATAATTTCGTCGCCGGGTTCCGGGTTCAAAGCAGCCACGGCGCAGTGGATCGCGGCTGTGCCGCTGGAACAGGCGTAAGCAAACTTCGCGCCGATCTTTGCGGCGAACTTTGTTTCCAGCTGTTTGACAAAATTGCCTTTGGTGCTGGTCAGGGTTCCCGTCTCCAGGCACTGACGCACGGCTTCGAGTTCTTCCATGCCAAATGTTCGTCCAGTGGCGTCCTGATCTGAGGGCAGGTTCATGCGATTCGTCATCTCTTCATCTTTCAAAAGGGTAGTAGGTGGTTGTGGTCTAAGGTTAAAGTCAGAAGTTCAGAAGGCCGGAGTCAGTACGATGCCAACGGCGGCTACAGTGTGCATTCATTTCACTCGATACACGCCGCCGCGTTTTTCCGCGACGACTTTTCCAAGCAGGCGCAGGTGACTGAAAATCGTGCGAATGGTTTTCATCTTTGAAAACCCAAAGAGTCGGACCTCCAGCGTGGCTGGGTGTTCGACGATCCTGCGTCCATGCAGACTTAGCTGTGCCGCCAATTCAGCGGTGCCAAGAAATCCCTGTTCTTCCAGTGGCAGATCGATGATCTGCTGTTTGCGGTAGATGCGAAAGCAGCTCGTCCAGGTGGAAAGACTTTGTTTGAGCAGTCGGCGATACATCAACGACAGCGTGTGCGACAGCAGAAGTCTCCAGCGAGGCACGTTGCTAACTTTGCCGTCCGGGTGATAGGGCGACGCCGTGACCATGGCGACACCAGGCTGCATCAGGGGTAACATGTTCCGCAGTTCGACCGGATCGTAGGAACAATCGCAGTCGATGGACGCGACAATTTCAGTCGAGGCCGCGTTGATGCCGGTCAGAATCGCCGCCGAGACACCTTTGTTTTTCTCGTGCCGCACGATGGAAATGTCTGGATCGTCCCCAAACAAGGTCTGCAGCAGTTCGTATGTGTTGTCGCAGCTGCAGTCATCAACAAACAGGATCTTCAGATCGCACTGCGATTGAATCGCAAATTTCAGGTGCTGCAGCGTGCGATGCAGATAGGGTAGTGAGGACTCTTCGTTGTAGCACGGTATGACAAGTGTTAGCCCTGTACGAACGCAATTTCGCGTCGAATCGACCGCGATACCGGGGCTTCTGACCGACACGTCCGGGCTTGTGCGAGACGGAGATTTTCCACTGCACTTTGTAATCCACGTTTGAGATAATGTTTCCGCGAGGCTCTGCAGTGGGCTGTCGGTAAGTTTTGCATGTTCCGCAATCGACGTGAAATTTGCGGACTGCAGATACTGAGGCAGCAGTGTCCGATAGAGTCCAAGATTCCGATAATGCCGCAGCTTCGTGAGGCGACTCGTGACGCTCAAACGTGGCTGTTCGGCATCCAGTTCCCAGACTTGAAAGTACATGACAAACGGCGACGATTCCCGCTCAATCCATTTCGTGACAGCGTTGCGCATCATCTTTTCAGGCAGCTGACGGAGATAGTTTCCTCCGGCGATTGGTACCCACGCTCCGCTCATCGGCAATGTCGAAAGCGGAATTTCCAGCAGACTTCCGTTGCGGCACTGGTGTTCGTGAACCGTGCGGCGCCAGGGCTGACGTGAGAAGTCGCGGCGGCGTGGCAGAAGGCTTGAATCGTAGAGATACCCCGCGTCCCGCACTTCATCAAGGAACCCCAGATCGCGGCTTGTAAGCCAGCCATCTGAGAGCCGGAATCCAGTCACCGGCAGTCCAATGGTGTCTTCGAGAAGTGCTTTGGATCGTACCAGATCTTCATGTCGAGCCGCAGCGGTGAGTTTCAGCAGCGGTTGATGGAGAAAGCCGCGGCTGGCAATTTCGTGACCGTTGTCCGCGATGCTGCGGACAAGTTCCGGATACCGTTCGGCAATCCAGCCGAGAACGAAAAATGTAGCTTTGGTCTTGTACACGTCCAGCAGGGCCAGGGTGTCTTCTGTATTCTTCTGCAGCCGCGATTCAAAGCGATACCAGTTACGGGGACTGATGTATTTGTGAAATACACCGGCCTGGAAATAATCTTCCAGATTGATCGTCAGGATTTGAACGCGCGAAGGTTCGGCGATACGCGGTTGTGCGATTGCGGAATTCCCGTGAGTTGTTGGCTGGCCGATCACTTCGGGGACTCTGTCGCGGGGACGAAAGCCATCGCAACGAAAGTTGCGAAATGACATCCCGTTGCTCCGCATCGGCAACCAGAGACATCAAGACTCTAGTTCCCCGATGGCATCGCGCCTGTAAATCCGCAACGTGATGGCCGATTTCAACGTTGCATTCCGGAGACATTGACTCAAATCTAGCAGTCGCAACGATTAGACCGTCCGAAGGCTGGAGTCGATCAGGCGGAACAAACGCGGAAATCCGCAAATCCGACAGCAGCTAGGATCTCCAGCGAAGAAGCCCGGCTTTCTGTGAAAGCCGGGCTTCAGTTTATCTGCCACGCGGTGAGAAATCGGGCTGGCGAGCCGAAAAGGCATCAGATCTCGCCGCTCAGAGGATGCCTGCGACCGATCGCTGCAGAACAGACGTCAGATTGCCGCAGCCGTTCGGCTACGGATTATTACCCGCCAGGGCCGGAACCACTTCGACCACCGCGGCTGCTTTTGCCTTGGCCACCGCCACTCAGTGAACTGCCCTTGCCCATGGCACCACCGTACCCACCCATCGTCATGCCGGATCCCATTGTGCCAGATCCCGGATCCGAATAGGGCCCGGTCGCACCAGCATTCGCGTCCTTTTTCAAATGTTCATACACCTTAAGGACGTCCTGATAAAACTTGGCGTCCATTTCCTCTGTCCGCGATTTGCCACCGTTGGAAACTGTATCTCCCACGTAGCGCGTCACGATCGCTCCGTTTGAATCCACAATTGTGATGCGGTCGGAAAGCTGCTTGCGTCCTCGGATTGAGTCGATATAAGCCTTGAGTTCGGGACTATCACTACCGTTTAACCGAGGAGAAGGCATGACAGCGGCCAACAAATCGGGAGACTTGAACTCCACTTCCTGATTCTCGCGAACAGATTTTGAAAGGTCCACAGTTTCCACCGTCAACTTGCCTCCGATCCGGGAACCGACCCGGACGTCAAGATTGGCCATTACAGGCGTGCCAGCCTTTTCGTTTTCATAGTACATTCCCACCTTCACCGAATCCGGATTGTCAGCGCGCTGTGCGTAGTAGCGATACGACTGTGGCACATAGACCACAGGTGTTGCTTCACTCCAGCCGGAAAACAGAGTCGGCTGCGTTGCAAGATCTGGCTGCTCAAGTTCATCGATCGGGTAATTAAAATTTGGATTGCGCATTTCCAGACGAACGCGATAAATGTAAGAGTTGCCGCGATCACAGGTGAAGTCCATAAATCGCACCAACAGCAGGCGTCCTGTCGCCATAGATTTGTTGATGAATTCCTTGAGTTTCTCTTTGCTGTCGTACCTTGACTTGATCGAGGTATCCTGGCCCGCTGACATTTCGCTGTACATTTCGTCCGACAGGCTCGAGCTGCCGCCCAGAGCAGAATTCAATTCAGAACCGTTCAGCATAAATTTCGAGAAACCACCCCGCTTTGTTGGATCCGGCAGCATTTTCTTGCGTTTTTCAGCTTCTTCAAGCAGCTTTGCCTGATACCGGTCGATCAATATTTGTTCTTCCGGGTCCAGCGTGACTTTCTCCAGCTGTTTGTGGGAAGCATCTGATTCTGTCCATTTGCCGGCCGCCAGCCGCAGCAACGGCATGGTCAATTCACTCCGGGTCACGCTGGGATTGACAATCTCCAGATCAAATGCCAGCGACTTTTCAAGAATTTCGCCGATTTCTTCGGTGGAAATGCTTTCCCATTCACCCGACCAGGGATCCATGCCTGGAACGGCTTTCTTGCGTTCGATCTGGAAGCCTACAAAGTCAATGGACTGGCTGATGCGTGGATCCGATTCAGGCAGGTGCAGGGATTTCGCGACTGAACGAATCTGTTCAAGCAGTGGAAAAATCAGACGCACAGAAACACCGCTGTGATAACGAACCTTGCGCTCCGCAGTCATCATTCCACCATAGCCACCATAAGCACTATCTCCGTAGCCCCCGCCTGAAAAGTCGCTCGTCATTCCTGCGCCCATCCCGGCTGCGCCTCCTCCAGGATAACCACCCCCTGCGCCGGGAGAGCTGCCAGAACCGCCGGGCATTGGACCCGCGCCGCCACCGGGATATCCACCTGCAGTGCCGCCAGGATATCCACCTGCAGTGCCGCCTGGAAAACCACCAGCGGCGCCGCCCGGATAACCGCCAGCAGCGCCACCTGGAACACCGGGGCCACCACTGACCGTGACACCAAAAGTGTTAGTGACGTCGTCACCGACGCCAGACTTCTTGTCATTCGTCTTCTCTTCGACCGGCGCTGTCGTTTCTTCGTCTTCAGCGTCGGGTTTTTCCGCCATCACAATGGCAACGGCATTCGCTTCGGGATCACGAGGTATGAGAACGGTGACTGCGCCTCGCCGCTCACGAGTGAGGTGGATTGGAGGATCCCAGGGGACGACTGTTGAAAACCGTTCAAGATCTTCCGTTTCGGACTGCATCCGTTCAGCGAGTGCCAGCACATCAGGCGTATTTTCGAACGCCGCTTTCTTGTCTTCTGACCAGGAATTCGCCTGCCAATCGGACCTGGTTTTCTCCGCCAGCGATCCCAAAACTTCCGGCTGAATATCCGCTGGTGCTGCGGACCAGTTTGCTGTGGCCAGTCCGGTCAGGGCCAGCAACGCAACAACACCAGCACCAATTTTTTCGCCGTGATTCAGCAGCAAGGCTTTAAAATCAAGTTTAGGTTTTGCCATGACTATGTTCCTCAGTCGATCTCTGAATGCCGCACTGGACGTGCAGTCAAATTGTAATCCTGATCACTCAAATTCAAAACAGCTCTCTTCTTGCTGCGGAGTAAACTCATCCGCAATGAGTTTACTGCCGCTATGGAGCAGGAGGGGTTGGAGCTGTTCCAGTGTCCGTGTCTTTAGCGTTTGCCGGATCTGGTGTTGTGCCATTCCCAGGTGGTGACGCGGCAGCAGGCACCGCTGGAAGAGCCGCCTCTGCAGGCGTCGCCCCCCCAGCGTCAGCAGCCGGTATTCCAGCGGCCGGTGTTCCAGCAGCTGACGAATCCGTTGCGGTGTCGGCAGTTTCCCCGGCTGAAGCTGTTCCGGTGGCAGGATCTGACAACCCTGGAGCGGCTGTTTGGGGATTTGCCTGAGGCACCGCAGCATCTTCTTTAGCGGCAGATTCTTCGGTCTTGGCCTGAGTTTCTGATTCTTCCGGAGTCATGTACAACGTCATGATTCCACCGATTCGAACATCGATTAACATTGGATCCGCCATCGCGACCGCCAGGGCTTCCGTACCTTTTGCACCTCCGCCACCATCCACACCAGTTTCATTGGGATACCCGCCTCCAGTTGGATACCCACCACCAGTTGGATATCCGCCACCGGGTGGTGAATATCCTCCGGCCGACCCGCCAGCTGTCGGCATTCCGCCAAGTGATGAACTGCCCCCCATGCTTGGTCTCATCATTGACGACGCTCCCCCAGGATAACCTCCGCCACCGCTCCCTTCCATCATGCCTTGCCCCCCCGACATAGGACCATATCCGCCAGGCATTCCACCGCCCGCACCAGCACCTCCGCTCGAAGACCGGGAAAGGACTTCAACACGGACGATTTCAACGGGAAAATCCGAGTTGGTCAGCTTTGCCAGCAAGTCCGGCAGCCGTTCATCACGAATCACGACGTCCAGGAGGAATGCTCGAGTCTTGTAACCAAGATCCTTCTCAGCGTCATCGACGTAACGCACCTCTTTCTTAGCTGCGGTGGCTTTTGAATTGGCTCCCGACATGCTCATGCTCATGTTCATACCGGCCGCGCCTCCACCGAAACCTCCGCCACCAGCAACGCTGCCAAATTCCTCAGTGAGAATATCGCCTGAGCTTGACCCTTCATACGATGAACCGGGGTGTGCAGGAGCGCCAGCAGCAGCGCCACCGGTACCACCGCCACCATACGATGCAGGCATTTCTCCCATCATCGGGCCGGACATGCCACCCATCATTGCTCCACCACCCGCCTTGCTTCCAGGCGACGGCGGCTTCGTTTTACGGTCACCGCCACGCAGGTTCAATTGCTTAATCTCGCGAACCTGAGATTCGGTGATGCGCGTTGCGGAATCGTTTGTTTTGGAAATGGAAGTCAGCAGTGCCTTAAGCAGCCAGATATCTTCCTGATTCGACCAGATCTCATTCGGTGACGGTCGACTGTATTGCCATTTGTTGTATAGCTCGTGGGTAATACTGTCCTCGTTCACGAGCACCAGCCCCTCGCCAGTGTCGAACTGAAACGGTTGAACAATCTTCAGCAGGTCTTCAATCTGTCCCCGATAGATGGAAGCCCAGCGTTCGCGAGTCTCGGTGGAATCAATTTCCGCAAAATACTTGATCCCTTGCATCTCTTTGCTGACTTGTTCCGGCCATTTGCGGGCTTTTTGCTGACGTTTCCATAGCTGCAGTGAAGCAACCTTGTAGGACTCGGCGTCCTGCATGTTTTCCTTTTTCGCGCCTTCAACCCAGTTTTGATTCGGGTCGTTTGCATTCTTTTTTGCGGCAATAAAGGCCTCGTCCACCTTTTTCTTGCGGTCGCCCGTCTTCGTAGCCAGATCGCCACTGGCGCTCCACCAGCCGACCAGAACAAAGATCAGCGACAGACCAAAACAGATCCAGTAGCGTTGTTTCAAAATTGGCTGCAGTTTTTCCATGACTCAAACTCCCGACTGACACCTTGCTGAATAGATCAACTTATTCCTGATCAACAATGTTTAAATGCACAACTTCGGTCAGGGTGACGATGTGCCCGCCTTGCCTGCCAGACGCGGATCCGCTTCCTTTCGATCCTTTTGCAGGGTCGGAATCCAGATGAACTGCACGACGAAATCGGTACGACCTATCTTTTGAATTTTTTCCTTTTCTTCCCCAGCCAGCATGACACTCGGTGCCGCACCTGCCGCCTGACCGCCACCTGCCGCTCCCGGATACCCACCTCCCGCTCCCGGATAGCTGCCAGATCCACCTGGGGCACCTGGATAGCCGCCAGTTCCACCTGGCGATCCCGGATAGCTTCCAGATCCCGCCATTGCAGCACCAGCCATTTCTGGATATCCGCCAGTTCCACCGGGGTAGCCACCACCCGTCGCTCCCGATGCACTCGTCAGCTGCGAACCGGCACGCTGATTTGGGTCATAGTCGAACTTGTCCGTCACCGAAAACGCCAGAATCGGATGCGAAATACCGATCTTCCCAACCGGAACCTCAACGCCTCCCGACATCACCTGCCATTCACGTAAATTTTTTATAAACGTGTTTTCGAGATACAATCGACCAATCATCGAGAACCCGGACTTAGGTTCGTTGTTATGAAAGTGAAATCCTTTCAGTGTCACGACGTAGCCTTCTTTCTTTTCGGGCGGTGCCTGATCAGGCATGCCGAAATCCTGCTTCCTTGATTCAGGTTTGGCATCCACAAATTTCTTGTGCCAATCCGAAACGTCGGCGACTTTCATCGTGGTGAATGATTGAATTCGCACCCTGTTCTGAAGTGTAATATCCCGCTCATCCAGCGAGTCCCCTTCATCACGTGGCATGCATTCATTCACCGCTTTGAAGAGTTCCATCCAAATCGCGCGTTTCTCCAGCGGAGCCACCAGACGATCGATCTTCTCGATGATCTTCCCATGTTCGCCTTCGGTTGTCGTATAAGCATTTTTTTGGGCTGAGATCTGATCCTGGACAGTCTTCACCAAATCTTCTTTGTCTTTCCACTTACTTTCGCCGTACGACGAATAAACCATCGCACTGGCCATCGTGCTGACTCCCATCGCCAGCAATAATGCCGCAGCCGCCGCAATGGCCCACGGTTTCTTGCTGCGAATCTTGCGTTCCATGGCAATTTCAGGCGGAAGCAGTGTTGTACGAATTCGCGTCTTGCCAATCGCCTGCAACGCCAGGCCATAAGGCACGGCGAACGTCATCATGTTGTCGATGAACAGCGGATCGGTGAGCACCGAATCCCCGGTGACGCCTTCCAGACTTTCCAGTCGTTCGACTTCATACTGCAGATTCTGCTGCAGGAATTTCTGGAGTCCGGCGAGACGAAAACCGTTACCCACTCCGATAATCTTGCGAATCTTCGCATTACGATTCACACTGCCAAAGTAGCCAATTGATCGCTGAATCTCAGACACATAATCGTTGAAGACCGGACGCATTGCCTGAAAGACTGCTTTTGGATCCGGTGCCTTTGTGGCGTTGCATTTCAGATGTTCGGCCTTCGCGAAGGTGAGCTTCATTTCACGCGTCAGGGATCGAGTGAAATGATTTCCGCCGATTGGCACGTTTCGAATCCAGATGTTTCGCCCGTTCGACACCAGCAGCGTCGTGTTGTCCGCTCCCATGTCGAGGATGACGTAATAGTCGTCTGCAGCCGGTGGCTCAGGTGTTTCTTCCGTCTTGCGGAAACCCAGCACGTCGTAAGAAAGATAATTGTACAGCGCCAGCGGCGCGATCTGAACAACCTCAACTTCTTTGTTGTTGCTTGTGAACGGCTTGAGAGCGTCGTACACCAGTTCACGCTTCATCGCGAACAGGCCCACTTCGGCTTCCAGCATAAACCCGCTTTCTTCGACCCCGCCGCCGATCGGCTGGAAGTCCCAGATCACGTCGTTCAGGTCGAACGGAATCTGCTGTCGTGCTTCGTAGCGCACAATTTCAGCGACTTTGCTGGATTCTACCGGCGGCAGCTTGATGAACTTCGCCAGCGAGCTTTGTCCCGGAACACTGATCGCAATTAAATCACCATCAACCTTGTTGCGTTCCAGGAACGTCTTCATTGCCTCGCGAATCAGTTCCTCCGGAATGGCATCCGGCTGACTCAGAATCTTCGGGTGCGGGATGTAGTCAAATGCGGTGGCAACCACTCGCTCGCCGTCTTCAGCGACGCGGAGCTTCATCGCTTTCAGGCCCGCCTGACCAATATCAATACCCCATGCGCTTTTTGCTTCCGCCATGATACGCCTCGATTTGTACGCAGATATAAATGAAAGGAGAGTTGACAGGTGCGACCGCTGAAGTCATCAATTCAGCGTAAGGCAAAAGTAGCAACCGATTTGCGGTCTCGTCAACCAATTTTGAAACACCAAATTGCCGCAATGTCAGGAAACATCCAGACAACCGGACGAAGTCGGACGTTGACGGGAAATTTCTGGCCCCCAATTGGGCGGATTTGCGGCCTTCGATTGGAATGTCTGACGAGATTTATCACTTTGGAGTTCCGTGAAACTCGGAAATTCTGGTTGTTCCGTGCAGAATACGGCGAATATCAACACAATTGTGACGTTTAAAGCTGAACGATCCTGGATGTTTCAATGAATACCTTTGGTGAAGACGGGGCGGACACCGACGTCGAACCCGCGACTGCGACAACTGACATGAATGTCCAGCCTGTGGACCTTTCTGAAATCAGCGTCCTGATTCCTGGTTACTCGGTCGAAGATCTGCCCACCGATCTTCCCGAGGAGGATGCAGCGAGCCTGCTCAACGCGATCGCTTGCGCCTGGCATCCGCTCTTACTCAGGCGTGCTGCGGGGATTCCGGTCTTTCGACAGGCGGAATCACTCACGGGCTACCCTGGACGCCGCATCATTTTTGTGCCGGCTCCGTCAGAATCATGGATGCCACATGAATGGCGGGCCGTGTTCCAGGACCAGGGCCACATCGTGCTCGCCGGATGCTCCAAACGCGAAGACTGGCTGGCGGCGATTGATGCCGCGCTCTCGGAAGACGCCGATGAAGTAAAGGTGAAGGATTCCGGCCTGGACGCCACTCAATCACAGGACAGCGCGACTGCGGATTGTATCGAATCTGTCAGTTCTTCCACCAGGATTGCTCCTGTTCTGGTGGATCATTTCCTTGCGCTTGGCATCGTGATGCTTCAGGTGCAACTGCTCAGTCGCCGCCGACATCACTTTGTCGATGCCGACAAGATCCTGCTGAATCGCGAAGTTTGCCTCGCGGCCAACGCGTCCGTCTGCGGAGATGAAGTCACCGTCAGGCTGCATTTGAGACGCTGCTTTGAACATCTTCGCGACACGCGTGAGAAGTTCTATCCGATGAATTGTTATCTCCTGGATCTCTGCATTCCTGGTGACGACGAGGATACGTCAAACATTCGTGATCTGGTTGCCTCCGCGACTGCGAAGACGCATCTGAATCTGTTCGCGACCGGTCGAGATCTGGCGGCATGGGTTGCGAAAGACGCATCGCTTGCATCGCAACTGAAGCAGGCCACTGATGACGGGACCGTGACAATCCTGACCGGTCATTCCGAGGAGACTCGTCCTTCGTTGGGTTCGATGGAATCCACCATGACGGATATCGAACGGTGCCGCCAGATATTCACCTCGATCATCGGTTCACCGCCTCGCCACTGGGCCCGACGGCGATTCGGCATGACGGCTTCGCTGCCTTCGATTCTTAACTACTTCGGATTTGAATCTGCCCTGCATATGGCGCTGGACGATGGCTTGTATCCGGACAAGGAACGCAGTCAGTTCGAATGGCAGGGACCTGACGGCAGCTTGATCGCCGCAGCGTCGCGAATCCCGCTGGCCATCGACAGCGCGTCGGGATTTCTGCGTTTCGCCGATCGATACAACGAAAGCATGCAGGACGACAACACGGCTGCGTTGTTTATGGCTCGGCTGCCAACCCTCAAGACGCCGTGGCTGGCGACTCTGCAGATCGCGGCCAGCTACGCACCCGTGCTTGGCGAATTTGTCACCATGGACACTTTTGTCCACGTTTGCGACGGCAGCCGTATGGCCGAGCGTTATAAGCACGCGGAATACCTCGCCCCGTATCTGATCCAGTCGTCGGTGCTGAAGTCTGAAGCTCCGATTTCCGGGCCTGCGGTGCTACGATCGCTGCAGCAGCGTTTGCAGGCGCGACGAAATCTGTTCGCGATGACGCGACTGGTAAAGGCTGACGAGAATGTCAGTGAAGTCAACGAACTGCTGACGAGGCTGGAGAGGGATATTGCTGAGCTGGAGCTGCGGCATGTTGATACGGAAACCATGTTGTCTGACAAAGAAGCTTCTCTCAAAGCCGCAGTTCAACAGATCGAACAGCAACTTACGGACTGTTCGCGGCGACTCAGGGTGGCTCTGCAGTCGCGAATTCCACAGCGGCCTGCTGAGTCTCGCGGGTTGTTTATTGCCAACACCGTACCATTCGGTCGATTCGTCGAAATCCCGTGGCCGGAGGCATGGAAGCGTCCCGCAAAATCGAACACGATTGAATTGACGGAACGTACCGGTTCTCGCGAACGAATGCTGGTGAAACTTCCTCCGGGTGGTTTCGCATGGCTTGTCGAAAGTGGCTCTGATCAGGCACCGCATCCGCTCCTCGAACCAGTGCGTCGCGAGCCGCCGCTGGCAGAAGATTTCATATTGCGAAATCGTCACTTCGAGGTAACGCTGAGCGACCGCACAGGTGGCATCGCTTCAGTAACGTATCATCAACAGCGAGGCAACCGCCTGAGTCAGCAGTCCTGCTTTCGCTACGAACGCGAACTGACAATCCCGAGCGATGACGACGGAGAAGTCGTCAAGACGGCCTACGCGACGGCTCACCTGATCGGGCACCGCGTGCTGCAGTCGGGAACCGTGTTTGCCGCGATCGAAACAACCTGCGAGTTGCGTTCGCCGACGGACGGTTCGGTCCTGGCCACCGTTCGACAGATTACTTCCATCGATCGCGCCCAGCCCAGAGTTATTGTGAGACTGATCTTTGACAAGCTTGTCACCCGCGTCAAAGGTAACCCGTGGCTGACCTACTTCGGTTGCCGCTTCGCATGGGATAATGAAACGGCTGCTGTGACGCGGAGCGTGATGGGGCAGGCCGCCGGATTTCGCTCTGAGCGTTTTGAATCACCCGACTATGTGGAAGTCAGCGATGCGGATCATCGCGTCGTGATCGCGACTCATGGACGACCGTATCATCGACGATCCGGGCCGAGAATGCTGGACAGTCTGCTGATTGTGGAAGGAGAACCGGCGCGACAGTTTGAGTTCACGATTGACTTCGATCAGCCGTTCCCATTACGCTCGGCGGTCGATGCAATGACGCCAGTCGTACTTGCGGAGACTGCGGAGACCGTACCGACGTCAATGCCCAGCAGTTGGATTCTTGGACTTTCAGCCCGCAACGTTGAACTGGTCAGATCTGCTGTGCGACCAGCGACCGATGACGCTGCCGAAGAATTGAGTCTGCTGCTGACGGAAACGGAGGGGCACGCAGTCAAATGCGTGGTTCGAACGGCATGTCGCCCGACCGCTGCGTTTATTGTGAATGCAGATCGATCGCAGAAAATCGCGGCCGAGATCACGGATCAGGGAGTTGTGGTAACTCTGAATTCATTTCAAATCAAAGAAGTGCTGCTGGTACTGTAGCAGTGCTGAAAAAGGTGTCTGGAACTCTCCAGCACCAACGATTTCATTGATGTTGCATGGTGCCTTCAAAGTTCAGACACCTTTTTCAGCCGCCTCTTTATGGCAACAGGATTTTTCCGAACATGATCATCACGATTGACGGCCCCGCAGGCTCGGGCAAGAGCACTGTGGCACGTCTTCTTGCCGAGCGACTCAGCGTCCGATTCCTCGACACCGGAGCCATGTACCGCGCTGTGGCCCTGGCGGTACTCAGATCTGCCATTGACGAAAATGATCAGGCTGCGGTTGCGCACATTGCTCAAGGTGTTAAGATTGCCTTTGAGGGCGATCAGTTGATCCTGAACAACGAAGACGTGTCCGCCGAAATCCGCACGCCGGAGGTGACAGCGATTTCGTCAATCATTGCGTCAAACCCAAACGTCCGCGAACGACTGGTCGAACTGCAGCGAGAAATCGGCAGGCAGGGAAGCATGGTGACCGAAGGCCGCGATCAGGGAACCGTCGTTTTTCCCGATGCCGAATATAAATTCTTCGTCAAAGCCGATCTCGAAGCAAGAGCAAGAAGACGACAGCGAGAATTGGCCCACAAAGGAGTCAACCAGCCAATTCAAGTGGTCATGGATCAGCTCCGACAACGCGACGACCGCGACGAATCCCGCGCCCACGCTCCAATGAAGGCGGCACACAACGCATTCATCGTGGATACTTCCAGCCTAACGATTGCTCAGGTCGTGGACCTGCTGATTGACCGGATCGATTGATCCGACTTGTGATCACCTTCATCACCGATCGCGGGGCAGAACGGACAGTTGCTAAAGCAAACGGCAGGTATAGTCTGTATTCATCTGCCGCTCGGCCAATTGGACAGCGCCACTTTATTTCCAAAGTAGTAGCCCGAAGCGTAAGCGAGGGAACGAGTTTGCCACAATCCCTCGCTTACGCATCGGGCTCCAAAACACGCTCGGTTTTCTCCAGGAGTGGCGCTATGCAACTAAGACATTTCTGGCCTTGCGGGACGTGTCGCCGCTGGGGCTGGACAGCAGTCAATGGGGCAGACGTCATGGTTGGGGCCGAATTGGCCGATGCACTCGCGAGCGGTGCCGTGCAAACGTTCCTGGATCAATTTGCGAATCATACTGACGAAACCAGGATGATTGCCCGGCGTGCCGGCACGCACCATCCTGATCTGAAGTTCCTCGCAGGCCCGCTTCGCTTCATCGTCAAGGTCGTAGAGAACTTCCATATGATCTGATAAGAATCCAATGGGAGAAATCACGACGTCCTCGACGCCCGCGGACTTCAGATCCTTCAAATGATCGAGAATGTCAGGTTCAAGCCACGGATCCTGAGGACGACCACTGCGACTTTGGTAGACCAGTTTCCATTGCGAATCGGAGAGACCGCAGGCATCAGCCACAAGACGGCAGGATTCCCGCAACTGTTTTTCGTAGTCCGACGTCGTTGCCATACTCATCGGAATGCTATGCGCTGTGAACGCCACCTGCACGCGGTCCCGGACTTCTGCCCGGAAACTGAAAATGGCCGCGCGGACCTGCTGTGCAACGACGTCGATGAAGTCCGGATGATTGTAAAAGACCCGCAACTTATCGATCTGGAGTCCCGCCGCCTCGGGATGCTCGAGCGCCTTCGCGATATTCTCGCGATACTGCCGACAACCGGAATAGCAACTGAAGCCGGATGTTACGTACGTCAGTACGCGTTGTACGCCGTCACGCTTCATCTGGATGAGGGTGTCATTCAGAAGCGGAGTCCAGTTTCTGTTGCCCCAATAAATTGGCAGCCGGATTCCGTGGACATCCAACTCGTCACGCAGTGCTGAGATGAGTTTCCGACACTGTTCATTGATGGGACTGATCCCGTCAAAGTGATAGTAGTGCTCGGCGACTTCCAGCAGGCGTTCACGCGGAACTGGTTTTCCCCGCAGCACATTCTCCAGAAACGGGATCACGTCCTCCCGCTTCTCCGGCCCTCCAAAGGACAAAAAAAGAATGGCATCGTACGAACCAGTGGATTCGCTTGTCATATTGGAGTGTCGTAGCTTATTGATGAATAGTATTGGAGTTCACTTCCAACTTCCGGAAGTTGCACGAAGCGTACACTGAAGAGCGCCGTGAAGCGACCAACAGCCCGAATTGATGGCACGCTGATCCACAGGTTGGTTTTAGACAGTCATCACTTCATGTCCAGGCTTGATCGAAGGATTTGCACCATCGCAAATTTCGAGGCGGTGAGGCACTTCCGCCTGATGCTGGATCGAGCCGTCAGAAGCAGTTAGAGTGCCAACCTTCTGTGTTCCTGATTTGCCTTCAACCCCGACGCTCACTTCAAATTGGCCCCTATGTCTCGCCATCAGGATCCGGTTGTTAACTCATCGTTCCGCGAAGCGTTCGTTGTGATTGGCGTTTGGTTGGCCGCAATGGGATGGTCAATTACGGTGTGCTATCGGATGGGTTACAACAGACCCGTCGAAGATCTGAAACTGGTGTACGGTTTTCCCGACTGGGTTTTCTGGGGCATCGTCGTGCCCTGGTGTGCCTGCACCGTCATTTCGTGCCTCTTTAGCGCGCTGTTGTTTCGCGAGGGACATCTGGGGGAAGATGTCGAAAATGCGGACGATCTCGGATTGGGGGGCTAGCCGATGCAGCCCTCGATTCAGCCCGTCATCAAGCAGCTTTTGGGCCAGGTGATTCCATCGGATGGAATTCCGCCCGCACCAGTCGCCGGTTACGGCACGATGGTGATGCTGATCCTGTTCATTCTGGTATCGGTCTGGATTGGCGTGCTGGCGAATCGTGCCACTCTGCGTGGCGGTTTCATGAAAGGATTCTTTCTCGGCAACCGAGCACTGGGTGCCTGGACGCTGGCTTTGACAGCGACCGTTCAGAGCGGCGGCACGTTTATGGGATTTCCTTCGCTGGTCTACAAACACGGGTGGATTGTTGGGCTGTGGATCGCCAGTTACATGGTCATTCCGATCACGGGCTTTGGGATCATCGGCAAAAGGCTGGCTCATCTGAGTCGCCGCACGGGAGCGATCACGGTTCCCGATCTTTTTCGCACCCGATTCAACAGCCCAAATGTGGGACTGACGTGTACCGTGTTTCTGCTGCTGTATATGTCATTTCTGATGTTCGCTCAGTTCAAAGCCGGTGCGATTGTGATGCAGTTGGCGTGGCCGGGTTCCTCGGAGATGTCGCTGGCGGAGGATTCTACGGCTGAAATCTCAGGATCTGAGGATGCCACTGCCAGCACTCCGGAGAAAACACCGAACCTCGTTTTCGAAATCAATATTGCAGGCTTCAAAACGCCAGTGACGCGCTATCACATTGGGCTATTGATCTTCACCGTGACAGTTGTCGGTTATACGCTCATCGGCGGCTTTTTGGGGGCGGTCTGGACGGACCTGTTTCAGAGTCTGCTCATGTTTCTGGGCGTGATGATTTTGCTGTATGCGTCGCTCAAAGCTGCAGGCGGACTGGAAAACGCGACGCTCACGTCACTCAAAAACACGGGTCCCGGATTTGTCTTCGGACCGGGCTACAGCACCGGAGAAAACCCAACGGAATTCCTGCCGCTGTCGCTGGCAATCTCATTTTTCATCATTTGGATCTGGGGTGGTGTCGGGACGCCAGCCAGTCTGGTCCGACTGATGGCCAGCCAAAACACCAACGTGATTCGCAAATCCATTTACCTGCTCAGCATCTACAACATGGGCATCTATATTCCGCTGATCGTGATCTGCATTTGCGGACGCGCTCTTATACCGGATCTGGGCAAGAGTTCCGACGAAATCATTCCGCGACTGGCGCTGCTGACGACAAGCAAATGGCCCGCGAGTTCGTTGGTGGCCGGTCTGATTCTTGCGGCTCCGTTTGGTGCCGTGATGGCCACTGTCAGCTCGTACCTTGTGGTAATATCATCCGCAGCGGTGCGCGATATCTATCAACGCGTGATCAATCCCAAAGCGGAACGTGATCATCTTCGTCTGGCGGCCTGGGGCACGATGGTTTTTGCCGGGATCCTGTCCGTCGTGGTGAACTGGAATCCGGTGCAGTTTCTGCAGGCATTTATTGTGTTCAGCACATCGGGAGCGGCAGCGACTTTCTTGGTACCAGCGATCATGGCGTGTTACTGGCGTCGAGCGAACGCGTCCGGAATTTTGACCAGCATGCTCAGCGGCGCGCTGACAGTGCTGATTCTGTACGTTGTCGGAATCGCGGGCCTGATCGACCAGCCAATCATCGGAGCGGAAACATCGTTTCGCCCATACTTTCTGCTGGGCTACGATCCACTGATCTGGGGACTGCTGATATCAATTGTCTCCGGAGTGATTGTTACGATGGTGACGTTACCGCCGGATGACGATCTTGTGGCGCGAATGTTTGATATCGTTACGCCTGCAGTCGATTCCGGAAACGCGACATCTGGAGTCCTTCCGGCTCAACAATCCTGAGAACATCCAGTCCGAGGTGGAACCAGTTACCCGGTCGCGGAGTTTGATGTCGCAATTCCGTCAGAAAGAACCGCCATGATTCATCAAGATCACAGACGGCGACCAGGAAGCTGGCTGCGGTCTGTTCCTCAGACACCAGGACTCCTATTCCCTGGCGGCGCAGATCGCAGGTGACGGCAGGCTTAGCCAGCGACGAATCGGCAGTCGATGCAGTTTGGTTCGCGCCGATCGGAATGAGCCAGATGCCGATGGAGACGTGACGAGTGTTGTCGCGGCGCCGATTTGTATTCACTCCCTCATCATACGGCAGATCCAGCAGGTCGAGTTGACTCAGAATTCGCGACAGGCTGCAACGGGCCTTAATTCGAGGGTCGGCTCGATGCAGCATGGCGGTTATGGAACTGATGACGGGGTTCAGTTTAATCACGTTCGCAACTCCCTGGACACAAGTTTCGCAATCTGCCGTTCGTCGAATTTGAACACACGATGAAACGGTGGCTCTCGTAAGCATCGAGCGATAAATTACCGTCGGAAGTACGTCAGGCTTTCCTGCTTGACCTGTCGTGTTTCCATGTCAGCCTCGAAAGGCTGACGTACAATTGTTTCCGCTCGATGCCAAGT
>JBBQSE010000063.1:0-24399 GCA_038214195.1 Planctomycetales bacterium
TGGGTTGATTCTGCTTGTCACCGTTGGAGCGGTGGTCCTTCTTCGCAATCGCCGGTCAATGTCGTTATCGCAGTTGCGAATTCTGGAACTGATTGTCTTCGGCTCGGTCGGAGTTCAATTTTCGGCGATGTTTATGACAAGGTTCTTTGTGATCGCATCCCGGAACGATGCGACATCGCTCGTTTCAACCAGACAGCAATTCCTGATGGCGTGGACCGTCTTGATCTTCACCTGCGGCACGCTCATGCCAAACAATTGGAAGCGAGGGGCTGCGATCATGCTCCCTGTCGCCATCGTGGCGTATCTGCTCTTCGCACGGCAAAGCTGGCGGTCGCCCGAAGTTGTTTTTCTCCTGGATGCCGACAAATTGCGAGCGCCTTTGCCGTTCCTGTGGGTGGCCGCACTCGTCGCCACTTTTGCCGCCCATGTTATCAATTCAGCACGTCGAGAGGCGTTCAAGGCTCGGCAATTTGGCCAGTGTTGTACATGCCCCCAGAGCAAGCATCTGCCTACGAGGATGTGGACGGACGAGCCGACATTTTGGGCGAATGCTTGATGGCCATTCGAGACAATGAGTGGTTCGAGTTGTGAGGAGCGAATCGAAGGCATCTAAGTTGCTCAACTCGTTATTCATGTCTCGGTAGCATCAGACCGATGTGCCTGAAAGTCTGCGGCCACCAGACACCGCCACCAGAAAAATGATTGACGACCAGATTACCCATCAAACTTCAATTTGGAGCAGGACAGTCGCAGAAACAAAAAAGGCCCTCATCACAAAGAAGCGACGAGAGCCTGAAGGTTATCAAAGGAACGGAACTGCCTGCTACTTCAAGTCCACTCTGGCACGAACAGTCTGAACCCATTCTGGGCGAATCTTACATCAACCTTGCTACGTAAAGCAGCGTGATGAAGAGTGAAAAAAAAGCCGAACGAGGCCAAAGTTGCAATACTCGGAGGAGCAGAACACGCCTCAACAGAAACCGGAGACAAGTTCACTCACAGATTGATCATTTCTTCCATAGGCGTCCTCCAGATCAAGGAAAAACACGACAAGGGAAAAACAACTTCTTGTGTAATTATTATCGCCAATTGACTGTTAGTCAATAAGAATTTCTTGTGATTACTTCGCAGTCTGAATCCGAACGGAATGATGTGACTTCTCGGTTGGCCTTTACGATTATGCCTCATTCATCTGAAGCCACTTTCTTCCATTTTGCCAATACCCATTCTGCATCCGACTCTTCGGCTTCAAATTCAAGCGGAACTTCCATCCCTGTGGGATGTTCGTCAGTAAAATCTGATTTCGGTGCCGAGTGTCGATAGATCAATCCTGACCCCGCAATTCGATGAAATCCGAGTGAAGCCAGTTCAGCGTCAGGCAGTCCGGTGGTGCTATGCCACATCGCCACAACGGTTGCCTCGCTGAACAACGAACCGATGGTGGCAAGCACACCCGGAAGATACGGAAGGAGACGAGGATGGACAACGGCTCTCCAGATGAAGATCAGCGTGTCCGCATGATCTTCAAGATTCAGTTCACTCTGAAACTCGCCGTTCTCGTCGAATAGTGCCACGTAGGCATCATGCAGTCCCTGAGAATCCTGGTCACAAACATCGAACAGTGTCATTCCCTCAACCTGAGCATCAGCAACCAAAACCTGATCAGCAGCCATCTTGCCCAGCAGAATACGGTTTCCATCGGCATCGCATCCTGAAATATCAAGCTGCAACGATCGAACGTAGTCGCTGTAATCTGAGCGACCGATTGGAGTTTCAAATTGACATGAGACGTAAATCATTTCTGTTCCGTTGGTGACCGTAAATGCAGAGTCCATTGTGCGACCGTCCGAATGGAAGTCGCAGCACTGCAAAAGAATACCGAGAAACTACAATGGAGGACAATCCCGTGAAGAATACATTCTGAGGAGTGTCAGAAACACCCAAGGTCGTTTTTTTTCATAGCCATTCGTTTTCCAGAACCACGTTTTGAAGCAGGATTTCCCAATCATGAACCATCCACCAACAATACGAAAACCCCGCGAGGGCCGTACCATTGCCGTCGTGGGCGACGTTTACCGATTCATGGCAACAGGTGAAGACACAAACGGCAAGTATGCGATGTGGGAAGCGATTGTTCCTCCGGGCGGCGGTCCTCCTCCACATGTTCACAGCAGGGAAGAGGAGAGTTTCTACATTTTAGAAGGTGAGATCACGTTTCAGATCGGCGAGGGGCGTGTTGTGGCAACGGCAGGTATGTTCGCCAACATGCCGGTGGGGACGCCGCATTCGTTCAGGAATGAAAGTACTCAACCAGCTAAAATGATCATTTCGGTCGCTCCGGCTGGCTTAGAGGAAATGTTCTTTGAGATTGGCGTACCATTACCGCATGGTTCTACTTCCGCTCTGCCGCCCACCAAAATAGAGATCGAAAAGCTGCTGACAATTGCACCCCGGTATGGGATTGAAATCAGAGTGCCGCATCATGACATTCGCTGCTGAACGTGCTGACGATGACCCATTGCGGCGATCAAGTCTCCGTGAAGTGCGTCGTCTGTTCCAGGACCACGGCGATGAGATTCAAATGACCGGCTATCACGACATCACGGAATTGCCGTGTTTAGCGAGTCAAACAGGACAATGAAAAGGCTGAGTCGAGGCGTGCGAGGCGGAAGTAGAAAGCTAAACAAGATCAATAGATCACAATCCATGATGCCGTGAGCTGCTGTGTCAAATGCGGATCCGCCAGTGCACGCTCTTGATCGGAGTGGAGATGTCTCACTGACGAAACTCGCCAAAGTGCCAAAGAATTCCTGATGGATCGTGCAGGAAACATTCCCTGCCCCAGTGTTCTGTGCGAATCGGGGTGAGCCTGACGTTTTCATATCTGACGGGCAGATCCAAAGCCTTCAATTCGGTCCAGTGACGTTCCACATCGTCCACTTCCAGAAAGAGCATGGTGTTGTCGATCCAGTCCTTCACGTAGGCCTCCTGAAGATAGAAGCCCAGTCCGTCTGTATTGAAGAAACTCATGTCGTTTGAAACAACACTCTCCTCGAATCCGAGGTCTCTGTAGAACTGGCGTGAAATCTCAAAGTTCCTGGCACCGATGAATGGGCGAATAGATTTGGCATTGTGTTGCATATGTGAGCCTGCGTTGTAGTCACTGACTGCTGTCACGTACGCTTTTGTTTGATCACGCCAGCGACTTGGCAGCTCGCCTCCTGTGAGTTGATCATTGTTGGAATCCCACCGGCTCGACAGATTTCGTTCCATTTCAAAATCCACCGGCGGATCGCAGCCGCCTGGTTTTCTCGAAAAGGAATCGTCCAGTCTGGTGCAGCAGTATGTTTTCTCACATCCGATCGCACCCGGCTTTCATCGTTCTGAGTTGTATTCGCCCAAGCGTTCGGGTTTGGGCAGATGATCCTGGAGAACGAACTTCGGACGAGGTTTTGAATTGATGAAGGCGGCAATGTCGAGTGCTTCCTGCTCGGTCAAAATGGGGTCGCCCAACGGCATGGCGACTTTCAGCCAGGCGGCGAGCTTACCGTTGCCCGACAATCCGGCCCCATCGTTGTAAGATTGTTCTCCCCACACCGGAGGATTTTCATCTTTTCCCTGTCCATTGTCCTTGTGGCACGAAGCGCAATGGTCGGCATAAAGCGTCTGTCCCCGCACTACGTCCGCCTTTTCAACTGCGGTTTTCAACGGTGGAACATGCTTCGGTCCCAGCGGTGCTTTGGCGTTCATCTCTAATTGCTCCCCTCTGGAGAGCCATGTGATATAGGCGATGCTCACAGACTTCCACCGAGCCCACTTTCGGCAAGAACGACGGCCTTCGACCGTTAGTGAAAACTCTGCCGTGTCGGGAGATTTATGCTTGGACATGCCTCACCATATCTGTATCTCACCAGTTGTTCCAGGTGATCGACAGTTGCAGCATATCGGTTATTTTGTTCCTTCATAATCTGAGATGCCAGTTTGTTTCGCTCTTTGACTCGATCCGTTCGTTCAGCAAAGGTCTTCAAGTCGCTGTTTTCACGCACAGGCGTCGTGGTCGCCCAAATGAACTTGGCGTCGGCAGCATGTTCCTTCACGGTGGCAACCGTTTTCACAAGACCATCAAGGTATTGATCTTCCGTGTAGCCCCATCCATGAAGACCATTGTTGAAGTGGATCACTGAGAAATCGTACTGCTTGAGCATCAACAGAAGATCATCATTGAACGTGGGATCGGACACACATTCGGATTGCCGTTACGAAGGCGAAGCCATTCGGGCTTGTGAGTACCTCGACCGGCTGATTCTCACCAGGCGTCCCGAAGTCATTCGAGACAGACGGTACCCGGCAAGCAGCGACACCTTGTCAGCGATCCGAATCGCGTGGTCCCATTAGGCCAGGACCTCCGGCGGCCATCATGCCGTTGCTTTCGCCACGATCACCGTGACTCACCCAGAACGAATAGAGCGAGCCCTCAGTCAATGTGAAACGAATTTGTACGGGACGACCCGCAAGCGACGACAGATCCTTCTGGTCTCGCCACTGCATTTCAACTCGCGTCGAATCCTGCCGTACCGGCAAACAATCAGAAAAATCGAAGCCCGGTATCGCATCGCCATGTTGGTCGATCACTTCGGCCCGCAACTCGCCGTTGAGAGGTGCCACGTTGACGAATAAGTGTTTGCCTTTGAAACGCACCAATCTCGTTGTTAACTCACCGCTCTGCGTCTTTGCGTCGAGTGATGCGAAACCGTCACGGCGTAACGTGGCCAGACCGGTGTTGTTCACCTGCACGCCATCTCGCATCGCGCGACCGCTGCAATAAAAATAGAGTTCGTCGCCAACCACCAGAAAACCGCCGCCGGCCGATTGCACATTCGCGCCATTCCAATCGGTTTTGCTTTCCCCCACGCCGAGAAACGGTTGTCGATTGGCACGGTCCCAGTGAAAGCCATCGCGACTGAAGCCAACGAACACTTCATTTCGTTTGTGAATGCCCAGCTCTTTGCACGATTCATTGTCGGGACCTTGCCAAATTGTAAACAGTCCGACCAACAGGTTTTCGTAAGGCGTAACATCGAGGTTGTAGAGTTGCGGCGGAATGTCGCGAAATCGTGGATCGGGGTTGTGGGGATCGAGGCGATCGGCACCGATCCAAAGTACCGGTTCGCCGATCGTTCCACGCCCCGTGGCGATGTCATCGGAACTCATTTCCCAGTTCGCCGCTTGTTCGACAGTTGAACCTTCGTGATAGCAGCGAAGCCGAAAAACTTCTTTGTGCGTTTTATCGTGACCGCGAATGCTGTAGACCCAGGCGTGGCGAAATGGATTGTAAAATACGCTCGTGCGATCCCACGATGGCCCGCTTTCACAAATCGTTTCGCTCCAGTGAACACCGTCGGCCGAAATGTGGGTGGCAATCCTGTACGTGCCTTTCCAGTGCGCGCGGAACATTTTGAAACGGGCCTTCGGATCGCTGGCGTAATGATCGAGCCACACGGTCGAAGCATCGCGACTACCCTGTTGAACGATGTTGGTTCCCTTCACGACATCGAACGCGGGCTTATCCCAGTGAACGCCGTCGCTCGATGTCGCCAGGCACGTCCCCGACCTGCCAGTTGCCTGGTACCACATTTTAAAGAGCTTGTCGGTCGGGTCGAACCAGACTCCGTCACTATAAACCATTGCCGAGTGAATCGTCTCGCTTTGTTCCCATTCACGGTCGGGTAGAACAACGGGAGACTTCGGGTGATATTTTGGCTGATGAAATGTGCGAACGAGCGTCGTTTTCTCAACGAGAAAATCGTCGATCAACAACTGGCGGCCGTCGTCGATTGGAATCACTTCCGGGCGATTCTTCAAGTACGGCACGGGCATTGGCGTATCATCGAGCCGCGACGTTCGCCGTGGCGGCCAGGGTGAAGCGAACTCCAGGCCACTGGGATGATCAACAGTCGGAGGCTCCGCCCCGAGTGATCCACGGGCAGCAAGCATCGTGAATAAGCAAACCGCTAAGCAACTCAATTTCAGCAGTGACATTTCTGGCCTCCGGGCAATCGCAGGGATTTTTGACTTACGACTCATGATTTGGGGAGCGCTTCGCTGGAGGCAGGACTTCTCGTTTTGATCATGTTGGATTACATGAGAGGATCAGAACGCTGAGGAGCGTCATTTGCCGCACCATCGGGCGAAGACTCCTTGTTCTGGCTTTCGTGCATCGACTGCCCAAGTTGCTTGAGTTCGGCGGCGGTTGCAGCTCGCCGCGCATCCTCGGCCTGTTGCTGCTTAGCGGCGGAATCGCACCCGACGCACAACAGCCCGGACAACATCGAAATCTGCACTATCTTAAACATCGGCACGATTCCTGAAGTAACACATTAGATTCATTGAAGATGCGCACGACCAGGCTAAACCGGTTGGCACCGGCGAGGATCCATTTCAAGAACCGATCAACTAGTCGACTGCCGCGCAAATCGCCGAAGGACCAATTATTAATTCGAGGGCTTTGCACGCAACTTCTGATCCGGCCAATTCGCCATTGTCGCGGATTGTGCCAAGTGACCGGGCAAGTTCAGCCCAGTCAATGTCCTTTGGTGCCATGTCATCTGACATGTTTTACTTCAGCGAGAAGGTTCATTCCTGGCCATCAAGTAGACGTATCAATGGGAGAATCTCAGCCACGGTGGCATTGTCCACATGAACGACGTGGACTATCGGCCTGGAAAAAGTGCATTAACTCGATAATCGGGATTCATTGTGAGATTTAATCTGCATGCGAAGGGCGTCTACAAATGCGTGAAATTCAGGGGTTGGCACAGCGTGGGCAATCACGGTTACGGAGTAGTTCGATTCACCGACGAACGTGACGCCGTTCAGTCTACGGTGCCGCCATAGACAAACTGGCGCTGCCGCTCCGACAGTAACAAGTGCAACTGCGATTGCAGTGTATATACCCGTCGATTTCGGATCCATCAGCCCCCAGACTCCAAATGCAGCTGCGAGTGCCGATACGACAGCTAATGCGAGCCAAGAACTGTTCGTGGTCTCCCATGTACTGTACCTACCGTTAAACACGCTGATGGGAATCGAATGAACTGTGTGCGTGAACCACATACGATGGCCTACAACAATGTCTCCGGATGTGAGCTTGTAGGACATACTTTGGTTGAGTGTGCGAAACCGATATTCGACGACAGTTGTATTCATTCGGCAACGACGCTGGCGGCTATTTTGAACGAAATGCCTGGCTTTGTGGCAGAACAATGTACGTAACCGGCGATTCACCCCCGATGCAGCAATTGCTGCAGGGACTACCGCAGACCAAAACACTACCACCACCAGACGCATCTGGCAAGTCTCCGGGCATTCCTCAGAAGTCGGCAACAAACGGTCGGACGAACGTTCGATTTATTTCATCAAACTGCAATCAGGTTCCAGGAACCGCCCAGTGCGGCACGGCATGTCCGGTGGTGGGGTAAGGCTGTCAATGATCGCAGCCCTTAGCCGATTTCGTTGGTTTTTCTACGTTTGACGTCGCGGAAATCATTTACGCCGCAGGTCGTTCGCCTAGTTGCGTTTCAAGTGCGTCGATTCGTTTCTGTAAATTCCGAACATGGCGGCACAAATAATGTATCGGCGGGATTGTCATAAAACATAGCGGTACCCACAACCCCCAGAGCATCGCCACCCCTCCACCGTGCATGAACATCCCTGAAATCACGTGGGCACCAATGTCGGCCATCTCTACGCGATGATGTCAGCCTCGGTGAATCAGGTTGACCTCGATCTCGGCAATGTGAGCGCGAACTGTTCCTTCGGCGTGACCCGAACGGGATTCGCCCCAATCGAGATTGCAGCGGTATCGCGGGTCAGCGATCAGGGATTGAAATGCGGATGCGTAGTCCATTGGTGATCCATGGAAATGCTTGACTGGCCGAATGACGAGGCTCTCTCGCGTGTGATGTTGATTCCGAAACCGACGTCGCAGTCCGTGACCGGCAGGAGTGCCCGTCCTACAGTGAAGATGTTCCAGCGTTCGCCTTCAGGCCATGTTTAGGTCAAGAAGCATCGTTTTCTTCGGCTGACTCTGAACGCAATTCATCGGCATGAAACCTGGCTCGTTCGCGGGCCAGTTGTTGCATCTCCGGGTGCGAATCGTGCTCTCCGACGATGGGCTTGCCGAGCAAATACTCCATCACGTCTTCGAGTGTTGCCACGCCGACGACTCGCCCGTCGGTGTCAGTGACGATCGCCATGTGCTGCCGCTCCGCCATCAGACGATCGAGCAATCGATGGCTGCCCCAATCCTCTGACACGATCAGTGCGGGCCGCATGATGTCGCGCAGCTGTTTGCCGCAATCGTCCCGTATCAGGTGATCAAACAATGTTCGTCGCTGGACCACACCGACAACGCGATCCAGTTCCGGACCGTCGGTCACCGGAATTCGACTGTGTACCAGTCGCTCGCCGTGAAGTTCCGGAGCGTCCAGCCGAAGATCAGCGGGCAGCGAGAAGACGATATGACGCGGAGTCATCAATCGCCGCACCGAAACGTTATTGAGCCGCAGGACGTTTTCCACCCACCGCAATTCGTCTGGCAGAATTTCACCATGTTTTGCGGCCAGGTCGGCCATGACGAGGATTTCCTGCTCGGTCGGCTGCTGTCCGGGAGCACGCCGCGTGATTGCCTGCATGATCCAGCGAGCCATCATCGCCACTGGCCAGACGAGCCAAATCATGCCCTGAATTATCCACGCCAGTCGCGGCGCGAGAGTGCTGGCCCACGAGACTCCAATGCTCTTGGGAATGATTTCGGTGAACAGCAGCATCGCCAGCGCGAAGACTGCGGAAAACGCCACCAGCCAATCGTGTCCCAGTAACTCGCCAACGAGCGCGCCGACCCAGGCGGCTCCAACTGTTTGCGTGATCGTGTTGACCGTGGCCAGGCCGGCAATTGCGGAATGCATTCTTGAACGCAATCGTGCCAGGCGACCGCTTCCGGCGATTCCGGATCGCCTCAACGTTTCAACCTGGGCGGGGGTTACCGTATACAGCGCGGCCTCGCACAGAGCGCACAGGAACGAACCACCAAGACTTAAAGTGACAACGACGGCGATCAGAAACACGGGCCAGCCCTTCGCATAATGCCTCGCATTGAGAAACCCGCTATCGTTTTTTGAGCTGGCGATAGCGACGGTTCAGTACATAGACAATCGCGCCGAACACGACGATGCCGCCGACAAACAGCCATGGGTTGTCGCGCCCAACACAGCGCGTAATCATTCCGCTGCCGAAGTACATCAGCAGACTGCCCATGACGTTGCCCAGCATAATTCCAATCAGGGTTCCGGAACGGCTCATCCCGAGCAGACGACCAAAGATAGAGCCACCCACACTTCCGGTTGCCGCAAGTGGAAATAAGACGAATGCGACCAACCCGAAAAAAGTGGCGCGCTTCATCCACGGATTCGATTTCAAGATGAACTGGCCATCATCGACGAGTTCCTTCAACTTCGTCCCAATGATTGGCAGTTTGAACAGGAATCCCAGATGAAATGTGAGCAGGGAGACGGTCATTGCGTCCATGTACAGGACAAGCATCACCAGCTGTTCGGCAGTGAAGAACCTTCGGACATCCGCGAGTTCCCTGTCGTGGCCTCCGAGAATCACAAATTTTCCAAACAGAAAAAACGTCGCCAGCGCAGTTGACACGACGCGCCACATGACGTTGGAACCAGCCAGCTGCCAGATGAGGAACAGCAGCCCGCCCGTCAACACGAACGGGCCCAGCAGCGTCAACCACCAGACGGCAGGATACTCCCGCCGAAATCGAAGTTCATCATTGGCTGCAGCGACTTCCGTTTCTCCCGGATTCGCTGGCAATGATCCGGCTGCTTCACCTGGTACACTCACGCTGTTCCTCTGCCTCCTGACGATACTGTCGATCAGCGGGGATCATAACGCATGAATACTTTCAAGCGACGCAATGAAGAACCTTGCCAGGTTGGACATTTCTGTCCGGCACAGGTACGACGGACAAGAATGTCCATCGTACTGGCACGCACGGAGAAATCAGGCGGCCTCTATCGCAGGCTGCGGCGATGCCAGTTCACTCTCTGCGGCCAGCCAAAACTCGACGCCGTCACCTTCCGGGCAACCAGCCGTTCGCCAATTTTCGTAAGCAAGTTCCCGGATCGAGTCTTCACAGGGCAATTCGATTGCCGCAGAGTCGCACTCGATGGTCTCTGCGCTCAGCTGAATTTTGCTTGAAGATTTCTGAGTTTTCTGGGTCGTTTTGGTATGAGCCACTTGAAGTGCCTTCTGGTCAGCGGATTTTTTGACTGGTCGTCCGTGACCTTAACAAATGAACGACGCTCTTTGTCGCTCGAACTTTCGGAGAGTCTAGTTGTTTGGGGTGGATTTGGCCAGTTCTCTTTAGGCTGCACGCACTATCGCTCGAACGGGATTCCTCCGGGGTCCGGTCGTTCCGCCGGCAGTGAAGGACCGGGAATCGAGATCTCCGGTGACCGCTGCGATCCGGAACGATTCTTGTTTTGCGTCAGCGCATAGATGCCACCGGCCAGCGCGACGGCCAGGAGAATCGTGAGCACAATTTTCAAAATACTGTAAGGTCGTTCGCCCTGAACTTCTCCGGTCGCAGCGTTAATGAAGACCTGATACGTCTTGTTTCTGAACTTGTAGGCGAGCAGCCAGACGGGCAGCAGCAGGTGCTTGTAAGTGATCGCGTCGTAACGGCTGTTGACAGAATTCACGACCTGCGTGTCACCGCCAATTCGCTGCCGAACCTCGGTCTGGATCGCCGCGTCGATCCGCTGTTTGCCATCGACGAAACAGTCATCAAGATCAATGTCATATGTGCGTGCCATCAGTCCGGCCAACATTTGCTGATCGAACGGGACGACTTTCAACAACGGCCACGGTTCCAGTTCCAGCATGAAGTCGCGGCGCAGTCCGGTATTGGCGAGCACCAGAACATCGTCAAAGAACCGCTGAAAGTTGCCGCTCGCGGGGTACCACCGCGTACGGCGTTCGGTGCGCCGATTCTTATCGGTTCCCACGGTCACATAATAATATTCGCCGCGCTGTCCACTGTAGGCCGTGCTTGTCATGGAATCGAACGTGAAATAGGACAGATACACGCCGTTGAGTTTCCCCGCGGCCTTTTCCTGCCGAAAGCGATTGGGAGCAAACCAGCGCGACGAGACCCATTGAGTCAGATTCTGCTTCGCGTGTTCGTTGTCAATCTGGAATGGCAGCACGCCATCGACCGGGATGCGATGCTCTTCGCACTTGTGAGCGTTTTCCAGCTGCACGGCCGCACCACAGTACGGGCAATGTGTGCTCGTCAGCGTGCCGTAGAATTCCACATTTCCGCCGCAGGATTCGCAGCGAATCTCCCGGTGAACGGATTCAGCATCGGTGGCCTCCGGATCGGACGTGTTCTTCTTTGCCTGAGCGTCCTCACGCCACTGCCGAATTCGTTCGAGCATCGCGTGGAAATCCTGCTCGTACAGCTCTCCTTCCAGCTGCTTTTTTTCAATCTGTTTGACATGGCCACAGTACGGACACTTGAGTGCCTGTTCGCCGATACTGAATTCCAGATCTGAACCGCAGGATTCGCACGGGAAGATACGGCCGTCGCCGTTGTCAAATGTCCGGCCAGCGTCGCCCGTCCGGGCGTCTCGACGCTGAATATCGAGCGGGCCATCCGGGTCAGCTTCGTTCGTCTGCTGCGGCATGTCTGGCGAATATTGGCGAATGTCAGGTTCTGGATCCATCGAAATCCTGCCGTGAAAGATTCAACTCTGAGGGGCGGCAGGAAGCGTATCAAGTGACGGGCTCAATGTCAGCAATCGCTGATTCCCGGACCGGAGAGGGAGTCTTTAACGAGAACCAACCAGTGGAGTTTGGCTGTGAGGGCTTCTCGGTTATGCTTCGCGCCGGTGTGCGGGCGAAACGGATGGCTGCATTTTTCGGTGGAAGCAGAACTGATGAACCAAGATGGCGTACGGGTAACTCAGATTGACTGGCGAAAAGTGATCCCATCGCTGCGGCTTCTGGATGCGATTTCACTGGCGGTTTCCCCTCGCGTGTTTCTGCCAGTTTGCGTGCTGCTGCTCGGAAACCTTGCATCTGACTGGCTGCTGGCGGACAGACTTGCCGGATTAGGGCGATCTGATCGCCTTCGCCCGCTGATCTCGCTGAGCGACACGGAACTTCCGAAAACTTTCAATACGATCAATCAGAGTTTAACGGCGCTGGCGGCTGGCAACACGTCACAGTCGTTCTCCGGCATTCTCTTGCTGGCTTGGTGGATGCTCCTTGTGGGATACTTTGGAGTAGCGGCAATGCGGTCCGCAGGCTGCGTTTTCTGCACTGGCGCAGGCAGTGGAATCGTGGCCTCGGCAAAACATGCGGTGCGGATGTGGAAGGCGATTCTGCTGAGCACACTGCTGAGCTGGATTCTGCTGGCGATGCCTTGTCTGGCCTTTCGGTTTCTCAACTGGGTGGGTGCGAGGACGCATGACGGAATCACCGCGTTCGGGGCAATGCTGTATGTTCTGTGCTGTGTGGTGCTGGGAATCGGCTGGCTGCTGTCACTGGCCGCAATCGCCGTCGATCGCTGCGACGGCGCTGAGGCACTCAGTCGGGGCATTTGCTACGTACTGTCCCGCTGGTTGCGGGTTTTCGTCTATGCGTTGATTCTGAGCGTGATCCTGATTGCCTGCGACCTGGCAGTGTCGTGGCTGACTGACAGTGCGCATTCACTGGCGTCGTCAGCGGCGGACAGTCAGGAAGAAGAGAAAGCGTTTCGAGCAACCGTCTGGAGTACGCTCACATTTTTCTCGGAAATCATACGACTGAGCGTTTTTCTGAGCGGGATCGTCGTGGCCTATGTGCTGCTGCGAAACATCGAAGACGGCGTCAATCTGCGAGAAATTGATGGTGGGGCAAAGGCCGTTGTGCTGTGAACTTAAATCTCGAAAAAGGACGAATGTGTCTTAATACGACATCTTTGTCCTGGTCCAATTCAATACGGAATTCGCAGCGGAATACAGAGAAACACGCACCGCATTACGCGATCGACCGGTTCATCACGATTGGCGCGCGCGAAGTTGCTGCTGCAGCTGAGTCTCCAACTCCGACAGTTGCAAAACCGTGTAACCGGCCAAGTCATCGACGGAAGACTCCTGTAGCCCAAGCAACTGCTGAAGTAGTAGGATTCTTCCAGCCAGAACGCCCTGCTCAAGTCCTTCCTGAATTCCTTCCTGTCGAGCCCGTCGCAGACAGGATTCTGCGTCGCGCTGGAATTTCAGCCGGGCGTTGTAGAGCATTTGGGCTTCGGGGGTTCGAGAGATCATGAACGTGGCAGCCGACTCTGCAATAAGCTGCGAAGCTTGCCGAGATCTGCAGCGAACCCGCGGATGCCTTCCGCAAGTTTTTCCGTGGCCATGGCATCTTCATTGAGCATCCATCGGAAAGCAGACTCGTGCATCTCGACACGATCAATCACCATCTCAGCGGCGGCATCTGCATTGAGTGTCTGCGGAACTGCGGCTGTAGACTGGCTGAGTTCGCTCAGCAGATTCGGGGCGATCGTCAGAAGATCACAGCCGCAAAGCGCCATGACCTGTTCTTTGGTCCGAAAGCTCGCCCCCATGATTTCGGTCTTGTAGCCGAATTTTTTGAAATAGTTGAAGATCTGAGTCACCGAGTGAATACCTGGATCGTCGGCGACAGGAATCTGGTCCACTTTCCTTGCCACCTTGTACCAATCGTAAATGCGACCGACAAATGGACTGATCAGCGTGACGCCAGCTTCCGCGCAGGCGACAGCCTGGCCGAAGCCGAAGAGCAGCGTCAGATTACAATGGATGCCGTTGCGTTCCAGATGTTCAGCCGCGCGAATTCCTTCCCACGTGCTGGCGATTTTGATGAGCACTCGATTCGTGTCAACTCCGACTTCCTTGTAAAGCTCGATCAAATGGTGGGCTTTATCGACGGTAGCCGTCATGTCGAAACTGAGACGCGCATCGACTTCGGTCGATACGCGTCCCGGAACGATGTCCAGAATCCGACAGCCAAAATTGACCGACAGTTGATCGATAACCGCATCCACAAGGGGAGTGCGTTTGTTGTCGCGGGCGGTCGCGGACGCGATGGCCTCATCAATCAGGTCGTTGTATCGCGGCATCTGCGCCGCCTTGAACAGGAGCGACGGATTCGTCGTGGCATCCTGCGGCCTGTGCTGAGCGATGGCGTCAATGTCACCTGTGTCAGCAACGACCACGGTGTGCTGCTTTAGCTGGTCCAGACTGTTCATTCCATTTTTCCCCGACTGATAAATGACGGTACAGAATCTGTGATTTGCCATTAAACACGTGGACGCAGGGTAGTCGCTGGCCGCGCGTAACAAAAGCGTCGATCCGGATTTCGATCAGCCGCCTGTGGCCCGACCCAACTGTGCTTCAAACCAGCGTTCTGCTGATCGCCAGCAGTGAATGCCCAGCGATGCGGGGATCAGCCCCGGAGACGCGGTGCCCCGTTCTCCACAGCGCAGGTGCAGGGCTTCATCGGGTGTGAGCCGCACGATTCCGGTGAATCGGTGTTCGGTCAGCCGAATCGAGTCATGATTCTCTTCCTGCCTCGACTTGTCCTGTTCGGCTATCACAGGCAGCGGGCCTCCATTGGACGCCGCCAGCGCCGGATGCAGCACCTTGCGACTGGCCTGCGGGTTGACCCTTTGCAAAGTTCCCGCAACGGCCCGATGAGTTCCAATCCGGACGCGAATTGTCTGGCCGACAGCCTGAACCGAACGCGATAAATCTCGCTGTCCGATCGAAACCTGAAGTTCCTTCTGATCTTCGCGACCAATCGTCAGGAGTTCGCGGCCAGGGTTCACGAATGTGGCGATAAGTCGATTGAGATCCTGAGCAATCACACATCCATCGCGACCCGCCCGAAGTTCCAGGCCGGCGACTTGCTTGCGACATTCGTCCAGTTGGGACCGCAGTGATTCAAGGTTCACTTGAGCGACACTCAACGCGCCTCCGTCGTGGTCTCGGTTCGCTGTCTGCAGACGCAACTCCTGCTGCGCGACCTGTTGCTCAAGATCGGCGTGTTTCGAGGAAATTTCATCGTTGGTGAGTGAAACCAGCAGGTCACCAGTGACAACTTCCTGACCATCCACAACATGAACCCGTTGAACGAAACCGGCCGTCGTGGCGCGAATCACTTCGCCATCAGTGTATTCAACAATTCCCGGCGCTGTGATCATCACGGGCGCGGGTACGGCGAAGATCAGCACGGCCACGACAGATCCACAAAATGCAAGGACTGCTGCGGCCCGCACAAGGCGCTCCGGCTGTTGCAGCCGCAGCGTGTTCAGCTCGGTCAACAGACCCCAGACCGGCTTACCAAACCACAGGAAAACTCCGACTGCAGCCAGCGCGATTCCCGCACCGTGAAGCAGCACCGCCGCCGCGATGAGCAACGACAGCGAAATCATGATCCGCCAGACCGTTGCCAGCAGCCCGAACGTCAGCAGGATCGCGTGCTGCCGCCCAATCTTCCGTGGTGCCGTTGCCGATTCGCCAAACACAATCCTTCGCGCCGTGCTGTTCAGGACCTGAGTCGATTCCGCCATCAGATTGGGAATCTGCAGCAGGTCGGACAGAATGTAATAGCCATCGAACCGCATCAGCGGATTCAGGTTAAACACGAGCGTCGAGACACTCGCCATCACAATCACGTTTTGTAAGATGTGCCGCACCAGCACCGAATCGCTGCACGACCAAAGCAGCATCGCGACGGACGCAAGCAGCAATTCCACATAGATCCCCGCCGCCGCCGTGTGAATCCTCTGCCAACGTGAACGGAACGCCCAACTGGATGACGCATCCACATAGGCCAGTGGCGTGAACACCGCCAGCACGAATCCCGTCTCGCGGATGACGCCACCATATCGTAAACAGACCAGGCCATGAGCCGTCTCATGCACGCACTTGAGGCCGATCCATGCCGCCAGCAGCCACATCCAGTTTTCCGTTGAGATCACATTTTCTGAAGCGGATGAAAAACGACTCCAGTCATTGCACAGCACGATCATCGCCGCCAGCATCAGCGCGAGCGACAGGACGCATGCGGGGCCAGAAAAGACCCAGCCGAACAGCGGCTGCAGCGCCTTAAGAAAAGCTTCCGGACGACCGAGCGGAACCTTCAGCCACAGCGGATTCAGGTTCTTCCACCAGCGTGAGGAAGCGCTTGACAACCGCACGGTCGATGCCGCGCCTGACGCTGCGGAATCGGCATCTGAAAACGACGCCAGGCCGTTGTCGAGCAGCCAGGAATAGACAGTCATCGCCTGCGACTGATTGAGTGACCCGACTCCGAGTTTTTGTGATGTCGCGGCCAGTGCTTCGGCGAAACTCGTCTTGCCGTCCAACAGCGAAATGAACACGTATTCCGCGAATCCGATCCGGTAGAATTCAGACGACGTTGCAACTTCGATATGGTAAAACGATTCATCGCCATACTGTTGCGGGATGAACAGCAAGTCGTCGCGCAGCTTGAGCCGCGTGCGCGTGAGTTCAATTGTGGAAATGTCAGCGAAGCTCTGCATGTTACAACCCCAGCCAGCCCAGCATCCAGGCGACAGGCTTGTGGAACAGATTCCAGCCAAGCAAATGTCGTCCAGTGCTGACCCTTGAAGACCCGCGCATACCTGGTCGTAGCAGACCACTGGAGTTGACGATGTCGGCTTCGGCGACGAACACGTTGTCGCCGTCGCGCAATTCCGCGCGAGGATGAATGCTGCGGATGGTCGCTTCGAGGCTGTCTTCCGGCACGGCGTCGAGGTGCACGCGAACCTTCATGCCAACCCGCACATGGCGAATATCGACTTCCGGAATGCAAACCTCAACCACCATCGCATCCAACGGCGCGATTTCGAACAGCGTCTGCCCCATTTCGAGCGGCACGCCTTCTGCCTCGCGATGGTCG
The DNA here is from genome assembly GCA_038214195.1 of Planctomycetales bacterium. GTDB lineage: Bacteria > Planctomycetota > Planctomycetia > Planctomycetales > Planctomycetaceae > SXXK01. The sequence continues at coordinate 17,023 of JBBQSE010000063.1, forward strand.
CCGCTCACGACAACGCCATTGGCCGGGCTGCGAATTTCCAGACTTGTATCACGGTGAGTCAGTAACTCGGCACGCTGCTGCAGCCGCTGAATTTCGTGCAGCGCAATCGCCGCCTCGCCGAATTCGCGGCCGCTCATGTGTGTGTTGCGTTCCTTCGTGGCTTTATGGAGATTGGCCTGCACTTCCGCCAGTTCCCAGCGAATTTCGCGGCCGTCCAGAATTGCCAGCAGCTGGTCCTTTTCCACAATGTCGCCTGGTTCCACCAGGCACTTGAGCAGCGGACCGTTGAACGGAGCGGCTACGAAACGACGTTCAACCGGCTGCAGTTCGCTCGTTCCATGCACAGCGTAGTCCACCGGAATCATGAGTGCCGCCGCGATGACGACACAGACCCAGCCCGCGAGTTCCAGTCGCGAACGACTGAACAACTGACGAAACGACTTTGCCCACTTGAGCCATCGACTGTCGGCCAGTTTCTGCAGAATCTCCATGCAGCTGTTGAGTGATCCCGCCGCCGCGCGAAGAAACTGCTCCGCTGTCCCGATCTCGCCAGCCTTTTCGGAATCACGAAACGTCAGCAGGATTGCACCCGTGGCCGTGCCGGTTTCCGACTGCAGCGGCGCGGAAACGACCGCGCAGGCATTCCATAATTCCGAAAGCTGCTGGTGCGACAACAGGGCATGGCGATTGTCCGGATCCCGAACCGGCCATGTGCCTCCCGCCGACCGCAGCTGTGACTCCTGTAGCACAGATTCGATGAGTCGTGTTTCTTCTGAGAACGGATCGATGGTTCCGCCACCGGCAATCGCAGTGAGTTTGCAGTCGCGCGATCCGCTGCGACACAGTCCGATAAACACCTGATCGGCATTCAGCAGTTTCTGCAGCGAATCGGCCAAACGCTGACAAGCGGCATTTGTATCAGTCGCCGCCTGAACATGGGCGATGAGTTCAATCAACGTGGCGACAGAACGCGCGTCGTTCGCAGCGTTAGCGCAGCGCTGTTGCAGAGCCCACTCAGTCATGAGCGAACTGAGCAGCATCAAGTTTGACCATGTCGTCGAAGAGATCGTCGCCTGATCCGTTTCGGGTTCCAGAAGCGCCAGCAGGCATTGTCCGCTGAACGCCGGAATCGGAATCGCCGCCAGTTGAAATTCCGACGCAGACTGTCCTTTGACCAGAACGGCACGTGGTTCCGTCGCCTGATTTGCAAGCCGCGCGGTGTCGCTCATGGCGACTCGCAGAGATTCCGCGATGCCTTCCGTCGGGCAGAGCAAACCCTCGATGCGATCCGTCTGGCCGATTTTTCCGCCCGCCGGGTAATACCAGGCAACAAGCGCCGCATTGGAATTCCTCCGCAGAAATGCCGCAGCGGCCGTCTGCAGTGACCGAACATCGATTGCCGACAGCAGGGATTTCCGAGCCAGGACCAGAGCGTCAGCAGTCGCGGACACTCCGGTCACCTCTGGAGGATATATCATTGCTTCGGTTGTCGAGTCGGAATACGCTGAGAAATCAGGCATGGCAGGGGCGGTCGGATCACATCGTTCATTGACGAGAAGGGGTTTCATTGGTGCGATCAGCTACAGGGGACGATGTTTCTCCGGGAGAAGACGCCGGTTTGTCAGGACTTGTCGCCGAATCAGGCATCAGCACTGCCCGCTCACCACTTTGGTATTCTCCATTGGGATTTGGGACGCGAACCTTGACGCGGACGGACGAATTCGAGGAGTCCGTTGTCTGTGCGACGTATTCGATCGTGCCCTGGACGGACTGATTCCCGTTACTCAGTATCAGCTTGACAGTCTCATCCTGATGAAATGAGTTTCGCTGTTCCAGCGGCACGGAAAAGACGATCAGCAGTGGATCCAGTTGCACGATGCGAGCAACGACGGGGTCAGATGGTGACACAAATTCGCCCGCGTCCCTGTGGACCTCGCTGACAATTCCGGCGATCGGAGCACGAATGCAGCGCTGTTCCAGCTGAGCTTCAATGCGATGAAATTCCAGTTGCTTGATTTCCAGTTCTTCCCGCACCGACAGGTGCCGTGCTTCAGCGACGGTGAGTTCAGTCTGGACGCGATCAACTTCCTGTTGACTGGCGTGATCACGCTGGCGGAGCTGCAGAAGTTTTTCAAGTTCTCGTCGACGCAGATTGACGTCGGCCGTTGCGGACTGCAACGTGCCTTCGACGTTCATACTCCGCCTCGCCACTTCGAGAGATGCTTTCAGGACATCGTCGGACATCACAGCGATCAGGTCGCCGGCTTTGACGGTTTCGCCTTCTTTAACCTTGATGCCTGACAATGTGCCCATTTCGGAAGCGGCGATTGCCACGTCTCGATAGGGTTCCGTATACGCTTCAATCCCGCCGGAATCCTGTGAAGATTTGTTCGGCGGAGCGCTGGTGAGCGTGGAGTGGTTCGGATTGAGCACTCGCGTCGCATCGAACACGCCACTCGCGTTTGATGCAAAACCGGATTTACGCCCCGCAGCATTAGTCGCGGTCAGGTTGTCATTCGTCGGCTCGACAGCTGGCCGGACATTTTCCGGATCAGAATTCGAACTTACGGCTCGCCATGAAGCGAATCCGGCCAAAATGGCGGCACCAAGGATCAATGCTTGCGTTGTTTTTCTTGAGACCATGTCACACCAAATTCTTGTTTGCGGACCTGTCGCTCCACTGCCGGAAGAACGAAGCCTGCTGCAGAAAAGCAACATGCCCACATTGACGTTAGGCCAGGAACTGACCACGGAGCGCCCCGAAATCAAGATCCTGTCATCAGGAGCGCCCGGATTGAACGGGTTGGGTCAGGCACATCAAGTCTGCGGATTGTGAGGGCGACCTGTTTATCCTCAACGCCAACGGCGTGGGCGCTTTGTTCGTGACTTCGAAAGTGTGGGAGACGTCGTTCAACCGTTACGACGCGAACAACGTGTCCTCCGGCACCGGATCTCCTGGTGAATTCCCGCAGCACACTGAAATTGTAACGCCTGTAACGGATCGGCGATCCAGGTTCTTTTTGGAGACATTTCGTTGTCTCCGGTAGCCTCGCGTTTCTCGCTTTCCCCCCGGCGTTCAGGAGGTGTATTGTGCAACAGCGTTCCGTTCGAGATCTGATGAGAATTCGTCACGGCCTTGTAGTGGCCGAGACGACCAAACTGCGCGAAGTTGCGGAGCGACTAATCAGCAGTGATTGTGATCTGATGGCCGTACAGGACGAGCACGGCAAACTGGCTGGCGTCGTTTTTGAAAGCAGCATCGTCCGAGCTCTGATGGCAAATCCGCCACAGGATGCCACGATTCAATCCATCATTGTGCGACACGCCGAATCCGTGCGTCGCGATATTGATCTCGCGGCAGTCCAGCCGCTGTTCCGATCGTGCGCCAACACCGCCATTCCTGTCGTTGACGAGGACGGCTGTGTCTGCGGACTGTTGATGCGCAGCGATGTGATTCGCAGTCTGCTGAATCGCAACACTGAAACAGTAGATGACGCAGCGAACGCAGCCGAGATAACTTCGGCCTCCGTCACGGCGGTGAAAAACTCAACAGCGTTCAAGCCGCCAAAGGCACGCACCATTCATGCCGGCGAACCTGCTTCCAGTGGAGATCAGAACAATCAGCCCGGTCCACATTTTCTTCGAGCCGATCAAGCACGACGAGTTCTGTGGGTCGCAGAGGATCGGCTGTAACCAGGGTTCCCGCTTTAGGAATTACGACAGCGGCCAGATCATTGGAATCAAAATAATGCAGGTCACCCACAAGAGCAGATTCAACGGCACGCCGACTTTAACGAAGTCGATGAATCGATAGCCGCCGGGACCAAACACCATCATATGGGTCTGGTATCCCACGGGTGAAGCAAATGCGAATGAGGCGGCAAGAGCCACCGCCATGACAAACGGTCGCCGGTCACAATGCATTAGGTCCGCCGCTTTCAGGCAAAACGGAAATGCCAGCGCCGCCGCGCCGTTATTCGTAATCAGTTCATTGAGCACCATTGTGACAAAGTAGATCGCCGCCAGAGCCGCAATCGGGCCGAAGGGTTCAGTCACAGCCACCAGCTTGGTCGAAAGGTACATCGCCGCGCCGGACTTCTCGAGAGCCGTGCCCAGTCCGAATGAGGCACCGATCGCAATCAGCACTTGCCAGTCCACAGCGTGTCGTCCATCGGAGGCCGTCATGCAGCGCGTTGCAATCATCATCCCACCGGCAATAAACGCTCCCAGCATGGCGGTCTCGCCTTTGCCGAAAAACATCACTGCCAACAATCCGGCGAAAACCAGTAGTGCCACCCACCAGCGTTCATGGCGCAGGGGCTGTGACCCCTCAACGTCACTGACCAGATAGAAGTCCGGGTTATTCCTGTGAGCCTGCACAAAGTTGGGGCCGGTCTGCATCAGCAGTGTGTCGCCTGCTTCAAGCTTCACATCGCCGATCTTGGTGGCAAGTCGCGCTCCATTCCGATGAATCGCCACAATTGCCGCGTTGTAGTGGGAGCGAAATGAGGCTTCCTTGACGGTCTGTCCAACGAGTGGCGACGAGGTGCTGATCACCGCCTCACACAATCGGCGACGGCGTTCTTCCTGAGCCGACGGGTCCGTAGACTCTGTGGCAGGTTCCAGTCCCTGAATCTTCTTAAGGTCAACAATCGTTTCAACGATCCCCGTGAACACCAATCTGTCGTTGGCCTCCAGAACGGTGTCGGGACTGACAGGGGCGATAATCGAACCGCGACGATCGACTTCGATCAGAAACAAGCCGGGCAGACGCCGCAACCCGGCGGCTTCGATACTTTGGCCAATGAGCCGACAAGCCGGAGTCACCAGCATTTCGACGAGGTATTCACGGCGCGCGTCGCCGAGTTGTTCCAGCAGCTCTTTGCGTTCCGGAAGCAATTTTCGACCGATCGTGAGCATATAGACCATGCCGACGATCGCGCACGGAACGCCCGCATAGCCAATTTCAAAGAAGCCCATCTCGGGCATGCCTTCTTTGGTCATCAGTCCGTCCACGACCAGATTTGTGCTGGTTCCAATTCTGGAGCAACAGCCGCCCAGAATCGTCATGAAGGAAAGTGGGATCAGCAATTTTGACGGTGCAACATGCTGCCGACGACACCACGCCAGGACGACCGGAATCAACATGGCCACAATGGGTGTGTTGTTCAGAAAGGCCGATGCGCCGACTGCAAACGTCAACAGCATGATCAATCCGGCCAGTTCCGTACGAGCGGGTCCAAGGATACGAGCTCCGATAAGGTCCACGACGCCCGTTTCCTTCAGTCCCGCAGTGACAAGGAACAACGCTGCGACCATCAGCAGCGAACTGCTGATGAAACCGCTGAAGGCTTCCTGAGCCGTAATGACTCCACACAATGACAGAACAACAATCGCCGCCGAAAACACCATATCGGCTGGTTTTTCCTTTGCCAGTGCGAACAACACCAGCAGGGTTACACCGATTGTGAGCCACTGCGGATACACGGACTTGACTTTTTCCCAGAAGGTGAACTCCGCCAGCTGAGGAATCTTGTCGCCTGAAATCAGATGCACGTCGATGCATCTCGCGGCATCCCCATTTGCTTGCGCATGGACCGCGATGATGTTCTTTCCTTCGTGCAGCGAGGCAATTGCTTCGGGCGACAGGGGAACCACCGTATGCTGTTCAGACGCTTCACTGATGCTTTCCACCAGCGTACCGTTGATAAAAATCTCAGTGTCTGCGGGAGCCTGCACATAGAACGAGGGATTTTCCGGAATCGACTTGAGTTCCACTCCCTGTCGCATCCAGATTTCTGAAGACGTCCATTCAGTAAAGACGCGACCACCGGGATGGTTGGCCGTTCCAAATCCACCACGACCTTTGTCCCATTTGACGTCGTCGTACGCTGGATACTGCCAGTTGGCGGGTGCCTTCAGCGTGTAACGCCAGGCGTCGATCGATTCATCACCGGCGAGTGCGGGATGCGCGCCACAACACAGAATCGTCACCAGCAATAGTCCGGGCGTTCGCAGTACGTTGCCAACTCGCAGCATATAGATATTCACTAAAACAGCGATTTGAAAGAATTTGAACGCTTCTGACTTACAATCACAACGTCTGTCGCGTGTCCCTTGATCACGACACGGATCGGAATATCCCTGAGTTATTTTGACAGCGCTGCAATCTCCTGCGGCGTAAACCGATTCTGCAATCGAGCTCCCAGTTGGCTGACAATTCGAGCGGCCGCGTGCGAGGCCAGATGCCCCGCCTGTTTCCAGCTCAACCCATTTGTAACCCCATACAGCAGTGCGCCCGCGTACATATCTCCGGCACCCGTCGTATCAATCGCGTCCACGGTGACGCCTTCAATCGGGATTGCCGTTCCTTCATGCATGAGCAGCGAGCCATTCGCACCCAATGTCATGGCGACATTTTCTGCATGGCGATGCAATTCAGCGGCGCATTCAATGGGATCGGACTTGCCGGTCAGACTTTGGGCTTCCTGTTCGTTGCAGAAGAACAAATCCACCGGCCCTTCTACGAGTGCCCAAATTTCATCTCGGCACATATTGCACAGGAATGGATCAGACGCCGTGAACGCGACTCTGCAGCCGTGAAGCTTCGCCGCTTTGATCGCCTTATACGCCGCCGTGCGGGTGACGGGATTGGTGAGCAGATAGCCTTCCACGTAAACATACGTCGCGCGTTTGATTTCGTCTTCATTGATATCGTCTTCGGACAACGTGGCCGATACGCCAAGATTGGTGAGCATCGTGCGCTGTGCGTCTTCCGTGATCAACACGGCGCACGTCCCGGTTTGCCCCTGTCCAGCCGCTGCAACCTCAATTGCCACTCCCATTCGTCGCAGATCCTGCAGGAAAAATTCGCCCGTTTCGTCGCTGGCAACTTTGCCAGCGTATGCCGCCTTGCCACCGAAATCAGCAACGCCCACGATCGTGTTGGCTGCCGAACCACCGGCACAGCGATTCAGGGAAATTCCGCTCAGCCGACTGAGTACATTCTGCTGCTGCGCGTCGTCCACCAGCGTCATAATGCCTTTTTCAAAGCCTGTCTGAGCCACCCAAATGTCTGACACCTGCGCCTGAATATCCACGAGGGCATTGCCCACGCCAAAAACATCGTATCTCATGATAAAAATGACACTTTCAAAACAAACTGTCCAAACCTGAACCGGGGTCTCAGGCTACAGGGAAATTGCCGTTGGCTCAGCAGCATAGCAGAATGCCCGAAGTCGTCGAATGCTCGATTCAACCGGGCTGCCGTATCCGATCGGCTGGAAATCCGCCCTGCGGGGATGTCTGAATCATGGACATCTGACTTTGGGACTGCAGAGACAGCGTTGTTGGCTCAATTGCGAGACTTCGAGCGCT